>NZ_JBFEGH010000009.1:0-161757 GCF_047228925.1 Terribacillus jepli | reverse complement strand
TGAGTCCGGTACAATACCGGCTCCACACCAGCCAACAGGCTATCTAATATTGACTCTAACTTTTAGGGTGCACATCATTATTGGCGGTTTCTTTGTTTTTCATTTATTTTCCCATGACAGCAAGCATAAGCGCTTTTTGGGCATGCAATCGATTTTCCGCTTCCTGGAATACGGCTGATTGCGGACCATCGATGACAGCGGCGGTCACTTCCTCTCCTCGATGTGCCGGCAAACAGTGCAAGAAAATGGCATCTGGAGCTGCAGCATCCATAAGTGCTTCATTCACTTGATAACCTTGGAAAGCCGCAAGTCTTGCTTGTGTTTCCTGTTCCTGCCCCATACTAGTCCAGACATCCGTATAAATGACATCCGCTCCGCAGCATGCAACTTCTGGACTCTCCGTAATCAGCAGGAAGTCCGGATCATCGCTGATTGCGCTTGCCTTCTCCACAATCTCAGGAAGCGGCTGATAACCAGCAGGTGATGCAATCCGGATTTGCATACCTGTTTTCGCTGCCGCAATCATCAGGCTGTTGGCAACATTGTTTGCGTCCCCGATATAGGCTAGTTTCACACCTTCCAACGTTTCCTTATACTCCAGGATCGTCTGCATGTCAGCAAGCGCCTGACATGGATGGAACAAATCCGTCAAACCATTGATCACCGGGATGCTGGCATGGGCTGCCAGCTCTTCGACCATCTTATGCGAATTGGCGCGGATCATGATCGCATCCAGATAGCCCGACAACACCTTTGCTGTATCTGCAACAGGTTCACCGCGGCCAAGCTGCAGGTCATTTGCGTTTAGATAAAGTCCCATACCACCAAGCTGGTAGATGCCGGTTTCAAATGAAACTCGTGTCCGTGTGGAAGATTTTTCGAAAATCATTCCCAATGTTTTCCCGTTCAGCGGCTGGATCAGCTCACCTTTTTGCTGCTGACTCTTCAGCCCGGCAGCCAAATCCAGCACGTAATGAATTTCTTCCTTCGTCAAATCCTGTAAGGATAAGAGGCTTCTGCCTGCAAGGTAATGCTCCTCTGTCAGTTGCTTCATCGCACATGCTCCTTTTCCACTTGTTCCAGATAATCCGAGATTGATAGGCTGTCGGCCAGCTCCTTTTTGCCGGCAATCAAATAGCTTTGCATGGTCGGCAAACTTGTCATACACGGCGTCTCTGTCTTCCATGCCGATTCACGGATACCTTGACGCCCCTTTCTCGTACTGCATACAGCTGTCATTTTTTGATCTTCAACCAACTCGATCGCTTCTTCATAGGAAACAATTTGATATGCATCCGCATCTGGCAGAAGCGCTGCCGTTTCCTTTGTCAGCACTGCTTTGGCTTGCAGCTGCCCAAGCAGTGCTTCCAGCTGGATCAAATCGGAAGCTTCAGCATCCAAGAGGATCTGTGCGTCATCCGTCAAAGATCTAAGTGTTTTTTCCTTCCAGCCAAACGCCTTATTCAGTGCTTCTGGCACTGTTTTCCCTAGACCGATTGCTTCACCCGTCGATTGCATATCCGGTCCAAGGAGCGGATCGACACCTGCCAGCTTTGTCGTCGAGAAGACAGGCAGCTTCACGGCAAAGAACGGTATCTCTTTTTGCAATCCAAGCGGGTAACCTAATTGCTGCAATGCTGCACCCATCTGGACTCTTGTCGCTAAGTCAACCAGTGGGATACCTGTCACCTTACTCGAAATTGGTACTGTGCGGGAGGCTCGTGGATTGACTTCCAGGACATACAGGATGGAACGATCCTCACTGAAGACATATTGAATGTTCATGATGCCTTTCATTTGAAGAGCATCCGAGATTCGACTTGCAAAACCTACAATCATATTTCTCTCTGATTGACTCAAGCTGGGAGCAGGGAAAATTGCTGTACTGTCTCCGCTATGGATACCAGCCGGTTCGATATGTTCATAAATGCCCGGAATGAGGATATCTGCTCCATCACATACAACATCCACCTCTACCTCCATGCCCGGAACATACTTATCCAGAAGCAGCGGGAACAGACGGGAAGTGTGAATCTGGTGCTCCAGATCTCTCAAATAAGAATCCAGCCCATCTTCCGAATGGAGAATGACCATCCCTTGACCGCCGATCACATAAGATGGACGAATCAAAATCGGATAGCCGATACGGCGAGCCTCGTCTTTCAACGAAGCTGTATCCACCACCGTCGTGCCTGGAATATGCGGGATGTTCAAAGAATGCAGCAAATCATAGAAAGCTTCCCTATTCTCTACACAATCGATCGAAGTCGTGCTGGTTCCAGCAATCGTCACACCAGCTTCCGCCAAATCCGAAGCTAAATTGATTGCTGTCTGCCCCCCGAACTGGACGAGCACTTCATCGGCTTGCTCTTTTTCGATAATGTGCAGTACATCTTCTTTTGTGAGAGGCTCGAAATACAGATGATCTGCTGTATTGAAATCTGTACTGACCGTTTCCGGATTATTATTGATGACTATCGAACGGATTCCTTGCTCTCGCAACGATAAAGCCGATTGCACAGAACAAAAATCGAATTCCACCCCTTGCCCGATCCGAATCGGACCAGAGCCGAGCACCACCACTTTTTTATCTGCTGCAGGCAATGGATCTACCTCATCTTCTTCCTGCCAGCTGGAATAAAAGTAAGGAGTTTGCGCGGAAAACTCTGCTGCACATGTATCTACCATTTTGTAGGATGGTTTGGTCCCAAGCTCCTTGATCAGTCCTTCCACTGCCGCCAATGGCTGATCAAACACTCTGGCCAGGGCGACATTGCTGAACCCAAGTGTCTTTGCTTTTCGAAGAAGCAGATCATCCGGCTGCCAGCCTCCATCCTTCAATTCCCGCTCGACATCAATGATCCGTTTCATTTCATGAAGGAAGAATGTTGTGATTTCTGTCCATTCATGGATAGTTTCAATCGTTATCCCGCGGCGCAGTGCTTCTGCAAGCAGGAACAGACGGCGATCATCTGCAGCTTTGAGACCTTGTTCCAGCTCGATGTCCGACAGTGCTTCAGCAGACGGGAGACGGAATTCTTCAAGTCCAATCTCTAAAGAACGGATCGCTTTATGCAATCCAGCCGGCAAGTTGCGTGAAAGTGCCATTACTTCGCCTGTTGCTTTCATTTGTGTACCAAGCAAGCGATCGGCCTGTGTGAACTTATCGAATGGCCAGCGCGGAATTTTCACCGCTACATAGTCGATGGCTGGCTCGAAGCTGGCAAATGTATCTCCCGTGATCGGATTTGGCACTTCATGCAGATGATAGCCAAGTGCAAGCTTTGCAGCAATCCGGGCAATCGGATAACCTGTTGCTTTGGAAGCTAGCGCACTGGAGCGGCTTACCCGCGGATTCACCTCGATGATGACATATTCATCGCTATGCGGATTCAGGGCAAACTGAATATTACACCCCCCAACGACCCCCAGTTCACGGATGACTTTACAAGATACCGTCCGAAGCATCTGATATTGTCTGTCTGTCAGTGTCTGGGACGGTGCGACAACGATACTATCTCCTGTATGTATGCCGACAGGGTCGATATTTTCCATATTGCAGACAATGATGCATGTATCATTGGCATCGCGCATCACTTCATATTCTATTTCCTTCCAGCCTTTTACACTTTGTTCAATCAGCACTTGATTGATCGGACTTGCCTGGATTCCGCTTTTCACATAACGCAGCAGTTCAGATAGATCATTGGCTATTCCCCCGCCGGCTCCTCCTAGCGTATAAGCCGGGCGGATGATGATTGGAAATCCCGTTTTTTCAGCGAAAGCTTTGGCTTCTTGGATAGAAGTGACCGGAAGGCTTTCCGGGACTGGTTCGTTGATATCCTGCATCATCTGCTTGAACAGTTCACGATCTTCACCGCGCTGGATGGCATCCAGCGGCGTACCTAAAAGGGTGACATCGTATTTTTCCAATACACCTGCTTGATCCAGGCTTACAGCAAGGTTAAGGCCAGTCTGGCCGCCTAAAGTAGGCAGCAGGCCATCCGGCCTTTCCTTTTCGATGATATTGGTCAGGGACTCACAAGTGAGCGGCTCCAAATACACTTCATCAGCAAATGCCTGATCCGTCATGATCGTGGCTGGATTGTTATTGACGAGGATGATCTCTACTCCTTCCTCTTTCAAAGCCAGGCATGCTTGTGTGCCTGCGTAATCGAATTCCGCCGCCTGCCCGATGACAATCGGACCAGAACCGATGACTAGGACTTTCCTGATGTGCGGCTGTTTAGGCATATGCTGTCACTCCTCTGTTCCGTACCGAATTCAAGAATTGTTTGAACACATCATACGTATCGCTCGGACCAGGATGCGCTTCCGGATGGAATTGGACACTCATGATCGGTTTGGAGCAGTGCTGAAGCCCTTCTACCGAACCATCATTGACATTGCTGTAAAGGATATTCCAAAGTGACTGGGAAATAGAAGCTTCATCGACGACATATCCATGGTTCTGGGAAGTAATCGATATTTTGCCGCTCGGCAGATGCTGAACCGGGTGGTTGCTTCCACGATGTCCGTAAGGCAGGCGCATCGTATTTCCACCGAATGCAAGTGCCAGTAGCTGATGTCCGAGACAGATACCCAGCGTCGGGTAAAAATCCGCAATCCGTTTGATTTCTCCCGCTAAGTATTCCAAGGATTTTGGATCGCCAGGACCATTGGATAGCAGAACCCCATCCACTTTTGCTTCCTGCAGCTCTTCCAGCTTCGTATCAAAAGGAAAAACGGTGACGTCACAGTTATTTTCCAGCAGCATATCCCGTATGGAATGCTTATAACCATAATCAATGATTGCTACATGGGCATTCGGTGAGCCTTCTGCTTGGTGGAACTGCTCTTGTTTAACGGAGACTTTCTCCACGATTTTCTCGGATACCTTTGCTTTATCCGGAACTGCTCCCGGCGTTTTAGCCATTTTTCCATAAACGTCCCCGTGCTGGCGGATTATTTTTGTCAGTTTCCGTGTATCCACCTGTGCCAAAATCGGAAAATTGTACTCATCCGCAATATCCTGCAATGTCTGGGTTGCTAGGTAGTGAGCCGGTGTTTCACATGGTGTCGAAATGACAAGCCCATGAATAGACGGTGTATGGCTTTCCTTATCCTGCGTATTGAAACCATAATTGCCAATCAGCGGATACGTCATCGTAACAATCTGCCCGGCGTAGGAAGGATCCGTCATCACTTCCTGATAGCCTGTCATCGCTGTATTAAAAACCATTTCCCCATCTGATTCCGTTGTTTTACCGAGCCAGACACCTTCCAATATATCGCCTGTACTAAGCATCAAGTAACCCTTTGTCTCTTCCATTCATGCTGCTCCTTTCCGAAACGGACATTATCTTTATTCTAAAAAAGTAATAAATATGCATTTATAAGAAAAAGAAAGGTGAGCAGCTGCTCACCCCTCCAGTTTGGCAGCCTGCTCTTCTGTCCACTTTCTATTCGTTTCCAGCAAGGCTTCTATATTATCCACTTGGTCCTGGACCCTTGCTTTAGCTGTGCCGCCTGGAATATTCCTGGCTGCTACGACCGTTTCCGGTGCAAGTGCCTCGTAAATATCTTCCTCTATCAGACTGGAAAACTGCTGCAGCTCTTCTAGACCGAGATCCAATAAGTACTTTCCTTGTTCGATACTGTACAATACTGTCTGACCGACCACTGCATGTGATTCACGAAAAGCCATGCCTTTTGCCACCAAGTAATCGGCAAGATCTGTCGCATTCGAAAAATCATTGCGGACAGCGTGGTACATATTATCCTGCTTCACATGCATGGTCTCGATCATCGGCGCGAAAAGGCCCAGAGCCCCCTTCAACGTTTCCACTGTATCAAACATGCCTTCCTTGTCTTCCTGCATATCCTTGTTATACGCAAGCGGCAGACCTTTCAAGGTAGTGAGCATTCCCATCAGATGTCCGAATACCCGACCGGATTTACCTCGTACGAGTTCTGCGACATCAGGGTTCTTTTTCTGCGGCATCATGCTGCTGCCAGTCGAAAAGGCATCATCCAATTCGATGAAATTGAACTCCGCACTGGACCATTGCACCAATTCCTCTGATAGTCGTGATAGGTGCATGCTGATCAAACTCGCAGCTGACAGGAATTCCACTACAAAATCACGATCACTGACGCTGTCCAGACTGTTTTCGGTAATCCCGTCGAAATGGAGCTGCTCCGCTACAAAATGCCGATCGATCGGGAACGTCGTCCCAGCCAGGGCGCCTGCCCCAAGCGGCATTTTATTCACGCGCTTCCAGCTATCCTGCAGACGCTCAACATCCCGCTGCAGCATAAAAGCATATGCCATAAGATGATGGCCGAACAATACAGGCTGTGCACGCTGCAAATGAGTATAGCCAGGAAGGATCGTCTCCAAATGCTGCTTTGCCTGTTCCGTCAATGCGGTCTGTACAGCTCCCAGCAATCCGACAATATCGACGATTGCTTCCCGCAAATATAAACGCATATCCAATGCCACTTGGTCGTTACGGCTTCTTCCGGTATGCAGCTTGCCGCCTACCGGACCGATGTGCTCAATCAGCAGCCTCTCTACATTCATATGGATATCCTCGTCTGCTTGCGTGAGTGTTGCTTCCCCTGCCTGGATTTTGTTCAGCACCTGTTTCAATCCATCAGCAATCGTTTCCGCTTCATCCTGTTCGATGATGCCGCATTTACCAAGCATCGCCACATGGGCGAGGCTGCCTTGGATATCATATACAGCCAGTTTTTGATCAAAGCCGATGGAGGAAGTGTAGGCGTCTACTAATTCATTGGTCGGCTTCGTGAATCTTCCTCCCCAGAGCTTCATTGTTTTACAGCTTCTTTTTTATCTATTTTCAATAATGATGGTGCTACCGTTTGCACTGTTAGCTTACGGGCAACTTCAGCCTGCACCTTTGTAGGCAGACCCCAAAGCTGGATAAAGCCAAGCGCTGCATCGTGATCGAATTTATCTTCTGGCTTGTATGTTGCCAGATCAAAACTGTATAAGGACTCAGCAGATTCTCTGCCGACAACAAGTGCATGTCCTTTGTAGAGCTTCACTTTGACATTGCCGGAAACTGTCTGCTGTGTTTCCTCGATGAATGCTTGCAGCGCTTTTGTAAGCGGGGAATACCATAGGCCGTCATAAATTGTCTGTGCCAGTTTTTGCTCAACGATCGGTTTGAACTGGGAGATTTCGCGAGTCATCGTCAAAGCTTCCAATTCCTGATGGGCAGCGATCAGTGTCACTGCAGCCGGGCATTCATAGATTTCACGGGATTTGATACCTACCAATCTATTTTCAACATGATCGATACGTCCGACACCATGCTTACCAGCGATTTCATTCAATTTCAGGATAAGTTCATCCAATGCATAAGCCTCGCCATCGATTGCGACCGGCTTCCCTTTTTCGAAAGTGATGGTCACGATTTGTGCTTCATCTGGTGCATCTTCCGGATCAACAGTCAGTCCAAAAGCATCACTTGGCGGCTGCTCCCATGGATCTTCCAAAATTCCGCACTCATTGGAACGCCCCCATAGATTTTGATCGACACTATATGGGCTCTCTTTGCCTACCGGTACTGGAATACCATGCTGCTGTGCATATTCGATTTCTTCATCACGGCTCATTGCCCATTCACGGACAGGGGCAACAATTTTCAAATCCGGGTTCAATGCGGTGAAACTCACGTCAAACCGAACCTGATCATTACCTTTTCCAGTACAGCCATGCGCTACTGCCACGGCTCCTTCTTCTTTCGCGATATCGACTAGCACCTTCGCAATCAACGGACGGCTAAGCGCTGAAACAAGCGGATATTTTCCTTCATATAGCAAGTTTGCTTTCAAAGCTGGAAGTACGTATTCCTCTGCATACGCAGCTTTAGCATCAACTGTATAGGATTTGATAGCTCCCACCTGCAAGGCTTTCTCTTGAACGAAATCCAAATCCTTGCCTTCCCCAACATCCAAACCAACTGCGATCACATCATAATTATATTTATCCTGCAGCCACTTGATTGCTACAGAAGTATCTAAACCACCAGAGTATGCGAGTACGATTTTATCCTTTGCCATTATGAATCTCCCTCTCCGTGCTGAATGCTCGATTTATTTATGTGAATTATTATGCATTATAACTAATATAAATTCAAGCATTTTTTGTTAATTTATTGACTAGGTATCCTATTATTCCGGCAGGTAGATTGTGCCTGCCCATTTTCAGGCATAAAAAGACTCCCTGAGGACTACTTCGGCAGCTTAACATCGAACGAAGAAAATTGCTTGGTGGAGTCTCCGTGTTCTGCCTACACTAGTATAGATTAACGTCAAAAACCCGAATCTACGCGTATCTTTGATTCAAGATTCCGTCATAGTTCGGGTTTTCAATTAGCTGAAATACTTTTGTCCCAGCCTCGATTTATACACCACGTTTATTTCCCCATACAAGTGTATGAAGCTGTGGCAGGACACGCACATGATTCAGTTCATTGGAAGCTGACACTTGATCGATCAGCCATTCATATTTGGACAGCAATGCATCTTTCAATGCGGCATCATCCAACGTAGCTGTATCATGATTACCGACTTGTACATAAAAACTCACGTCTGGATAACGTTTATGAACATTCGTTGCATACCGCAAGTCTTCTTCATCGAAAATGACAACCTTCAGACTCACATGCATAAGACGCCCTGCTTCTCTCAGATTGTTAATTATCTCATCAAGGCGATGAAAATCGGTCTTCATCATTGAGCTTGGGGGTTTAGGAGAAATAGTAAGATCGTCGATTTCCAGAAACCACGGCTGATACCGGCTTCCCTGAGTCTCCAAAGCTACTTTCACTTCTTTTTGCTTCAGAAGCTGTGTGAACTCTCCTAGATTCTTAAGTAGCGCAGGGTTCCCACCAGAGATAGTCACGTGACGGAAGCGATCTCCGCCCACTTCCTTCAATTGATTCCATATCTCTTCGGCAGTCAGCAGTCGGATATCATCTTTCGCTGATCCATCCCATGTAAAAGCAGAATCACACCAGCTGCAGCTATAATCGCAGCCTGCTGTACGGACGAACATCGTCTTCTGTCCGACAACCATTCCTTCTCCTTGCACGGTAGGACCAAATACTTCTAAAACCGGAAATTTACTTGCCATTTTCTGTTCCTCGCTTTGGTCGATATACACAGTAGCTGGTCGGTGTCTCACGCAAGAAAACTTGCAGGCATTGTGGCTGGTGAGGCAGCTGATCCAGTTCTTGTTGAATCAATTCATAGATTTTTCGGGCCATCACTTCCGTCGTTGGGAAATCTTCTTCCCCAAGGACATCAGTGTGGTCATTTAAAAGCGTGTGATCGAATTTTTTGTGGATCAGTGCTTTGATCGTCGAGAAGTTGAATAAAAATCCGCTGTCATCCAATTCATCTCCGGCAATCGTAACATTGGCAAAATACGTATGGCCATGCACTTGCTGGCATTTACCTGCATCCGGATGCTGGATGCTGTGTGCCGCAGCAAAATGCAGATCCTTATTCAATTCGTAGCTATAGTCATGCTGCACTTGCGGATAAATTTGCTGGATCATGCCTTGGCCGCCTTTTTCGCTTCGTATTGGTCAAGCCCGTTTTGACGCAGCTTACAAGCTGGGCATTCTCCGCAGCCTTCGGCAATGATGCCGTTGTAGCAGGTAAGTGTTTTTTCCTTCACATAAGAGAGCTGACCTAACTGATCTGCCAATTCCCATGTTTCTGCTTTATCCAGCCACATCAATGGCGTATGGATGACGAAATCTTTATCCATTGATAGATTGAGAGATACATTCAAGGATTTCACAAAGATATCACGGCAGTCTGGGTAGCCGCTAAAGTCTGTTTCACAAACACCTGTTACAAGATGCTTTGCGCCTACTTGATGCGCCAGGATAGCTGCGAAGGATAGAAATACTAGATTACGTCCAGGTACAAACGTGGACGGCAGTTCCCCTTCTTGCTCTTCGATTTCGATATCATCCCTTGTCAGCGCGTTTGGTGCAAGCTGATTCAATAATGACATATCCAATACATGATGTCTGATTCCTTGCTCTTTGGCGATTTGTTCAGCCACTTCGATTTCCAGACTATGACGCTGGTTATAATTGAAAGTGACAGCTTCCACTTCCTCGAATTGCTCCATTGCCCAAAACAAGCAAGTTGTACTATCTTGTCCGCCGCTGAAGACGACGATGGCTTTACCCTTTTTCATTACGTTTCTCCTTTTTCCAGACAATCCAATAAAAAAGCCTCTTCCCAAAGGAAAGAGGCTGCCAATTATCCATAAAAAAATAAAAAAGACTATACCCAAGGATATAGTTCCTTAGTTTTTTATAGAGGGTTGTGCTAGAACCTCTCCCAGGATGGCCTGGATTTTTTATTCTTTTCTGCAGTCCATTGTATCATAGCAAGGCGCTTTTGCATATGGAAAGACATGTAACCACATACCAAGGTTATGGAAATGTATGTGATTGTTTCAGGAATGCTGACTAAGCGGAATTTTTCTTCAAGACAAATTCATTAGTGTTAAATAAAGCTGGACGCCTCCTATTTTAGAAATCACTACAAAACTCTAACCACAGCAGTAAAATATCCTCATTTCGAAAACACTTCATCCTTTTCAATCTTCGAACCAGTAATTTTAATACAGATTAAAGTTATAACGAGGATAAAAATAGCAGAACTTAGTGTAACTAGTAACTGACTAGCAAAAGCCATCGCTACTATATTACCGAATACAGCTATTAAAATAATTCCTGTTACAATAGTAGCCACTGTTGAGTTCAAATATATACCCGCCATGCTCGAAAAAAATATTAAAGAAACAGTTAATATTACTGTGGCTATAGAAGTAATGAAGAAATGACCAATAGAATATAGAGCCGTATTGGATGTATCAAGTATTGGAGCTACTGTCTCCAACAGTAGATATAGAATGTTTGCTACAGTCATCCCAACAGTTGGACACCAAAGAACATACCACAGAAAGACATCACTTTATCATAAAATAATTTCAACCTTCCATTAGGGTATAAATACGTTCTCATTTTATCTTCACCAATATAATTTTTGACCAAGAACCTATTGATAATAATCGCTCCATAAATGACCAAAATACACATACAAATAGTGGAAGCCAACCCAGAAAGACTAACGTAATTCTTAAGGATAATATCAGATTCAGTACTATCAAATCGTCCAATAACAGTAAAAAAATAAAGTGTAATGAGCTGTCCGAAAAAAGCCATTAAAAAAATGATCTTTCTATACTTTTTTAGCTTGGATGATTCATACTCGTAATTTTCACTCAATATTTTTACCCTCCATTTTTTAGAACCTTATAGTATTCTTTAAGCCCCCCCTGAATAAGCTTTTTTTTACAAATTCTACACTATACTTATAATCAAGATAAATGAGAACCTTTTAAACCATTTTTTTGTAAAAGGTATATAATCTTACAAATTTACGATTTCAAATAAATTGCGCTGAATTTATAGAAATTCTCTGTATTCGAAAACATTACAAACCTAACGTGATTTTTTCCCGAATGGCTCGTAACCAGCGATAATCACCTACATTGTAAGCCCTGCAGTATCCAACTATCTTGAAATCACATGATTTTCAGGTGCCAGACCGAATTTGCACAGCCTCCATGCCAAACAGTATGTAGAGTTTCGTCTGGAACTCTACATGCATCCTGTTGTACAAGCTCTGCGCCGCAAATAGGGCATATTCATATAAATAAAAAAATCCGAACTTGGAGAATCTCTTCTCAGTTCGGATTTTTTAGTTAAAGTACGTGCATCCAAGCAATCAATCAGAATTGCTCAAAAGCAGCATTGCTCAATTCGTTATCCCGTTTGTGGCGTTCAATGGCAAGCTGAATCAGACGGTCGATCAGCTCTGGATAGGAGATGCCAGTGATGTCCCAAAGCTTCGGATACATGCTGATTTTCGTGAAGCCTGGAAGGGTGTTTACTTCATTGACAACGAATTCGCCTTGTTCCGTCAAGAAGAAGTCAACACGCGCAAGCCCCTCGACATCAAGTGTCTGGAATACTTCGACTGCCAGCTTCCTTGCTTGTTCTGTAACAGACTCGGAAAGTTGGGCCGGAATAGCAAGCTCTGCACCGGATTCGTCGATATACTTGGATTCATAAGAGTAAAACTCCGTTTTCGGCAGAATCTCTCCCGGCAAGGATGCCATCGGTTCTTCATTGCCAAGTACCGCCACTTCAATCTCGCGGCCGACGATTGCTTCCTCGACAAGCACTTTCGTGTCATAACGGAATGCTTCTTCCAATCCTTTGTAGAACTCTTCTTCTGTTTTTGCTTTGCTTACGCCGACAGAGGAGCCTTGATTGGCAGGTTTAATGAATACCGTGCTGCCCAGCACTTCCGCCACCTCTTCATATTTTATGGATCCAAGCTGACGCTTTTTGAATGTAAAGCCATTCGCGACTCGGATCCCCGCTTCCTTCAATAGACGCTTGGCGATATCCTTATCCATACAGACGGCAGAGCTGAGTACATTCGGACCGACATATGGAAGATTAGCGATGCGCAGCATGCCTTGCATGCTGCCATCCTCTCCTAATGTACCGTGGAGGATGCTGAAGATGACATCCACTTGATCGAGGACCGCGCCTTGACTCGGGCTGACAAGCTGCTTCTCCTTCATGCCAGGAACTACTGCAATTCCTTGCTCGGAAGGTTTCAATTCGATATGCTTCGGATCATGTGCGTTCAGCAGATAATCCGCTTTGTCATTCAGCTGCCATTTTCCATTTTTATCGATTCCGATCAAGACAACATCATATTTATTTTTATCAATTGCATCGGCAATGTTTTTTGCTGATTGTAAGGATACTTCATGCTCCGCGGATTTTCCGCCGAAGACGATTCCTACTTTTGTTTTACCCACCTGTAACCATTCCTTTCTGACGTGAGACCATTGCTTTCATTTTATCACAAACGTGTGCGGCTGCCTCCTATGTCCATAAGAAAAAATCGCGTTTTACATGCAGCTCATTCGGTAACTATATACATTAACAACAGAGACAGGGGATGGGAATGGACTTATTACGATCATTTTGATGCCTCGACCGATTTTTGAAATATCGTGTCGGCCGCGGTGAGCAAAGACGTGCTGGTGGTGGAGCCTTATCCCTCCTCTTTGGTGCTTCAAGACATAAAATCGCAAACGAATCCTGCCAGAAGATTTCAAAGATTTACGAGGACGATGATTTTGTCGGGCGGCAAAATCATATAAAGATGAAGATACCTTTCCCGTAAAAAAGCACATCAGATACAATACGGATAGCCATGACATAAAGATTCTAGTATGCTTTTAAGGACTAACTTTTGGAGGCACAGCTAGAATGAAAGGAATCACACATTTATTAATCGGGGCAGGCGCTGGTTTCGCCAGCGCAACCGCCTTGGATGCTGAAGGCGCTGTTACCGTCACAATGACCTGCACAGCAGCGGTTGCAGCCCTTGTACCAGATTTGGATACAGGCGGTATCCTCTCCAACCGCATCACTTTTTCACACAAAGCCATCCGCAATATTACAATTTTTATCGGATTATTGCTCATTCTATATAGTATGTGGAATTTATTTGGCCAAGATCGTTATATCGGTTTAGCGATCGGAGCAGGAATTATGGTTCTCTCCCGCGTAATCAATAAGAAGTTCATGCTGCTGATTACAGGCATCGCTGTACTGCTGACCGGCTTGTACACAGGGCATACTTGGGTTGTCATGAGTGGATGTTATATCGGGATTGCATCTTTCCTCAGCCACCGGAGCTACACACATTCCTTGATCGGGTTAGTCTATTTCTACATATTGATGACATTCTTCGAACAGGGGACAGCCCTATTCGGTACCCAGCTCGCGGGCACAGCCGGCTATGCAAGCCACTTGCTTGCCGATAGCAAGATATTCCCTGTTAATAAGAAAGGAGTCAAATTGCTCCTTCCTATAATTAAAAAAGATTTCTAAAGGAGACGATTGCATGAATCCATTGCACACAGCAGAACTGGCAGAGAAAATCAAAAAGAAAGAAACCGTTCATCTGCTTGATATCCGGCAGGAAGCGGATGTGCAAGACTGGGCGATTGTTGCCGACAGTGTTAAGCGATATGATATTCCGTTTGCTGCCATCAAAGCTGATCCAAATGATGTCTGCAACCAGCTGCCAAAAGATGAGCCTGTTTATGTGATGTGCTATCGGGGCAAATCAGCTCAGACCGCCGTCTCGCTTTTAGAGTCGGCTGGAATGGTCAATAGTGTACATGTAGTCGGCGGTATGCATGCATGGGGAGAAACGATCAGTCCACGCAAGATTGGCGATCTCACTTATGGGGGGGCAATTTACCAGTTTATGCGCATCGGGAAAGGCTGTCTTTCCTATATGATCGTCTCAGGTGACGAAGCAGCCGTAGTGGATCCAGCCAGATTCACGGAAGTTTATGTTTCTTTTGCAAAAGAGAATGGCTGGGAAATCAAACAAGTACTTGATACCCATCTCCACGCCGATCATTTATCCGGCGGGCAGAAGATCGCAGAGGAAACCGGGGCAACTTACTGGTTCCCTGCTGATGATGGGAAAGAAGCAAAATTCAGCTTTTCCCCGTTACAAGACGGGATCGACATACCGTTCGGCAAGCCTGAAGAGGGCATGCGCTGTGTTGCCTCACCAGGTCATACAGAAGGAAGCATCAGTTTTGTCGTTGACGACACGTACTTACTATCCGGGGATACGCTCTTTACCGAGTCGATCGGGCGCCCAGATTTGGCGGGTCAAGCAGAACAATGGGTACAAGATCTGCATAACACTTTATATGAAAAATATCCATTATTATCCCTGGACTTGATTGTCCTGCCTTCCCATTTCTCCGAGCTTACAGAAATCGGAAGTGACGGCACCGTCCAAGCACGCATGGAAGACCTGTACAGAAAAAATCCAAGACTACAGCTGCAGGATGCAGGCGAATTTGCCTCCTCCGTTTTGGAAAGCATTCCTGAACAGCAGCCGAATAGTTATCAGCTGATTCGAGAAGCCAACCAAGGAAAAGCGACGATAGACGGCGCAGACGAAGCCGATATCGAATCCGGCCCCAATCGCTGCGCAGTGACCAGCTGACAGACAAAAGAGCCAGTCCCTTTCCGTGACTGGCTCTTTCTTATGCTTTTGAAAAGATACCGAGTTTTTCGATTCGCTTTGCAGCTTCCAGCAATCTTTCTTCTGTATCCAATAGACCCGCTCGGACGTATCCTTCTCCATATTCCCCAAATCCATTGCCCGGCGCGACCGCAACATGTGCCTTTTCGAGTAGCAGATCAGCGAATTCCTCGGATGTGTAACCATGCGGAACTGGCAGCCAAACGAAGAAGGTTCCTTTTGGTTCGGGTACATCCCAGCCGATTGCACGCAAATGGCCAATGAAAGCATCTCTTCTGCTTTCGTACGTATGGACGAGCTCTTCCACGCATGTCTGGTCTGTAGTCAACGCGTAAGCAGCTGCTTCTTGCATGCCGCCGAATAAGCTTACGTAAACATGATCCTGGATTAAATTGATGCTTTCAATCACAGATGCATTACCGACTGCAAACGCGATGCGCCAGCCGGCCATATTATACGTTTTGGATAAGGTGTACATTTCAATGCCGACTTCCTTGCTGCCTTCGGATTGCAGGAAGCTCTGCGGTTTTTCCCTGTCGAAGCCAAGTGCACCATAAGCAAAATCATGCAGCACACAGATTTTATGTTCCTTCGCCAGCTCCACTGTTCTATCAAAGAACTTCTGATCCGCTGTTGCTGCAGTCGGATTGTTCGGATAGTTGAGGAACATCAGCTTTGCTTCTTCCAGATCACCAGCTGGAATAGCACCATAGTCAGGCAGGAATTCATTTTCAACAGTTAATGGCATGAGCGATGTCCGTGCTTGGGCAAGTTCAATACCGGACATATAATCCGGATACCCCGGATCCGGGAGCAGTGCCAAGTCACCTGGATTCAACAAACATTGACTGATCTCCACCAAACCTGTTTTAGAGCCGAACATGATGGCTACTTCTGTTGCAGGATCTAACTTCACACCGTATTCCCGGTCATAAAATTCACAGACTGCCTGCTTAAGAAAATCAAAGCCTCTGAATGGTGAATATTTATGATAAGCCGGATTATCAGAGGCTTCTTTTAATTTATCTACGATATGCTGCGGCGTCGGCAAATCAGGATTCCCCTGTCCAAGCTTGATGATATCGTGGCCCTCTTTTTCCAGCAGGCTTACTTTATGTACTAAGCCGGCAAAAAACTGCTCCGGCAATCGTTTCAATGCATCCGAAAACGGAAAATCCATCTTACTCACTCTCCTGTTGTGTCGCGCTTCCTATTCTGACTATTACCAATCTTGACAGTGTTGGAAATAGAATGCGATAATGAACAAATCATACATGAATCACACACTCTTATCAAGAGAAGGCGGAGGGAATTGGCCCTATGAAGCCCGGCAACCGGTGCATTTGCACACGGTGCTAATTCCAACAGCGAGACGCTGAGGGATAAGGGGATGAAGACACACGCCTTTCCCTCTTCCATATTCGTCTGGAAGAGTTTTTTTATGTAAAAATTCAATGAGGTGACAACATGACCATCAACATAAAAGGCGCCCCGAACTATTACGTCTGCGAGGATAATATATTGGAAAGCCTACCAGCACGGCTATCCGAATTGAACTGGACCAATGGTTTGCTTATTCACGGGGATGCATCATGGAAAGCAGCTTCCCCATTCTTGGATCCGATCGATTTACCAGTGAAACGGATTGCTTACAACGGCCAATGCACACATGCAGAAGCAGCTCGATTAGCAGGTATCGCAGCCGGCGAAGCTGCTCAATTCATAATCGGTGTGGGCGGCGGAAAAGTGTTGGATACTGCCAAAGCTGCTGCCAATGATGCAGGACTTCCGGTCATCCTGATTCCGACAATCGTATCCAACTGTTCCCCATGGGCCTCACTAAGTGTGTTCTATGATGAAGAGGGAAATTTCGTCGAATACACGGTCTTCCCGCGCAGCACCTTCATGCTGCTAGTTGAACCGAAATTGCTGCTCACGACACCTACACCGTATCTGATTGCGGGAATTGGGGACACATTGGCTAAATGGTATGAAGCGGATGCCCTTACCGAAAACATGACTGATCAGCCGCTTGCTGTTCAAATAGCCCGCAATGCCGCTAAGCTATGCCGGGATATCCTCATTGCCGAAGGAGATGCAGCAATTTGTTCCTTGCAGAATAAGCAAGCGGATAGTGCATTTCTGCGTGTTGCAGAAACAATCATCATGGCAGGCGGCATGGTCGGCGGATTCGGAGATGAATATGGCCGCATAGCTGGTGCTCATTCCATACACAATGGACTGACAAGACTTGCCGAAACACATGAGCAGCTGCATGGGAATAAGGTAGCTTACGGTATTCTAGTACAGCTGGCACTGGAGGATAAATTTGAGGAGATCCGGACTTTGCTTCCAATTTATCGGAAGCTCGGATTGCCAACTATACTGAAAGAGCTCGGCGTAAAAGAGAATGTGGATAAGGCGATGAAAATTGCTGCAGACGGTGCAGTTGCACCAGGAGAATCCATTCATTTCATGCATGTTTCTTCTTTGGAACAAGTAGTAGATGCCATGCAAAGTGTGGAGACCTTCGTTGCAGCAAATCAGGGAGTGACACAATGAAACTTGCATTGATCCAGCATGATATTGTTTTTGGTGACCCCCAATCCAATTATAGAAGAATGGAAGCATTGATACATGAGGCGCAGGAAAAAGCCGATGTCATTGTGCTGCCGGAGCTTTGGACAACCGGTTATGATCTGACAAGGCTTGATTCCATCAGTGATGCTGACGGAGAAACGACGAAACGCTTCATCAGCAGGCTGGCTAAAGCGCATCAAATATATATTGTCGCTGGTTCCATCGCGAAAAGTACTGAAACAGGCGTCTACAACACGATGCTTGTCTTCGGGCCAGCAGGTGAACTGCTCCATGAATACGATAAGGCTCATTTGTTCCGGCTAATGGATGAAGAGAAGTTCCTCTCCCAAGGTGACAGATCCGCCTCCTTTTCCATTGGAAATAAACGAGCAGCCGGTGTCATCTGCTACGACATCCGTTTTCCGGAATTCATCCGCACGCATATGATAGGTGATCAGCAAGTATTATTCGTCGTCGCCGAATGGCCAAAGCAGCGGCTCGATCACTGGCGCGCACTCCTGCTCAGCCGGGCAATCGAAAACCAATGTTTTGTAGTTGCTTGTAATCGCTCCGGAAGTGATCCAGCAAATGACTTTGCCGGGCACAGCCTGATCATCGGGCCGTGGGGTGAAATCATCGCTGAAGCCAAAGAGGAAGCGACCATCCTTTATGGCGAAGCAGATCTCGACCAAGTGGCTGACGTACGAAGTCGCATTCCCGTATTCCAGGACAGGCGCCCGTCCATCTATGACGTGCAGTGATATTTTGACAATGTTATGACAAGTTCTCCCGGGCAGTGGTAAAGATAAGCTAGCTTGCTTATACTATTAACAAATAGTTTCTGGGAGGGCTTTCATGCAAGCGACACTGAAATGGTTCCGAATCATCGGATTTCTCGAAGGGACTTCCTTGCTTTTGCTATTATTCATAGCAATGCCGCTAAAATATATGATGGATATGCCGATCTTCGTCACCTATATAGGTGCCATCCACGGCGGGCTTTTCGTCCTGTATGTGATTTGGGCAGGATACACAACACTGAAAGTCGGCTGGGGATTGAAATGGGCAATCTTCGCCTTGCTCGCATCCGTCATTCCATTCGGCTATTACATCTTTGATATGAGATTGCAGAAAACACAATATGCATAAGCAATGACATAGCGTTACGCACACCCTGTTTCCGCAGGGTGTTTTTTATTTCACCATATATACAATGTTATCCTCATTTGATAGTATTTTCTTCATATTTGGATAGTGAATCCGAACATTTGTTGATTGATACGATACAACAGCTGAATCAGGATGATATCGGTGTATTCATGATTGCACACCGCTTGTCCACATTAAAAGTCTCTGATCAGATAATTGTCCTGGAAGACGGCGATATTACAGGAATCGGAAATCATGATGACTTATACGCATCAAATGAACATTATCGTAATTCGCATGATAGACACAAGCAAAAAGAGTGACCTCACCTTGAGATCACTCTTTCTTATTTCACGTTATACGAATGCTGCTATCAAGAACCATACAATCATGATCAATTGGATGACGATTTTAGCTATCGAGCCTCCAAGGAAGCCAAGCAATGAGCCAATGGAAGAATAAATAGCTTCCCTCGGTGTCCTTTTTTGGACTAACTCCGTCACAAGCACAGCAACAAACGGCACGACGATGATGCCAAAAGGCGGGATGATGAAGGAACCTACGATTACGCCGATCGCCGCAATACGCTCCCCCCATTTACTGCCGCCGAATTTCTTAACAAAGTAACTATTCGCGATAATATCCGAGATGATCAAAATCACCGTCAAGATGACCATCGCAATCCAGAAGATTACTGATAAGTCTCCATCACTAAGCATGAACTGAAATACTAAAAATCCAATCCAGAGCATAAGCGGAGATGGGATGACGGGATAGATGATTCCCGCAAAACTAGCGATGAATGCCACCGCAATGATAATCCAAGCAATTATGTCCAGTGCCACAATCAATCCTCCATATCTTACCTTGATAGTACGTATTATGACATAGGAAACAGCAAAAGGAAATCAAAGCTCAAACTTCTCAAAAAAAGCTGTATTGTGGAGGATACTCGGGTGATCCGGATGATAAAAGACAGCTTTGTCATGAGCCGATTTTGCCTCTTCCAGCTGGCCGATCCGTGAATAACAAAGTGTCAGCTGCAAATATGGATACCACGTCGTATAAGCAGGTACACTGAAACCCGGAAGTTCCTTCCCTTCAAAATCCAATGCCTGCCGATACCAATATGCAGCCGCCTCATAATTCCGATCCTCCGTCAGCAAGTCCCCGATCAGACAGCAAAATTCAGGCCGCGGACGATCATATCGAAACGATCGGAATAAGTGCATCCGATACCCTTCCATATCTCCTTCTGCTTTGCAGCAATCCGCCAAGTACTGGCACGCACGGATATTATCCTCCACCCAACCCGCTTCTGATTGAAGGAAATCGGTATAGTAATTCTTGGCAAGGTTGAACTTTCCGTGATCTTTCAACTCATTTGCATAGTAAAACATATCGCGTGGTGTCAGCTTTCTGCCAGAAGCAATGTAAGACTCATAGATTCGCAGGTTTCGATCTGATATCGTATTCGTTTTTTTATTTTTACGATGGGTGACAGCTATTTCCGACGCCACGATATTGCCGCCGAATTCCAAGTATTCATGCACGGCACCGTGCCAGCGGAAATTCTTGCTCCGCTTCACGACTCGATTTCTTCTATACAAGTACAGCGGCCGCCCCTCACTATCCAATTTTGTATGATAATACATCGATACGACGTCCACTTCATCGGTCAAATTACTCCATAAGGTACAGAAAGCCTCCTGATCCTTCGCCAGCAGTATATCATCTGCATCCAGCCACATGATATACTCTCCTGTCGCCTTACTGAAGCTGTAATTCCTTGCAGCGGAAAAATCATCTATCCATTTGAAATCAAAGATACGCGAAGTGTACTGTGCTGCAATTTCCTTTGTCCGATCAGTGGAGCCTGTATCCACGATAATGATTTCATCCACCAGATTCCGGACGCTATCCAAGCAGCCAGCCAGCACTTCTTCTTCATTCTTAACAATCATACACAAACTGATGGAATGCATAGGTCACCTCGGCATACATGATATTCTCAATATATGCAAATCCTTTCAAGGAATTGCCAGATGCGTTTTATCTTGTAACCTTCCAAACCCACCAGATAAGTGCTGGCTGTGCAAGGAGCCGTATATAAAGAAGTGCTTGGTTGGTCTCTTCAAATCCGGGCACTGGTATATCATATACGGCACTGTAAATGTTTGCCGGAAAGATTGCAATCAGGTAAATGACAGCGAAGATAGCGGTTAATTTTCTGGTAGCAGGTACAAGTAATCCAATAGCCAGGAGAATCTCCGCTATGCCAGTCAGATAAATTAATGTATAGCGCAGCGGTACATACGTTGGCAGCATAGCTGTAAAGCCATCATCTAATACGAAGTGCAAAATACCTGCTACAATAAACATCAGACTGAATACGCACAAGCCAACTTTTTTCACCTCTGCCGTCCCCTCTTTTTTCCTTATCTATTACCCTGATTTCCTTCCTGGAATCTCATCTCGCGAACTTCCCACTCTGGATAAACCACTGTTTCTAACGGTATTGCAGATGACAATAACCATTGGATCGCCTGCATGACCAACGGTGAACTGTTCATAATCGACAATCTATCAAAAGAAACCCATTCTGCATCTATCGCATCCTGCCCTGCAAATTGCTCTGGTACCCTCAATTCCCCAGTTGCCTCTGCCGTATATAAAACCGCTGTATGATGTACACAGGTAAATTCCTTCCATTGCCACGGTAGCTTAAAATCGACAACACCTATCTGCTTCTTCACTGCTGCAGTCAAGCCGGTTTCTTCCTTTACTTCACGGATGACAGCTTCCAGCAAACCCTCTCCGCTTTCCAGACTTCCACCAGGCAAATCGTAGCGATTGATATATGGACCAGCTCCTTTATGGATGACTAGTAATTTGCCTTCTTTATGTATGACGGCATAGACACCGAATGCACGATGATAACTTATCATTTTTTCCTCCATTCGATTTTTATTGAATTCAATATTCTAATAATATAGAATATTAAAAGAGGTGATAGATATGCAAATAATTCAGACAGGTTTTAAAGCAAAACACGATTATACCATTCGGTTTGAAACATCGTTATTATGGGAAGCCGCATTAGGAATTGCCGCAGTAACGAATGCACCCTTAGCCGGGACGCTCGAGCATGTGGAAAAGATGTGGGATGATCCCGATAATGACTTTTCGACAGATCTTCAGCAAGAATTGGATAAGATCCATCAGTACAATACCTGGAAAGCACTGCTTCAGTTACTCCATCACTCAAATGCCCGGACCTTAAAGGAATGGGAAAATGAAATTTCAAACATGCCGGAAAAGACATTTCGAGAAAGCTGTCTCCCTTACATCGGAAGCACTTTTGAAAACCATCGGATTCAAGCAGCTCAAGGAAATGAAAGCTCTTTAGCAACTCTACAAGAGGTAACTGCAGATAACCCTTTCTTTCCGGACTATATCGCTGTTATTGCCAAAGCAGATAGTACCTCTTTGAAAAACCACTTGATTTCGGTTATGTCGAAATGGTTCATAGAGGTTATCAGACCGAAGGAGAAACACTTGCAGGATATCCTGGAACGGGACGTCTCTGATAAAAAACATAAGCTGGCAGCAATGGATAAACTGACATTCATTCGCTGGGTGACAAACAATACAAACTTCAAACCGGATGATGCTATAGATACGATTTTATTAATTCCGCATTTTCACTATAGACCATGGACCATCAGTGCAGACCTGCCTGGCACAAAGGTTTTCTATTACCCGATCCATGCAGGCAGCATCGATCCTGAAAACAGATATAATCCGGATACGATGCTAGTAAGAAAGTATAAGGCATTGGGCGATGCAACCAGACTTAACTTGCTGAAACGATTAACAGAAGGTGAACAAACGCTCCAGCAATTAGCAGAGCAGCTTCCCGTCGCGAAATCAACACTGCACCACCATTTAAAGATGCTCAAATCCGCCGGTCTCATCGATTCAAATAAACAGGCCTACTATGCAAATAAAGATAGCATCGCTTCCTTAGATCCCGAACTGCGGGCCTTTTTGGATGAGTGATCATATGGGCATGGAGAAAATTACGCTAACCCATCCGCTTTCACGCCTGATGATGAGCACCACAATGGCATCAATGGCCGGGCAAGTATACAGCATCCTGCTTCCGCTGCTTGTCCTGGAAGTAACCTCTTCCACTATCGCAGTTACTATCGCCATAGCGGCTGAGCGGACCACGATGCTGCTGCAGCCTCTAATCGGTCCTTTTCTCGACCGCGCGAACTGGAAGCATGTACTGCTAATTGCTGACTTTGCTCGCTTTCTCTGTTTTCTGCTGTTGAGTATAATCGCTGTAACCGGACAGATAAGTCTTCTGCTTATCTGTATCATATCCGTATGCATCGGATTCGCCGGTCAATTCTACCAAGGCGCTCAGTTCACTGCCATTCCGTATCTAGTTGCTGATCGGCAGCTTCATTATGCCAACAGTCTGGAAAGTGCTCTATATCAGCTTACCATTGTAATCGGACCGAGCATAGGCGGTGTCGTTCTTGTATTCTTCAGCATCCATTACAGCTTAATAGCAGTAAGCGTACTTTCCTTACTCGCCGTTTGGCTAGTCCTCCTGCTTCCATACGAGCAGCATACGTCCAGCTCCAGAACATTCTCCATATCCCATTACATACACGAGCTGAAGGAAGGATTCACTTTTATTTATCATCAAAAAGAAATCTGGTACACCAATCTCATACTACTGATTTCCAACTTCGGCATTCAGTTTCTCATTGTCTTGCTGGTAATCTATGTAGATCAACTTACAAATGATCCGCTGCTCATCGGCATCGTCCTGTCTTCCGGCGGAATCGGAGCCATTCTCGGTACATCTCTCGGATTCTTTGCCGATCGGTTCTCTACATACAGACATATACTTTTTACTGCCAAAGTGATTGGCGGGTTATCTATTATCTGGGTCGGCCTAACAGATAGCATATGGTTGGCAGCCTGCTTCAATATGGTCGGAACAGCGGCCGCAGGCGCAGTTAACCCGATCATCAAAACAATCAGGCAGCGCTATACGCCACGCCATCTCCTTGGCCGTGTCCAATCCACATCCCGCTTTATCACCTTTACTTTACTGCCAGTAGCTTCCATTTGCGGCGGACTGCTATCAGAGTGGATCGGTATTGGTTTAACAATCATACTAGGCGGATGCATCGCTTCAATCTCCGGGTTTCTCGTATGGAGATTGCCACATAAACTATAAAAACGAGCTAAGCAGATAACCCTAGGATTTTATTCTACATCTATAGACTTAGTAAATAACAGTTCCCTGGACAGATGATTACACTGGTATATATAGGTAAAATCAATTCATTAATTATTTGAATTAACAAAAAATGAACCGTTAAAAGTGCAATGACTTTTAACGGTTCATTTGAAAAAAGTTATGGGAGAGGGTACTACATGTATAAGAAATTATTCCTTTTATTACTGATTGCCTTAATCCCATTATTTCCACAAACACTTTATGCTAATGAACATGAAACTCCATCGGGAATCCCATTATCCGAAGTAGAAGCTTACGTGGATGACTATGTCAGTGACTATATTGGCAAAACAACTGCGGGTGCAAGTATCGTCATAACAAAAAATAATGAAATTGTATTTTCAAAGGGGTATGGATATGGAGATGTCGAAAACCAAGTAAAAATAGACTCTGGTACTTCTGTATTTGAATGGGGTTCAATAAGCAAATTGTTTGTCTGGGTTTCGGTGATGCAATTAGTTGAACAAGGAAAGATCAAGTTGGATGAAGATATAAAGAATTACTTACCAAACGAATTTCTCAAGCACCTTAAGTACGATGATCCTATCACAATGTTAGATTTAATGAACCATACAGCCGGGTTTGAGGAGAGGATTTTTGATTTAGGCTATGCGAATGCTGACCAATTAAATCCTTTGGATATAGGAATACAAATAGCTGAGCCGAACCAGATATATCGTCCAGGTGAAGTCGTTGCTTATTCAAATTATTCAACAAGTCTAGCAGCCTATATAGTTCAGTTAATTACAGGACAGGATTTTAAAGATTATGTAGAACAACATATATTTCAGAGATTAGGTTTTTCAGATTCAACTGCCTATCTGTCTTCGGAAAGTAATGAACAGATGACAAAAAACAAAGTAAATGGCTATGAACTTATTGATAAAGGAAAATTCAAACTTTCAACAGAATACTATATGTCAATGTATCCTAGCGGAGGAATAAATGGAACAGCACAAGATTTAGCCAAGTTTTCAGATGCACTAATGCCGCAGCTCCATAATAAGAACCTTTTATTTGAGAATGAAGATACCCTGAAAACATTGCTTTCACAAAGTTATTCTGCGAATGAACATGCGCCTGGTATCGCTCATGGCTTCTGAGAGTATGATGGTAAATATAGAGGTTTAACGCATGGAGGAAATACAACTTCTTTCTCCAGTAACTTCCACATAGTACCTGAAGAAAATTTTTCAGTAATCATTTTGACAAATCAAGCATCTGAGATCGATATTTCTTATGGGTTAACCAAAGAATTAGTAGGAGAAAAAGAGAAAAATAATGTAATCACATCACACCTGCAAAATTCACAATCATTAGAAGGTACGTATATCTCTGCTCGAAGAATGGAAAGCGGCTTCCTAAATCTATATAATTATTTACTGCCGCTTACGGTTAAATCAAAAAATGAAAATGAGATAGAAGTGAATCTTGCAGGTGCAACCGGTAATTACACACAAATATATCCTAATGTGTATAAGATGAAAAACGGGAATCCTTTGTTTATTCCTGCAAGTGTTCTCTATTTTTCAACTGAAGATGGTGACATAAAACAAATTCATACATCCATTTCAGATTATCTGCCTATGGATAAAAGTCCTTATTGGTTAACAATTAGTGCGATTTTATTCGTTTACTGCTTCGTGTACTTCATCTTGTCTCCATGTGTTTTAATCATAAGCAGTATCCGGAGCCGGAAAAGAAAAAAACAGTCTCTAAAAACAAGAAAATGGATTTACTTGTTAAACTTTGTCGGTACAGCTTTTGTGTTGAATGTAAGTCTATTGATAATAAGAATGTTAAGTAATATTGATAGAGCATATACTGAAGTGCTTCCGCATATTGTCACTAATTACATTTTAACAATCATAAGCATTATCTCTATTATTTTCTTTCTAATAAATATTAAAAAAGATAAAACAACTAAGATACAGTTTTATTTATACGCATTGACTAACATTTCTATTGTTATTCTAATCTCATTACTTATAACTTGGCAGTTTTATAAATGATGAACTGAGCACTGGGTCAATTCCCGATACTCACTGGGAATTTTCACAGAAGCCATAAAAAGAAGGCTCCTCGCAAAAGGAGCCTTCTTCCTTCATTACCTACGCAATATTTATTGGACCCGCGGGAATCCGAAACCAGATGCATAATCATCGCCACGCGCAGCACCATAGCCGCCAAGAATATCATTGGCACGAGCACGCGACTGCAGAGTCTGTCTCACCTGGGAGCTGCTGAGACTAGTGTTTTCAGACCAAATCTTTGCTGCCAGACCAGAGACATGCGGTGTAGCCATGGATGTCCCCGTAAGTGTAGCATACGTATTTCCCGGATACGTAGATAGGATAGCTGATCCAGGAGCCGATACTTCCACATCGCCCTGCTGGATCACGTAATCACCATCTGTACGGCTGTAGCCTCTGGAAGAGGAATTCGCAACACGGTATGTACCGTTTTGCTGACGATTTTCCAGGTTCGCTACTGCCACCGCTTCCGGCAAGGCCGCAGGATAGCCGATGGTGCCTTCATATGGACCCGAATTTCCGCTGGCCGCAATGACTAGGGCACCACTGTTATTTGCATATCGCACAGCACTGGAGATGAGCGAATCTTGTCCGCCGCCAAGTGACATACTGATGACCACTTTCTCGCCGCGGTTAGCTCCCTCGTCTGCTGCTTTCCTAATAGCATTAGCAATGTCATCGGAATAACCGCGTCCATCATCACCAAGTACCTTGTATGCCCATAAATCCGCTTCCGGTGCTACACCATAGATTCCCGAGCCATTTCCACCATTGGCAAGCGCAGAGCCGGAAACGTGCGTACCATGTCCATCACGGTCGACACAAGTACCATTCACTTGCCCGCTGGAAGCCTGTGTAAAGTCGACACATTGTTCCACATTGGCAGCAAGGTCAGGGTGATTAACAGATGTACCAGTATCGAGAACGGCAATGTTGATATTATTTCCTCCGCTTGTTCTCGTTATGGATGAATCGTTATAGATTGCCTGTATCCCCCAAGGTGTTCGATCAGATACCGCTTGCGTCGAAACATCTCGATTGGCAGACACTTCCTGCTTCGTATACACCGTTACTTCGGTTACTTCCAAAGCTTTATCAGCCTTTAGTTCCTTAAGCTCCTTTTCGGATACTTCGGTAGTGAAGCCCTCATTGCCAAAGCTGTTACGGACACCATGCTCTTCCTTGACCTTGTCGGTGGCTTGCGTGGAGAACACACCATCCTTCTGCTTGACTAGTACGCGGACTTCGTCATTTTTCGCCGTTTCGTCCGGAGCAGCGGAAGCTTGCAGCGGCTGAAATACAGATAATCCTATCATTGCGACAGCAGCGACACTTGCCAGTTTTCTTTTCATTTCATCACCTCACTGGATTTTATAGTCACTGAAGTGGAGTCCATCCCCTGTCATTCTAGACTCTCAGAAACTATTACAGTAAATCTAGCATAGGCTTCCTATGAAATGTATTGGGAAAACAGATGACAGCAGCACACAAAAAAAGACATTATTCCAATTTCTTTTTCCTTTTTCCAGCAGAATGTTTGCCCAAAAGAAACTTCCAGTGATAAAAGGCGGAATAATGTCTTTCTATTAAGCTATCAGAATTGCAAACTAGTCATTATGGCACTGTATAAAAGTCCCGAAGCGACAAATGCTGCTGCCAATGCAAAGCTTGCTGCTGCTCTTTTCCTGAAAAAATATATGATACTGGTCAAAAAGAAGAAAAATCCGATGAAGCAAATAACCCCAACCACACCCCAATGCCAGGTTGCGACACTTTCAGCCGTTACACGAGGAAAAATGCTGCCGAAAATCAGTGCAGAACCTTCATTTCTTAAAGTAGCGGGAATGTCCGCTGGTGTGGCGGATGTACCAAGTACCGCTGTGCAAATGAAGACAATCGCTAACAAGATAGCTTCAGCACGTATCCAGCCGAATGGACGGAAGTCTGGATCACGATGTGCCTTCCTTGCCAGAAATCCATTGATGACGGCAAATATAAGCACTGGAACGAACACGATATGTTTTATGAACAGCATTTGCCCATATGTGAGCATCAAAGCATTTCCGTAATCCCGGATATCCATCGCAAACAGCATGACGATGATTCCACTGGCTATCACTGCAATAACGAGCAGGATTGCAAACGGCGTGAACCACTTCAGGAAACTTTCCCAACTGAAGTGTTCGGGAGCATAAAAACAAACATGAATCAGGACACCAACCCAGAAAACGGCAGCACCTAAATGTATGAAATGAGCGAATGCACCGATCAAACCGCCCTCTGTGGCTGTGTGGCTGCCATACGCATCAAGAAATAGCATCCCAAGGAACAAGATGAGTGTCAGAACCGGAAGTTTATCGAAATAAAGCAGCAGCCAGACACCAATGGCGAGAACAAAGATTCCGATCCATACTTTTCCGGCCGTGAATTGAAATAAAACCTGGCTCAATGCCTGACCATAACCGTTTTGTGCACCAAGCAGAGAAACAAGATTGATGACCGGGCCGCTTGTAACAAGCGCTGCCGATGCTGCCGATGCCAAGACATCACTTCGCGGCGTCCGGATAGCTGCTTCGTCCTTGCGTACAAATCGGAATACAATAGACCCTGCGAGAAAAGAGAAAGCGATATACGACAGCAACTCCAATAATGGGACAAGAATCATGGAGAATTAATCCTTTTTCCGATATCCGAAGAACAAGACTCCCGCACAAAGAAGGACGATGACCACCAAACCAGTGGTGATGAATCCTGTATTGGAACCTTCCTCTTCTTCATTCGTTTTTTCAGCAGCTGTTTGCTCCTGCTCGTTCACTTTCAGATTTTGATCGCTTTTCTCTGCATATTGAACATCTTCATCGTCATTCGTTGTCAAACCTTCTGCTGTAAAAGAAACTGTGTTACCAACCTCATGTCCATCAGCTGAAATCACTTTGTAGCTCAATTCATAATCGCCATTGATCATTTCTTGCGCCAATGGTACGGTGATTGTCGTTCCATCCACAGTCGAAGGTTCTGTGCTGAATGTTTGTCCATCTACTGTCACCTTTGTTTCCACTACATCTTCCACATCCGAATTGAATGTCAGCGTGAAAGCATCCAAGCTCTCTCTCACGGTATCACCCTGTCCGGGGTCAGATGCCGTCAAGACTGCATGGGCAGATACAGTCTGCGGCAGCATATATAAAAATAATGCCAGCAAGACGAACATCGCCTTCTTCATTATCTACCACTCCAATTTTCAAATGTCTCTTCCATCGTATAAAAGAAAAAGACAAGCGTATATAATGAATTGTGACCAAAAACTTACATTTTTATATCCTCAAGCAGCGTTGCCCCTGCCAAATAAAAAAGATGCACTTATCTGTGCATCTTTTCCATTCCCATTTTCAACTCATCGACAGCCTGCTGGATATTTGCTGCTTTGGTCAAGACCGAGATGAACGAGATGCCATCCGCGCCGGCTTGACGAACAGCTTCTGCGTTTTTTTGATTGATACCCCCGATGGCAACAATAGGGAAGTCCCCGACTTGTTTCCGGATTTCCCGCAGTCCAGTCAGTCCGATCGGGAACTTGGCATCGATTTTAGTTCGGGTGGCAGCAATCGGGCCGACCCCGATATAATGCGCTCCGTCTCGGATTGCCTTCTTGGCTTCTTCGGCATTTTGGGCACTTACACCGATTATGAAATGCTCTGGACAACGCTCCTTCACTACCTGCATCGCTTCATCTGTCTGTCCGACATGCACGCCGTCTGCGCCAATCGCAATGGCAAGGTCGACATCGTCATTAACGATGAAAGGAATGCGGTGCGCCCTGCATCTAGCCTGGAGCCTTTCTGCCAGCTGTCGTTTTGCTTCTCCTACCCTCGCTCCTTCCCCTTTTTCACGAAACTGGAACATTGTGATGCCGGCTTCGAGCGCATGTTCCAGTATGTCCTCCGGATCCTTGTCCGGGCAGTTTTGACTGCCCATGATGAAATATAGCTCCAATTCTTCTTTCATGTTACTGCTCCTTTTCCATTGATACTTTCACATCCCAATCCCCTATCGAATATGTTCTCATTCCTCAGATAGAAAACTCCTTGCTGCTAATTTAGGAAAAAGTGTGGAAGATGGATAGCAATCCCAAAACTGCGTAAAGTAAGCCCAAGCTTTGAACAAGGAGATGGTAAAGTTGAAATGGATAAAAGCCGGGGCTGTCATAATCGCTCTATGTCTCGGATTGGTCGTTACCAATCCCGCTGCTTCTTTCGCTGCTGATGAAGTTGTTGCCGATGTATTGACAGATAAGCAAAAGCAGGAAATAGCAGCACTGCAGAAACAAGCCTTGGAGCAGGAAAAGCAAATCATCGAGAAATATGTTGAATTCGGTGTCTTCTCCGAGGAAAGAGCCGACCAAATCGTGAAGCATTTGGACCAACGATTTGAGCAATTGGAGAAGGATGGCTTCATTCCTAAGCCACATAGGCATGGCCATCCTCCCCGTCCAAACTGACCATTTCAATCAGCAGGATCATTCCTGCTGATTGTTTCATTTCACAACTACTTCTAGTTTATCCACCTGTTCCATATCCCTTGCACTATCCCCCAATAGATAAAGCTGGTCCAGAAAAGCAACCTGAAAACTTCCCGGGGCTTCTGTATGTTCAGCCGCTGCTTCTGCTGCGATACCATAAAAGCAGAGTGCGCCGATGCAAGCTTTCACTATATCATCTGCTGCTCCTGCAAATGCCGCAACAACCGCACCAAGCAAGCAGCCGGACCCTGTTATGTTAGTGAGCATTTCGTGACCATTCGCTATGCTGTACGTATTGTTCCCATCCGAGAGGATATCTATTTTTCCTGTTGCGATCACTATCGTATCCAATTCCCTTGCAATCTGCTGAACGAGACTAGGTGAAATACCTTCACCTGAACCATCCACCCCTTTTATTTTGGCAGATGTACCGCCCAGGACAGCTATTTCACCCGCATTTCCACGGATGACAGTGACATCCACCTCTGCCAGAATACGACGGGCCGTTTCTGACCGGTATGTTGTCGCACCCACACCTACAGGATCGAAAATCACCGGTATATCGAGTCTGTTCGCTTCTTTCCCGGCTAGGATCATCGCTTCCACATCCGCTGCAGACAGTGTACCGATATTGATCAGCAACGCCTGTGCATGCTGCACCATTTGCGCCGCTTCTTCCTTGGCAGACGCCATCACGGGAGAAGCACCGAGTGCAATCAATCCATTCGCTGTGAAATTGATGACAACATTGTTTGTAATACAGTGAATCAGCGGGTTCTTTGCGCGGACTTCCTTTATCGCATCAGTATACTTCATTATGCTGTTCCTCCTGTACAGGTACACTTTTCAGACGGTAGCCCCAATGGTTTGTCGGTCCATTTCCTTTGCCTAGCTGCAGCGAATATCGAATGGCATCTGTCACAAAGTCCTTGCCGATCTTGACCGCTTCTTGCAAGGTTCTCCCCTTTGCCAATTCCGCTGTGATTGCTGCTGAATATGTGCATCCTGTACCGTGTGTATGCTTTGTCTGCATTCGCTCGGCTGTGAAGGAGGTGAAGTTTTCTCCATCATAAAGCCAATCTGCTGCATAAGCCCCCTCCATATGCCCGCCTTTCATCAGGACAGCTTTTGCTCCATATTCCCGGACGATCCTTTTTGCCGCTGTTTTGATGCTAGCTTCATCATCTATCCGGATACCAGTCAGTTCTTCTGCTTCGGGTACGTTCGGCGTAACCAGTGTTGCCAGCGGAACAAGATGCGACTTAAGCGCATCCCTCGTTTCTTCTCCCATTAGTGCATGGCCGCTTTTGGCGTACATGACTGGATCCATGATATAAGCTGCCTTCGTTTTATTCAACGTAAAAGCGATACACTGCATCATTTCTTCTGTTGCAATCATTCCGGTTTTTACAGCAGCCGGTCCGATGTCTGTAAAAATGGATTTCAGCTGCTGTTCAAGAAATGCAACTGGAACATGATGAATGGCCTGCACTCCTGTCGTGTTCTGTGCGACGAGAGATGTGATCACACTCATGCCATATACTTCACGCTCTTGGAATGTCTTCAGGTCCGCCTGGATTCCAGCACCGCCCGAAGGGTCCGTACCGGCAATCGTCAATGCACTTCTAACATCAGGCATGAAGGGATTCCCCTTTCAACGGCACCATCCAGTCTTGCTCGGTGGTCGCCATCTCCCAGAAGGCATGCTCCAGCATACAGCTTTTCAGGAAAGCTTTCCGTGCCCGTTCCTTGGCAGCAGATCCTGCCGTTTCGGCCCATTTGTCCAGCCGCTTGCAAAGTTCGGATGTCACATCCGGCATACCGTCTTCCCTGCCGGCATAAAAGAGGATCCACTCCAAGAACGGATTGGATGCATCCGGAGCCTTCGTCTCGATAATATGAGCAGCCAGTGCTTGATACGTCCATGGGCAAGGCAGAAGCGCTGCCATCAGTTCCCCGATATCACCATGCAGAGCACTATTCATCATGTGGGATATATAGTGGTCCGCTGCTGGCGGCGGTGTCATACGCTGCAAATCTTCATATTTCACACCGGCCACCTTACAAAAAACATTATGCGGATGAATTTCACTATGCAGGACGAAGTTGATCTGAGACTGATAGAAATCCATCTCTTCCCGTGTCTCACATTTGCTGACTGCCAAGCCGTAAATACGGGCGAATGCAGTCAGGTACTCATAATCTGCCTTCACGTAATGGATCAATGCTTCTTTCGGCACATGGCCATTTGCTACTCCCGTAACAAAAGGATGCTTATAGATCGCTTCGAAAACCGGGTTTGCTTCTTCTCTCAATTGTGCAGAAAACATGTATTTTCCTCCCCTTATTGGAGAAAGCCCTGATGAAGAGTGATTGGCGCCGGCTATATAAAAAAGCCGCTCCAAAAGTATGGAGCGACTCGTATACATAGTGATAGTGTCAAAGCTTACACGAATCCGGCTCCACTTCCCTACGCTGGTGTTAACCAGATCAGGTTCAAAGGGACAAAGATTTCTCTTATCTCAGCCAAACGGCACCCCTAGTGGACTTCCTCAAAATTCAATTGTCCCTTTAACTATCACATGCATGGATAAGATTGTCAACCGATGCATTAGGTGAAATATTCAATCCGTGATTGCGGGAACATCTTATAAATCGTGCTCCCCAGAACATCTTTGATTTCTTCTTGTTCTTCATTCTGATAAACATATTTTCCGATACCGTAGCGACCCCACTTGTATTTCCGCTTATTTTCATCGAGTTCCAGCTTCGTCATCGGGTAGTTTTTCTGGATGACACGCTTTGCCGGCTTCGTGAATCGATGCTGAATCAATTCAAAAGTGAGATTCTTTTTGGCATGGGCAGGCAATGCCGCTTCCAGCTGCTCAAGCATTTCCGGGTAGCCCTTCTGCCAGCCTTCATGCAGATAGATAGGAGCGACGATGAAACCGAGCGGATACCCAGCTTCTGCTACTTTCACAGCAGCTTCGATCCGATCTTTCAATCGGGAGGTACCAGGTTCGAAATATTTGATCACATAATCATCGTTGATGCTGAAGCGAAATCGTGTCCGCCCCTGATGATCTGCATCCAATAGATGATCCACATGGGCAAATTTTGTGACGAAGCGCAGCTGACCATGCTTGGAACGCCCGAAATATTCTATTGCATGCTTCAACGTATGCGTCAGATGATCGATCCCGACAATATCCGAAGTACAGGAAGCCTCGAATCTTGTTTCCTCAGGAGCCCTCTCTTGCATGTACTGCTCTGCTGCTTCGAATATCTCATCTGTATTCACATACGTACGGATATAAGGTTTGGAACCCATCGTTGTTTGCAGGTAGCAATAATGACAATGCCCCATACAGCCTGTCGCAAAGGGAATTGCGTATTCAGCAGATGGTTTCGACGTATCGAATTTCAATGTTTTCCGCACTCCGACGACCAAAGTCGATTTAGCGGTACGATACTTCTGGAAATCATTGTCCCCTGGCAGATTACGAACCTGATTATGGGAAGTGGTCTCACGGATTTCCACTCCCATTTCCTTGAATTTATTTTGCAGTTTCACTCCAAGCGGGTACTCCAATGCCCTAGGTTCGATATAGACTAGCTGCGGTACGAATGGTTTAACCATAATAACCGCCCTCGGTGAGACCGAAAGCAGACACATACGCCTCTTCTGCCTCTCCAAGATCCTGATAGACGGCTACTTCATCTGTCAACGGATAATATGTTTCATAAACAAATAAAGCCAGTTCCCCAGGCTTTTCGGGATTATGGACGACTGCTGCTTCCTGTATATTTGCCACTCCCTGCGCATGGGGGTTGCGAATGATTACGTAGACGATATCTCCTGCTTGAAATGCATCCATACCAATTTGCCTCCTTTTTTTATACATACTGGGGCTAGTATGCACAGTTTGCAGACAAAGCATGTAAAAAAATGAACCCTTTTCCAAGATGTATTCGTCTACTTCTTAGGGAGGGTTCAAGAGTGAAAATCTTTATATATATTTTTCTGTTGATCATTTTATCTTTTATCGCCTACTATCTGCTGGCCAATTAAATCATACACGGAAACGAGCTACAGAGGTTTGCAGCTCTTCTGCTAGATATGCAAGCGAACTGGATGAAGCAGCGATTTCCTGCATAGCTGCCAGCTGCTGCTCCGTTGCAGCTGACACATTTTCCGTTGAAGCTGCTCCTTCTTCAGCTACCTCATTCACATCACCAAGTGACCGATTGACAGAATCCGTTCCTGCAAGCATACCTTCCAGGGCGACTTGCACTTCTTTGAATTCCTCCACCAATCCTGCTACGGCAGTTTCAATTTGATGGAAGGATCCGCCTGCTTGACCTGCAACTTGTGTACCTGTCTGCACTTCATTCGCCGCATACTGCATCAGGTCGATCGTTGCTGTTGTGTCTTTTTGGATGAAGTCGATCAAAGAAGCGATTTGCGCTGCTGCTCCCTTCGTTTCCTCGGCCAGTTTCCGCACCTCATCCGCAACGACTGCAAATCCTTTACCATGTTCTCCAGCTTGAGCTGCCTCGATGGTGGCGTTTAGGGCAAGAAGATTCGTCTGTGCCGAGATATCCGTAATGACACTTGTAATATCACTGATTTCCCCCGACCGCTTGTTCAGACTGTCAATGGAAGCAGACAATTCCCGGACATGGGAATTGATCGTATCCATCTGTTTATTGACATCCTTGATTGCATTCCCTCCCTGAACAGAAAGCGCGGATGTTTTTCTTACTGCTTCTTCAACGGTCTGGACGTTTGCAGCTAATGTACTCGTATGCTGTTCCATGGCATTCATTGTCCCTGTAGCTGTCGTAACAAGTTCGAGCTGCTGGACAGAACCTCCTGCCAATTCTTGCATCGTTCTTGCCACGTGTTCGGATGACGAACTGCTTTGTTCCGCGCTAGCACTCAATTCTTCTGCGGAAGCTGCCACTTGCTGAGATGTATCGTTCACAACCCGGATGATGGATCGCATACCATCAGCCATAGTGTTATAGGAAGCTGTCAGCTCCCCTATTTCATCTTTGGATTGATACGAACCATCACTGCTGAAATCACCATCTGCTGCTTTGCCCAGTAATTCACGCAACTCTTTCACAGGAGTTACGATGAGCTTCGTAATCAGGATTCCTAACGCAATGAGCAGTATCAACGCGACACCAATGACAATCGATAAGATAATTGTTGCTGTCTTTACGTCCTCATTCGCTTCGTTATATGCCTGCTCTGCTTCTTCTGTGTTCTGCAGCTGCATTTTCGTCAGTGTATCATTTACGAGAGTAAGCTGCGGAACCTGTTCTTCGACATACAAATCATAAGCTTCTTCATTCTGATTCGCCATTGTCAGGCGCAAAACCCGATTTCGAACATCTTGCAACTTTTCACGTTCTTGCTTATAGGTTTCGAAGATTTTCTTACTATCTTCGGACATATAACTATGCTCCAATTTCTCCATTTCATCATCAATCTCAACTATGGAGTCAGTAAGCTGCTTATTCAGCTCATCATTCCTTGCCTCTTCCGTCACGAGCATCATTTCCAATAAATATGCATCGTTCGCAGTGTTATTTTCTTGAATTATACCCAGTGATAAATTGGGCAGAATTTTGTCTAGATACATCTTTTCAGCATCTTGAGCCATCTCCCGTGTATAAATCAACCCAGATGCACCTACAACACCGAGCGCAATGGCTCCTACCAGGATCAAAATAAAAAGCTTTGACCTGATCTTTACATTTCTCATCACTTTCACTTACGTATCCCCTTTAAACTAATAACTATTACACAGCACCATTCTGTATAATCACGTACCATATATCGGCGAAGTTAAAAGAAAATGAAGTGATTCTAAAAGTTATGTAAAATATTCCGATTTAATTTTTTACAAAATATCAACAAAAAGCCCTGACACTTCAGCGTAATGTGACCGCCAAGTACCAGGACTTTCAAATATTTATCTTAATGGAAACAGTCCATCATCAGATAAAGCCTCCGGGCTCGGTTTCCCAACATAATAGCCTTGGGCTAGATCAATCCCGATTCGTTTACAAAAGCTAAGCTCTTCCTCCCTCTCAATCCCTTCTGCCAGAACCTTTGTACCAAGCGTTCTGGCAACATCGATCACTTTATGGAGAAATTCCTGTTTCTTGGAATCCGTATCGCAATAAGATATGTATGCTCTGTCTATTTTGACGAAATCCGGCTCCAGTTCCCTGAACAGATCGAGTGTGGAATAGCCTGCGCCTATATCATCAAGAGCCACCATCATGCCCTCTTGTTTGTAGCGTTTGAAAATACGTTTCAAGCGGGCAATGTCATCCAATTTCTCTGTTTCGACCACTTCGAATACGAGGTCTCCGGGAGCAATCCCATATTCATTGACTATATGAAAGGTCTGCCCCAGACAAAAATCGGGATCATAGATGGTGGATGGCAGGAAGTTGATGAAACTCTTCACTCCAACAGGTATGCCTTCCCTCGCCCTTTTCCTGACTGCTGTCTGTCTTGCTTCCTGATCGAGCATGGAAGTGAGTCCTGCTTCTGCCGCAAAATTAAATAAAACAGCGGGGGATACTTCCAATTTGTCTGCGCGCAATAAATGCTCAAAACCGAAAATTGCTTCATCCTTCATGGAAATGATCGGCTGCAAAAAGGAACGAAATGCCCTCTTGTGGATAATCTCCGTAAATTGGGGATATTGAATCCGATGCAGCAACTCCTCGACAGATAGCATCGGATAACTATGTGTCACTTTCTTGGCAACAGAACACATTGCTGAGGCAATACAATGACGTTGAATGGAAAGCAGCATCTGCTCCAGCTGCTGTTTATTGAAATATTGATAAATCGTATATGTATCTTCCTGCCTGAGCGGATTACCTAGAGCTAGGTGTCGGGATGATTCCGGCAGCTGCAGCAGTAATTCCCCTTTCTCTGGTATATGCAGGACTGTACCGCACATTGCGCAAACAGAGGGCTGCCCCATCATGATCCACCCTTTCCGGACGACAGGACTTGAACGGCGTATTTCCGCGATCTTGGTCCATCAAACTCACAAAAATAGATGCCTTGCCACGTCCCTAAAACTAATCTGCCTCCTGAAATGAGAACTGTGTGAGCATGCCCGACGGTACTCGTTTTCAAATGAGCGGCTGTGTTTCCTTCTGCATGGAGATCCAATTCATGTTCCCAAGGAAATACTTCCGCAAGTCGACGAAGAAAATCTTGCTTCACATCGGGATCGGCATTCTCATTTACGGTGATGCCCGCTGTCGTATGCAAGGAGGAGATGACTGCTATCCCTTCCCGGATGCCTGTTGACTGTATATAGCGCTCAATGGATTCGGTGATTTCAATCATTTCATCATGCTGATTTGTTACTATAGGGAATATGTCCATAGTCCTACCTCCTGTTCTGATCCTATACCCGAATTTATTCGACATTGTTCTACATATTCCTTTTTAAATTAAAAAACTGTTTAAAATGGCCTTTGACAGCGCTGTCACATTTCCCTTAAAATAAACTTGTATATATAGAGATATGGAATGTTACCTTTTTGGGCATAACCTAGTCGATACCACTGTGCTGCAGTGTGTTATTGTGCTGGGTTATTTTTATTTTGGGAGGAGAGATTAGGATGAGTAATTCAGTTTTTCCAAATGATTTTCTATGGGGTGGTGCATTGGCTGCCAATCAAGCAGAAGGAGCTTTCCTGGAAGACGGAAAAGGACTGAGCACCGTTGATTTGCTCCCATCGGGGGAGAAACGCAGGGCATATATGGAAGGCCATATCCCTACATTGAAGCTGCAAAATGATTTATTCTATCCTTCCCATGAAGCCATCGACTTTTATCATCGCTTTCGTGAGGACATTACTTTATTTGCCGAAATGGGCTTCAAGGCACTTCGAGTATCTATTGCATGGACCAGGATTTTTCCCACTGGTGAAGAAGATGAACCGAATGAACATGGTCTCGCTTTCTATGATTCTTTGTTTGATTGTTTATTGGAGCATAAAATCGAGCCTGTCGTAACCTTAGCTCATTTCGATGTCCCGGTTGCCCTCGTAGAGAAATATGGCAGCTGGCGTAACCGGAAACTGGTAACTTTATTCGAGAAGTATGCCAAAACCGTCCTGACACGTTACCGCGATAAAGTAAAGTATTGGATGACATTCAACGAAATCAATATGTTGCTTCATCTTCCTTTCGTCGGTGCAGGGCTGATATTCGAAAAAGGTGATCAAGAATTGCAGATTAAATACCAAGCTGCACATCACCAACTGGTGGCAAGCGCTTTAGCTGTGAAAGCTTGTCATGAGATAGCGCCAGAAGCAAAAATCGGCTGCATGCTTGCCGCAGGTATGTTTTATCCATATACAAGCAATCCGGACGATGTCCAAGCTGCGTTGGATCGGGATCGGGAATCTTACTTTTTCATCGATGTCCAAGCTCGTGGATACTATCCAAGCTATGCCCGTAGATTCTTCGAGGAAAATGATCTTCAGATTGATATGCAACCTGAAGATCAAGAGATTTTAAAAATGAATACAGTAGATTACATCGGCTTCAGCTATTACTCCTCCAGGACGACCAGCACTGATCCGGAGGTCTTGGCGAAATCGACTGCGGGAAATGTATTCCACTCCGTTTCCAATCCATACCTCAAGAAGTCCGAGTGGGGCTGGACGATTGATCCAAAAGGCTTCCGAATCACAGCGAACCAGCTCTATGATCGATATCAGCTGCCCCTCTTCGTTGTCGAAAATGGATTGGGTGCAATTGACGAACCGAATAAAGAAGATGAGATAGAAGACGGCTACCGAATCGAATACTTAAAGCAGCATATCGAGCAGATGGCAGAAGCAATCAAAGATGGTGTTGATCTTATCGGCTACACAAGCTGGGGACCAATCGACCTGGTCAGCGCATCCACCGGTGAAATGAAGAAACGATACGGCTATATTTATGTAGATCGTGATAATCAAGGGAATGGCAGCTTGGAACGAAAAAAGAAGAAAAGCTTCCATTGGTACCAGAAAGTGATCAGTACAAATGGTTTAACATGATAGCAGTACAGGAAGACCAGATGCCCAACCGTTGGTTCAGGGCATCATGGCTCTCCCAAGGAGGTCATATACATGCGGATAGCCAGGATCATCAATAATAATGTCGTCAGTGTTTATCAATTGGATGGCACGGAATTGGTTGTAATGGGGAAAGGTTTGGCTTTCCACAAAAAAGTCGGGGATCGGCTGGATGATGGCAAGATTCAGAAGATCTTTACATTGAAAGACAAGCAAGTATCAAATAACTTTCAGACATTATTGCGACAAGTACCGATGGAGCTAGCTTCACTTGTAGAAACGATCGTCCAGGAAGCAACTGTACGGCTGCAAAAACAATTTCACGAAAATATTTACGTGGCACTGACTGATCATATCCATTTCGCTATCGAAAGGCATCAGCAGGGATATGATATTAAAAATGCCCTGTTATGGGAGACAAAGCAGCTTTACCCTGCTGAATTTGATGTTGGAAAGCAAGCTTTAGCTAAAATCAAAGAGTCTCTTGGATATCAATTGCCCGATGAGGAAGCTGGCTTGATTGCTATCCATTTCATAAATGCTGAAATGAATGAACAAGTATCCAACACGATGGACATCACCCGTTTCGTCGAGCATATCATGACAATCGTTAAGTATCATTACAAGATGGATCTAGATGAGAATTCCCTGAATGTATCCCGATTCATCACTCATTTACGATATTTTGCACAGCGTATCTTCACGAAGACATTCTATGGCAGCAATGATGCTTATCTTTATACAATGATGTCAGAAAAGTACCCCGAAGCAGCTGACTGCAGCAGGAAAATTAAAGATTTCATCGTATCCGAGTATGGGCATGAGCTGACAAACGAAGAGATGTTCTATTTAACAATCCACCTTCAGCGAGTTATGAACAGATAATCAATGTAAGCGTTGACATATCATTTCTATTTATTATAATGAATTCATCAACCAAATATAGATATTAGGATTGTAACTGATTCTCAGGCAAAACCTAAATGCAGGAAGCGGCGGATGCACCTCCACGCTTTACTGTGTTTAGGTTTTTTTCATTTTTTATGGAGGTGTTATCTATGTACAATGAATTGGCAAAAAAAATCATCAAGCTTATTGGTGGAGAGGGGAATGTCCGCTCACTTGTCCACTGTGCGACTCGACTGCGATTCGTACTCAAGGATGAATCGAAAGCTGACACAACTAAATTGGAAAATACCGATGGAATCATAACCGTCAAAAGAAGCGGTGGCCAGTATCAGGTCGTTATCGGAAATGACGTATCCCAAGTCTATCAAGCTATCGGTACCTTCACCAATTTGACTTCCGACAGCAAAAAAGCAGATAAGGATCAGCAGAAAAGCGGCAATATGCTCAGCAGAGCCATTGATGTTATTTCGAGTATCTTTGCACCACTATTAGGTGTAATGGCTGGTGCCGGTATTCTGAAAGGTTTGCTGCTGATTTCAGACAACTTAGGCTGGCTTGATTCTGCAGGGACGACTTATACGATCCTTTACGCAGCCGCTGATAGCTTCTTTTATTTCTTACCACTGTTGTTGGCTGTTACAACTGCCCGGAAATTCAATGGTAATATTTTTGTTGCCTTGACTATTGCTGGTGCACTTCTTTATCCAACAATTGTTACCTTGTTTGAGGAAGGTACAGATACTTCCTTCTTTGGTATTCCAGTTGTTCTAATGAAATACGCTTCAACGGTTCTTCCAATCATATTCTCAATAATATTAATGTCGAAGCTGGAAGATATATGTAACCGCTTCATCCATCAATCTGTCCGCAACTTCGTGACACCACTGATTTTGCTGACGATAATGGTTCCTGTCACGTTGATTGTATTCGGGCCGCTTGGTGTCAATATCGGTAATGGGATTGCCTCTGGACTTCTAGCAGTATTCAATTTCAGTCCATTGTTATTTGGCGCTCTGCTTGGCGGCGGCTGGCAGCTTCTGGTTATCTTTGGTGTACATTGGGGGTTAGCACCTGTATTCATCAATAATATCGCTGTAAATGGAAGTGATCCATTAAAACCGGCGGCAGCAGCTTCTATCTTTGCACAAACAGGGGCCGCACTGGCTGTCATGATCAAGACAAGGAATAAGAAAATGAAGGCTCTTTCGGGATCAGCTACAATCACCGCCCTTTTCGGTATTACAGAACCAGCCATCTACGGTGTCACGCTTCCTTTGAAGAAACCATTTATCGCTGGCATAATCGGCGGGGCTGTAGGTGGTGCCATCATTGCGCAGGCAGGAACGAAGGCGTTCGCATCCGGAGCACCAGGTTTACTTACTTTGCCTATTTTCTACGGTCCTGGCGGTGAGGGATTCCCTGGTCTGCTCATTGGAATAGCAGCTGCCTTTGTCGTTTCCGTTGTACTAACTCTCATTCTCGGTTTTGACGATAAAACGGAAACAGATATAGATAAAAAGGAAACAGAAGACACGTTGACATTACAGCAGAATGAAATTATCTCCAGCCCCCTTTCTGGCCGAGTCACCGCTCTCCAAAACGTGGATGATCCAGCATTTGCATCCGAAGCGATGGGGAAAGGGATTGCAATTGAGCCGACTGCTGGCAAGGTTGTATCCCCGATTGATGGAGAAGTAACGGTCGCTTTTAAGACCAAGCATGCCATCGGTTTGACTTCTGACCATGGAGCAGAAATACTGATTCACGTAGGTATTGATACTGTCCAGTTGGACGGCAAACATTTTATCCTGCATGTACAGCAAGGTGATCGAGTAAAACCAGGAGATTTGCTGCTTGAGTTTGATATGGAGGCAATCAAAGCAGCCGGATTCTCCCTTTCTACACCGATTATTGTAACGAACTCTTCCTCGTATATCTCTGTTACCGGGACAGAAGCGGCTAAAGTGGAAATCGGTGACGAAGTGATCAACTTGATGCTAGGCGAAATAACAGAAGAAAAAATCTCATGACGTAAAAAAGCAGTCTGCATTAGCAGACTGCTTTTCATATGTGCTGTTTATCCAATATCGAAGCAAACGAAGCTGCGAATTCCTGGCAGTTCCGAATATCTTCGTCTTCTGGTGATAGATCAACTTTCATATTATCAAGGACAATTTCCGCTCCGCGTTCCTTGAATTTCTCCTCGAATGTATCAATGGCCGCACCGTAGCTTGCATAAATCGAATCACAAGATCCAAAAAGGGCAACCGGCTTGCCATCCAGTTCGATGTCATCCAATTCATCGTAGAAATCCTCGATTTCATAAGGGATGTCTCCGTCTCCCCATGTATAGGTCCCCATTAAGATGCCATCATAATCGGTCATGGTAAAGACATCTAACTGATCTATATCAATTTGGAGCTTCGTTACCTCGACTCCTCTTTCTTCCAAAGTCTGTTCCATGATGTCAGCCATCTCTTCCGTGTTGCCCGACATACTGGTGAATGCTATCAGTACACTTGCCACCTTCATTCACTTCCCTTCATCTACCCTCATTTTAATTGATAACCATTCTCAATGTCAAATGGAGCAGTCCGGGAAGCATCAGTACCCTTTGACCGTCTGGTAGGCAAGTTTAAAATTCTTTTTTGTCTCTTCGCCGAAGATATTAATATCACCTTCGAAAATCTGTTCAACTGTGAGCTGATAAGCTTCTTCCACAGTACATCCGCGAGTATTCAGCAACAGGCGAAAATAGGATATGAAGTATTCCTCACTAAGAATCGCCGCGTTTTTCATCATCATACTACCTTTCCTTATAAATCCGTCATACTAGCGTAACACAACTATTGGGGTATAATACAGACATACAGCAGTATATGCAGAAAAAGAAGGTTTGTGTATGAAAGTGTATATCGCCATCGGCTGCGGCGGCAGTATCGGGGCACTCCTGCGTTATCTCGTCGGGATAATCATGCCGCAGACCGGCAGCTTTCCCTTAGGTACGCTTTGCATCAATATCATTGGTTGTTTCGCTATGGGGTATTTGACTAACTTTGTGAAAAGACGATTCTTTGCGGATAATCCTGCCCTTGCTAAAGGACTGACTACTGGCATGGTCGGCGCCTTTACGACCTTTTCGACTGTCAGCCTGGAAACAGCACTGCTTTTCCAAGATGATCTGTTACATATCGGATTGCTCTACCTTGCCTGCAGTACAACCGGCGGTCTAGGTGCTCTGCTTCTCGGGCTGCGACTTTCGCCGGACCCAAGTCATAAGGAGCATACTATATGAATATTATCTTCGTTTTAATAGGTGGATGGCTTGGAGCAGTGATTCGCTATGAAATCAGCAGACGGGTAGAGACCTCCTGGACATACAGCTTCCCGCTGGCGACCTTTCTGATCAATGTAATGGGTTCTTTCCTGATCGGACTGGTTTTCCAGGCAGATTGGGGAACGGACTGGCACAACTTCCTCGCCATTGGGTTCCTGGGCTCGTTTACCACATTTTCTACTTTCCATTTGGAAATTGTCCAATTAAGCAGCAAAAAGCGAATAATCATCGCTGTCAGTTACTTGCTATGCAGTTATGCTGCTGGTATTGCTTTAGCGTTGATCGGATTATCCATGTAAAAAGGGCACTGCTCCAAAGCAGTGCCCCGTTTTTCAGTAGCTCTCTATCGTGTTGTCATTTGTGTCAATTGGTTTCCTGACAATCGCCAGGATCCCTGCGACTAGAAATAGGATTGACTGGATAAAAGAACCGAAAAGTGTCAGAAAAGCAGACAGAACGGCTGTTACAATAAAGATAACACCAGAAACAGTGGATCTGCTGTCACGGCGTAATAGTACGATTCCCACAACACCCAGAATAGCCGATATCACACTGACAATGACGAAATACCATCCCAATCCGCCTAAAACACTGCTTATCAGATCTGCATCTTGAGCTGTAAGGGTAGGATCATTATAAATCTCCTCCCTCATGGCATCTCCAGCTGCCACGATGAAAAATCCAACCAAAATGGCAGCCAATGCATTAAAAACCACACCTATAATTCCTAAAACCAATTCTGCAGTACGTCCAATCAATCTGTTTCCCCTCTCTCAGCCAACTAATCTCTGCTTTCATCCAAAGGTCTTCTCGCAAGTACCAGGATGCCTGCAATAGTGTACAATACACCACCGATAAAGCCCGATAGGAATGTACCAATCGAACCCACCAAAGCCGCGATGATTAACATGACACCCAGTCCAACCTGCTTACGATCAGCTTTAAGCTTAACTGCTGCCACAATACCTAAGATGGTACAGATCACACTTACAATAATGATAAAGATCCCGATGGAACTTGCCATGCTGGCAACCATATCAGTATCGATCGGCTGGTCCAACCCGTTATCCAAAATTTCACCGCGAGCCGCTTCGGGATCGTACGTAGCAACTCTAACAGTTGTCATGACCGCAGTAATGAGGAAGACAATTGCACCAATGATGGCAAGTACCTTCTCCGCTGTTCGTTTCAACATGTCAAACCTCCTTCCTGCGTTAGTTCTTAATAAGTCTCTCCTCTATCATTATATTGCTCAACAGGCTTTCGCACAATCGCCATGATCCCTGCGATCAAATAGAGGATGCCGCCGATGATGCCTGTAAAGATAGACAGAAGCGTACCAAGCACTGCTGTAATAATAAGAAGCACACCAGCACCTGTTGCTTTCTTATTTGGTTTGAGCATAGCTAGGGAAACAAAACCAAGAATTGCACAAATCACGTATAGGATGATCAGCCAAATGGACATTCCAGTCACGATATCAGTAAACATGGAAGCATCCTCTTGCGAAAAACCTTGGTTTAGGAGTTCATTGGTTGCCGCTTCATCCGATCCTCCAAGACCCAAAGCAGACCACCCTGCGAAGATAAGAAACAAAACTGCCCCGATGATTGCCAACACTTTTTCTGCTGTTCTTTTCAACATATAAATTCCCCTCTCTTATTTTAGTGACCCGCCACATCTCGCTTGGCGAACAATACCCATCCTACGACTAAGAAAATTAGATAATACACAATTATGGTCACAATCGCAAATGTAAGTGTTAAATCGTCTATCACCTTATACCCTGTTGTAAATTGTGTTAAATCCAGATTCGCAAACAAGATATATTTTGCAAACGGTTTGTCTGCTATGAAGCCGACAACCGATGTGCCAACGAACATCAGGAAGATAGCCGTTCCGATTGCCAATGCACCATTTCGAAATGCCGCAGAAATCATGAACGCAAATGTCGACCATACGACCAGCTTTACCAGTTGCAGACCATAGTCCTGTGCGATCCGTGTCCATACGGAGACCTCAACAACTTCTCCATCCTTCACTTGTAACATGGAACCGTCGCCCCCAAGACCGAAGAACAACATTCCGAATAACCAAGAGAAGATGAATAATACTATCAATGCAGTCAATGCAAAAATCAATACACTCGCATACTTAGCAAAGAAGATCTTCGTCCTCGTTGCGGGTCGGATTAATAATAGCTTGATAGTTCCCCAGCGGTACTCATTTGCTATTATTCCGCCAGCAACTATAATCGTCAGCAAGCTGAGCACACTCGTAATAAAATTACCTTGATATAGGAATTCCCAAGCGGTCATCCCCTCAGGCTTTAAATCATTCTCAATTCGGTAGTTATTTATCAAGATATTCGAATCAGCCGGGTCGAATTCCGCAAGTGATTCGTTCTCTTCTTGCAATTGCTGCTTCCATGTCGCATCATCATAATCCGATACAAAACCATCTGCTGTCCGCATTAAAATTGCAAAGCCAAGTACTACGACAACAAGAATGCCAAGCATGATCCATGTCGACAGCTGGCTGTACAGCTTTGTCTGTTCATTACGGACAAGCTGGAAAAAATTACTCAATGACATTCTCTCCAATCACATGTAAGAATTTATCCTCTAGCGTCTTCCGTTCGACTGCAAAGCCATGCATTTCAATATCAGCGACTGCCAGTTCTTTGATGATGGATGGAATTTCACCGCGTGTTATCGGGAATGTCAGTTTCTCACCGCTGGCCATAGCCGTTACACCAAATCGTTCCTGCAGGAGACGCTGTGCTTTTTCGTGATAGCTTGGTGGACAATCGATCTGAACAACTTCAGTAGGCGCATCCTCTTCCGTGTTTTGGATTTGCTGGATAGAGATGAGTTCGCCGTTTTTCAGGATACCGATCCTGTCACACATCAGTTCCATTTCGGAAAGCAAGTGGCTGGAGACGATGACTGCCACATTTTCCTGTTCTGCCAATCTGCGTATGTATTGGCGGATTTCACGAATACCTGATGGATCCAAACCATTCGTCGGCTCATCCAAAATCAAGATGGATGGATTATGTAATAATGCCTGTGCGATGCCCAGACGCTGACGCATACCCAAGGAATATCGCTTTACTTTTTGATGGATGCGCTTTTCAAGTCCGACGAGTTTCACCACTTCATCGATTCGCTCTCTCGAAATCCCGGGAATCATTCTTGAAAATACAAGCAGATTCTTATAACCTGACATGAATCCATATAATTCCGGGTTCTCGACGATAGCGCCTACATGTCGGATTGCTTCTTTATAATCCGTCTTAATGCTCTTTCCTTGAATGCGCACATCACCTTCCGAAATCCGGATCAAGCCGACCATCATACGGATTGTCGTTGTTTTTCCTGCTCCATTCGGTCCTAGGAATCCGAATACCTCACCCGGCTGAATGTCGAAGTCCAATCCCTTCACAATCAGTTTAGAGCCGATCTGTTTCTTCAGCCCGATCAGCTGCATTGCCGGTTCTGCCATTTGGTTCACCCTTTCCTTGTAACATATTTGTCACTTTCCATAATATGTACGCATCACCTTGTCAGATTGTTTCATTTTTTAATAGAAAAACACCATGAATCACGTGATTCATGGTGCATTAGTTATTAATTACTATGTTTTTTACGACGGTTCCATGCATAAAGTACCGCTCCGGCAGCCATCAATACCGCACCGGTTAAGAGGACATTACCAACCGGAGACGCTGTATCCGGCAGGCGTTTTCCTTCTTCTTTCACTGTCTCACTAGCAGTCTTCGTTGGTGTGACTGTTACCTTTTCTTTTACAGGCGCTTTGTGTTTTGGAGCTGCCTGCTCAACTGCCGGCTTTGGTTGTTCGACAGCAGCCGGAATTTCAAAGATTTCATGGTTCACCAGATCTCCAGTCAAAGAGAAATCCATCAGCAGGTTACCATCTGCATCATACAGCTCGACAAACAGGATTTGATTGCCGATGTCTGTTATACGAGATAACTCCTCGATTGTGACTTCCTGCTTCGTTTCCCCATCCACTAAATAAAACTTGGCTTTTAACTGGAACAAATCCATTGCTTCTTGCCAGATGGACACGATTTCATCACGCTGACTATCATCCAATTCATTGACGGTTTCAAAGTCACCGAATACTTCCAAACGATCATACAATGCCAATAGTCTCTCAAAGAACGCATCATCCATGCCGCCCAGGACTGTATTTAGATGGTCATAGAAATTAAGGTATTCGTCTTTACTGATCCCGATCGCTTGAAGGAACGGACTCATGGATTCCCATTCCATTTCGAAATCATAGCCGCTTTCGGTATAGATGAATGTTGCTAATTCATCGTAGCTAGCAAAGTCATCCAATGTCATTCCATTATCGTTCAAAAGTTGATCCAACTCTTCCTTACTCATGCCCACTTCCAGCAACAGGAAATGTAAGGACACGCCGTTGATATCGTTGTAGATCACATCATATAGATCATCCATATATGCATAACTGTAAAGGTCTAATCCATTTTCAGCAAAGAGATCGGCTAATTCCTTCTCTGTCATTTCAAGATCGTCAGCCAGCATTTGGAGATTCTCGGCATTCACTGGTTCACCCATAACATAGTACAAGTCGGTAACAAGTAAAACATCCTTAGCCGTATAGCCTTTCTCTGCATATCCTTGATCCTTTAGCCTTTGATCGAATTGTTCCGCAGTATAATTATTTTCATCCAAAAATGCTTGGAAGTTTTCACTCGTTACCGGTTCACCGAGAAATTCACGTAATTCTTCCACGGAGCCCGCATCGATTTCCTCAAGAGTTCCCCAGTCAAAATCAACCAAATAACGTTTCAAACCTTCCACATCTGTACCAAGCTCAGCCGCGTAGGCTTCCAGTTCTTTCTCGTCAATGGCAGCAAACGCAGTCTGCGGAGCCACCGCTTGCAGGCAAAGCAAAACCATGATCATTCCAATCACTAGCTTCTTTGTCACGTATGTTTCCTCCTGGAAATATATTTATGTAATTCCAGATTATTATAAACGCAACATGAAGGCTTGGCTAGATAATTATTTACAAAATTTAAACTTTTTTACTTGACATCGAAAAACTCCTTGATCAAGGGGTTTTTCGACAATAATCTACTTATTTCAATGATAATCCCATTCGTTTTGAGCGGGTTTGCATGCCCATTTTGACGTAGAAATCTTCTGCCCTGGAGTTGAAATTCCATACATTCAATTCTATCTCTGTAGCCCCGATTTTTTTGCCATGTCGTTTGACTTTCTCAAACAGATGGCCGCCGATTCCTTTGCCGCGCATATCGGATCGGACACAGAATTCCTCGATGAAGATATGTGCACGATGTGAAACCGTTTCATTTGTTATCCGTATTGTAGCAAAAGCCATGACTTCCTTTGCTTTTTCCACCAAGAAAACTTTTTTATTATCTAGATAAATATTGCTTTCGAACACATGCTGATCAAGCGGTTCCGTCTTTTTGACGAAATACTCCGGCTGATTTTGATAATGTGTATTGTATAATTCCTTGTACAGAACAGCGACTTGGTCGTAATCAGAGACCTTGGCTTCGCGTATCTTGAACATCGGCTTCACCTCTGCAGCTTGTAGTCTTGTTAACCAGTTTATCATGTTCGTCCCCCTCCGTCATAAAACTGTTCAAATAAACTGCCGTCAGCAGAGAAAACGCTTCTTCTAGCCATTTCTCCAAACGAATCGGGAATCCCTGCGTAACTTTGACAAGTTTCTAGATCTATAGGAAAATAGAAGGAACGAAAGGAGGTGTATACAGATGCTGTACGCTTTTTGGAATATGTTCGCGGATGATTTTACATCGTTGGTATTCTATATCGGTCTGACGATGACCCTCATCTTGGCGCATCGGACAACAACGAAAGTCACGAGTCGTTTTCGTACCAGTGATGTGATGCAATGGCAGTATGTCTATTCATTAGACAACTGGCAATCGCATACTCCTACCACTATTTCTTACAGCAGGCCGATCGTTCATTGGCTCGCTCGCACTACGATGCGCAAGGACGGTCCGGACGATGATGGCGAGGCAGCTTCTTGTTTGTATCCATATAAGAATCAATCGATACAACAAGGAGGAAAAACGATTTGCAACGCACATCTGTATCCACTTTCTTCAAAAAGTACGGTATTATTTTAAGTTTCATTGGTCTGCTCGCAGTATTGGCAGGATGCCAGGGCACCAGCGGAGGGACATCTGGCGAGGGATGGTTCAACCATTATTTCATCAGTCCGTTCTCTTACTTGATCAAGCTGATTGCCAGTTACTTCAACGACGATTACGGTATCAGCATCATTTTGATCACCTTGGCAGTACGTCTCATTTTGATGCCTTTGATGCTGATGCAGCTGAAAAAAGGCTATGAAACACAGGAAAAGATGAAACTGTTCAAGCCAGAGCTGGATGCCTTGCAGGCTAAATACAAAAACAAAACGGATGCTGAGTCTCGCCAGAAGCAGCAGCAGGAAATGATGGAGCTTTATCGGAAGCATGGAATGAATCCTTTCTCTGCGATGGGATGTCTCCCGCTGTTGATCCAGATGCCGTTTCTGATCGGTTTCTATTCAGCCATCCGTAACACACCAGAGATTGCAACGCATGATTTCCTTTGGTTCAATCTTGGCACACCGGATATTACATTGACAGTGATTGCGATGGCAGTCTACTGGCTGCAATACCGCGTCTCCCAGATTGGGGTGGATCCGGCAAGAAGGCAGCAAGCCCGTATGATCGGTATCATCTCACCGCTTATGATCGGGTTTATCTCCTTCAGTTCACCAGCGGTACTACCGCTATACTGGGCAGTCGGTGGACTATTCGTCATCTGTCAGACATTGCTGGCAAAGTTTTTATTCCAACGTAAAAAATGAGCATAGAAAAACCACTTCCAAGATCGGAAGTGGTTTTTGCTTATTATTCTACAACATTCACTTTCAAATCAACATCGATGTTGCCGCGAGTCGCTTTGGAGTAAGGGCAGAACTGATGTGTCTTTTCCAATAGGTCCTCTGCTTCTTCCTGGGAAACACCTTTTACGTCTACAGTGATAGCAGCAGCGATTTTAAACCCATCGCCATCTTTCAAAAGGCTTACATCAACAGAAGTTTCTGTTTCAACACGCTTGCGCTCAAGTCTTGCCACGTGGTTGAAAGCACCGTCGAAGCATGCAGAATAGCCTGCTGCGAATAATTGCTCTGGATTGGAACCTTCACGATCTTTCTTGCTGCCCGGTTGGACAAGGTCAAGATCGATCAAACCATCATCAGATTTTACATGGCCTTCACGACCGCCAGTTGCTTTTGCGTGAGATGTGAACAATACATCACTCATGTTAATTCACTCCTGTTTCGTTTATTAGTTTGAAAAAACTGCATACAGTATTACTAATACCTTTTTACCGTTATTTTAAACATAAAGCAAACGAATTGCTTAAGCTGTGACGTCTCGTTTCATGAAGCTGAACCAGGTGATACCAGTGATGATAACAAAATAAATTGCCATCACTGCCACGGAGAAACCTAATGTCATACCATCCACAGGCGGAACATTTCCCGGGTTGTATACTGTCAGATCCACATTATTGAATAAGATATACTTCGACCAATCATATCTTGATAGTATGAAACTAATGGTCGGGAAGAACATCGAGATGAAGATGGAAAATCCGATTGCCAAGGCCGTATTACGGAAAATGGCAGATAAAGCAAATGCAATTGTCGCATAGATTAACGTCTGGACAAAATTCAGCCCGTAATCCCTCATAGTGGAAGCTAGTATATTATTTGTCACAGCTTCCCCATTATCAAAGACAACACTCTTCGCATCAAATCCATTGAATCCGAAGAATATTCCACCGATAATAAAGGAAAATCCGATGAAGAATATAAAGAAAATAACTGTCGTGACAAGCATGCTTACATACTTGGAAGTTAACACACTGAAACGAGAAGGTGTCTTGGTAAGCAATAATTTGATTGTACCCGTACCGAATTCGGAAGAGACAAGCCCCCCTGCAATTATAGCGATGAACAAGATAAGAAATGGCGCACAGTAATACATGATGCTTTCCATATAAGAAGCAAGTGAATCACTTTGGACCGGCGCGATGTCGTGATCCAGCTGATATTGCATGGTGGCCAAATCTTGCTGGAAGTCCGCGGCGTCCAACTCTCCAGCCTCGACTTGTTTTTGTAAGTCCTGTATCTGCTGTTCTGTGTTTGCTCGCCAGTCACCATTACTGTCCTCTGCGTAATATGCCGTAAATGCAGCGATTGTAATGAGTAATGCCGCCGCAATCCCCAGCATGATCCACGTCGACAGACGACGGAAAGTTTTCATATGTTCATTTCTTACCAGATTAATGAATTTAGACAATTTCCTTCCCTCCAGTCAATTCCAGGAATGTATCTTCCAATGTTTTCGTTTCGGCTTGGATGCCGTAGATGTTGATTGCTTCCTTCGTCAATTTGGCTGCCGCTGCCGGAATCTCATCACGCGTCAGCTCAATGATGACATGTTTATCCTTGATCTGCGGTTTTTTGCTTCCCATATCCCGGAGAACGATTGCTGCCTGATCCACCGGTTCGACCTGGAAGCTGACCATTTGGGTTTGTTCACTCGATATTTCATGTACTTGCTGCACCCCTAGCATCTTGCCATGCTGCAAAACTCCGATTCGGTCACACATCAATTCCATTTCGCTCAATAAGTGGCTGGATACGATAACTGCAAGCCCCTCTGTTTCTGCCAGGTTGCGGATATATTCACGCATTTCGCGAATCCCGGCTGGATCCAAGCCATTTGTCGGTTCATCAAGAATGAGGACATCCGGACGATGCAGCAATGCTTGTGCAATACCGAGACGCTGTCTCATCCCAAGGGAATAGGTTTTTACCTTGTCATGTATCCGTTTCTTCAAGCCAACCAGCTCGATGACTTCATCAATCCGTTTTTTATCAACGCCATCATTCATTCTCGCAAAATGCACAAGATTCAGATAACCTGACAGATACTTATACATTTCCGGGTTCTCGACAATCGCACCGATATGTTTCATCGCTGCTCCATGAGATGTTTTGATACTATTGCCTTTAATCAGGATATCTCCATCCGTTATCCCCATCAATCCGACAATCATCCGGATCGTAGTAGTCTTCCCTGCACCATTCGGCCCTAGGAAGCCGAACACCTCACCTGGATAAATGGAGAAATTGATGCGATCGATAATTTTCCGACCGCGTATTACTTTGGTTACTTGCTTTATTTCGACTGCTGGCTGCTTATGCATGTTTTTTCGCTCCTTTGCTTGTAATAAGAGTTGCAATGCTTCTTTACTCATAGATCGAGCTCATCCATTCCAATATGCCCTTCTGCTCATCATAGCGAAGTTCTTCCACATTCCGGTGATCCACCAATACACCATCTTTGATAGCGATCACCTCATCGAGGATCATCTCCACTTCCATGATCTGATGCGTGGAAAGGAGAACAAGCTGCTTCTCCGTGTCCACGAATGTGATCAGGCCTTTCACAATGGAATCCCGGACAAGCGGATCCAGGCCGGATAGCGGCTCATCCATCAGCAGGACTGGTACTTCCCTTGACAGCGTCAGGATGATTTTCAACCTGCCTCGATTCCCCTTGGACAAATGCTTCACTTTTGTATTGGCATCCAGGTTCATATAAGCTCGGATTTCTTCGGCTTTTTCTTTATTGAAATCGGGGAATTGCGTCGCAAAGAAATCGATCGTCTGCTGAACGGTGTAGAAAGAATAATACTCATCAAGCTCCGACAGATAACTCACTTTCGAAGCCATCCGGCGTGTCACTTTCTTTCCGTCCAGTTCCACAGACCCTTTGGTCGGGCTGATCAGACCAGCAATGAGCTTCATCGTCGTTGATTTACCCGCTCCATTCAATCCGACAAGACCGATGATTTTGCCTTTATCGAGCTTCAAATTCACGTCTCTCAGTGCCGTCTTCGTCATATAACGCTTTGTCACATCTTTGAATTCAATCATGACGCGCGCCTCCTTCCAAATAAGTTTGGAGCCCTTCGGTTATTTCCTCATTTTGATAACCCATGTCGTGCATGACTTGAATGAAATTCTCGATTTGTTCTTGTTTCAGCTTCTCACGTATCGAAAGAAGAATATCTTCATTTTCCGTCACGAATGTTCCTTGCCCTCTGCGTGATTCCACGATTCCCGATGCCTCCAGTTCGCGGTACGTCCGCTGTACCGTATTCGGATTTACTTTCGATGAAACTGCCATTTCCCGTACAGAAGGCAGTTTATCCCCAGGCTTCAATTCGCCGCTGACAATCTGTCTATTCAGCCGATCTGCCAGCTGCAGATAAATCGGCTGGGAAGATTGAAATGTATCGGTCATACTCTACACCTCTACTTTTTTGTCTAATAACCAAGATGCAATGAAAAAGATGATGAGAATAGTAATCAATTCAATAACATAATTACCAGCATAGATGAAAGTGTTCTCACCTTGAAAATTGACTATGGCTTCTTTGACACTAATATCGAATTGAAGAGAATTTGCGATAAAGCCTAAATCGATTCTTCCCCATTCTGTAATCGCAGTGTAGAATTTGGTATCGACTATAAGTCCGTATGAAAGATAGGCAAACACCCACCAGCCTATGAAGACAACTGTTCCACTTAGAAATGATGGCATGTATCTTTCCAATAGTAGAAAAACAACGTATGCAAGAATGACGTAAACAGAAAAGTCTATTGAAAAGGAAACTACGTGCAGGAATGCAATTATACCGATCTTAAACCATGTGTCATTTGAAAACTCGACAAAGTGCAAACCACCTAAATATGCCGCAATACTTACGATGAGCAAAGAAATTATCATGTAAACCGTTCCTGTCACCAGTTTTGCTGCGAGAAGACCTGAAGCGTGCATCGGATTATGGAGCCAGAGATGCAATTTTTTCCTTTCTACTCCGAGACTATAAAGCATGTAAATAGCCAGGAAAAAGAAGTGTCCACTGCCCCAGACTAAACCGATGATACCGACAGCATCCCACACATGTCCAAATCTATAGGTAGTAGCGGCGACTATAACTAAGCCGACAAGGAATAGTACAACTGCCAATAGCAAGATCGGCAATCCCACACGGAATTCCTTCTTTACTAACGCTAGCCAAGCTTTCATGAAATAAACCCTCCTGATGTATCACTGTATTAATCAAATAGTACACTAATACATAAATACACGTCAATAGGCAAAGAAAAAAAGCTGGAACATTTTTTCCTGTTCCAGCTTTTTCTTTTCGTTTCAGCCTTCGTATCCGATGGATTCCTTGTAGGCTTTCGCGTATTGATCGGCTGCTTTGATAGCATCCACGACCTGGTCTGCTGTGATCGTACCAGGCAGATTGTGAATGGATTCCCCTTCTTGTACTGCTAGTTCGGCAACCTTGAGCAAGTCTTCATCCGAGACATCTTTCAGTTTGATATCTTCCAGCGTAACCGGGAGTCCCAGAGCGAGATAGAAATCAATGTATGTGTTGATTTCATCCAATGTGCGATCCTCCAAGGCCAGCTGTGTCAGTGTACCGAATGCAACCTTTTCCCCGTGGGTAAGGTTGTGGATTTCGCCATGCAGGGCGGTGAAACCATTGTGGATGGCATGTGCCGCTCCAAGTCCGCCGCTTTCAAAGCCGAGTCCGCTGAGCAGTGTATTGGCTTCGACTACAGCTTCCAATGCAGGCGTGACGATCTGACGCTTATTTGCTTCATATGCAAGCAAACCATACTCAAACAATACCTCTTCCGCTTTCTCCGCAATCGCTTGGCCGGCAATCGTCGCCAGACCGCCAGCCATGTTAGTGCCCCGTCCTTCAATGGAGGCACGTGCTTCCACCCAAGTGGCCATTGCATCCGCAATTCCGGAAGCTAAAAAACGCGGAGGTGCTTGGGAGATGATTTTTGTATCGACTAGGACAAGGTCCGGATTCTTGTCATAAAACTTGTAGCTCTCGAATGTTCCTTCCTCAGAGTAAATAACGCTCAAGCCGCTCGTCGGTGCATCAGTCGATGCTGTCGTCGGCATGATGACAACCCCGACCTGCAGCTCGTCCGCGACTGCTTTGGCTGTATCCAGTGTTTTCCCGCCTCCGATACCGATGACAACATTACTTTCCTTGCCTTCACCCGCAATTCTTTTGATCTCTTCCGTCGAAGCTTCTCCGCCGAATACGATTCTTTTCGTCTGGATACCGTTTTGCTCCAAATTCTCAAGCACTGTATTACCTGCCAAGTCCCACACAAAATCATCAGCAAGTGCTAGCGCACTATCTCCGATTTTTTTCACATGCTCGCCAGCTTTCTGGAGCACGTCCTTTCCTTGAACATAGCGGCTTGGACTGATAAATACTTTTTCCATGAATAAGACCCCTCTCCAACTTTTGAATAATCACACTCCAAATCCTCTTCCCTCTTTGTTCTGTTTGCTAACGTAAAATTCCTCTTTCTTGGCAAATTAATGGCGCTTTGTGCATATATTTCATCTGGAGCCATGAATGTAGAGGAGGGCTAGAATTGACGCAGCATTCCAATAACAAATACCGGCCGGCCCAGCCCGGCACGAACTTCTATTTCCCACCCCAGCACCAAGACCAGCAGCCTGGGATAGAGGGGCTGATGCAACCGAGGCCGATCATTGAGACAGACGCGTATAAAGGAGCAGGAAAACTTACCGGAAAGGTAGCTATCATCACTGGAGGTGACAGCGGCATCGGTGCAGCAGCAGCCATTGCTTTTGCAAAAGAAGGTGCAGATGTTGTCATCCCCTACTATTATGAGTACGAAAACGAAGACGCCAGCCGTACAAAGAACAGAATCGAGCAGCTTGGCCAGCGCTGTACATTGATTGTAGGCGACCTGCGCAGCGAAGCGCATTGCCGGGCTGTCATCGAGCATACCATCCAGACTTACGGGAAACTGGATATCCTAGTGAACAATCACGGGGTCCAATTCCCTCAAGATTCTTTGACGGATATCTCCACTGCGCAATGGGATGCAACATTCCATACAAATATCTTTGCTTTCTTCTATTTGACCAAGGCTGCACTCCCTCATTTGAAAAGGGGAAGCACCATTGTGAATACAACGTCAGTGACCGCTTATGAGGGGAAGCCTGATTTGATTGATTATGTATGCACGAAAGGAGCGATCGTCGGCTTCACTAGAGCTCTATCACAGAACCTTGCAACAAAAGGGATACGAGTGAATGGTGTGGCACCAGGACCGATCTGGACGCCACTCATCCCTTCCAGTTTCTCTGCTGAAGATGTTGCCACTTTCGGTCAGGATGTACCAATGAAACGTGCTGGCCAGCCATATGAACTGGCTCCGGCCTATGTATACCTGGCTAGTGAAGACTCCTCCTACGTAACCGGACAAATCATTCACGTAAACGGCGGTACAATGGTAAGTTCCTAAAAGAAAAAGCCTGCGCAATTCATATGCGCAGGCTTTTGGTATCAATAAGATGCTTTGTAGATCTCAAGTGAATCTTCTTTATTCAGTTTGCGATACCCGCCGAATTCACCGTTCGCGTAAGCTTTTTCAGCCATCAATTCCAAGCTGTCCTCGGAAATGTCGTAGTCACGAAGCGTAGCCGGAGCATCGATGCTGTTCCAGAATGCTCGTAATGCATCGATTCCTTCCAGCGCAGCTTCTTTATCCGTTTTGCCTGTCGGATCAATACCAAAGACACGGACTGCAAGCTGCTTGAAACGAGGTGCAGTCTCCTCATCAAGTACATGCTTCATCCAATTAGGGAAGATGATCGCCAGACCGCCGCCATGCGGAATGTCATGGACAGCAGAAACAGCATGCTCCAAGTTATGTGTCGCCCAGTCGCCACGATAGCCCATATTCAGCACGCCATTCAATGCCATCGTTCCACTGTAAAGGATAGCAGCGCGATTGTCGTAATTCTCCAGATCCTCAAGAAGCTTCGGTCCTATTTCCATCACAGTGCGCAACAAGGATTCACAGAATCGATCCTGTAATTCCGTGTTTGTTGTTGTATGGAAGTAATGCTCCAATGTGTGGGACATCATGTCAACGATGCCATAGATTGTTTGATCACGCGGTACCGTGAACGTATTCTGGGGATCCAGGATAGAGAATTTCGGGAATGTATGTGGGCTTCCCCAGCCATATTTCTCATTTGTTTCCCAGTTCGTGATAACGGAACCAGAGTTCATTTCGGAACCTGTCGCCGCAAGGGTCAGCACTGTCCCGAATGGCAGAGCATCTTCTGCGAAGGCTTTCTTCGTCACGATATCCCATACATCACCATCATATTTCGCACCCGCTGCAATCGCCTTTGTACAGTCAATCACACTACCGCCACCAACAGCGAGCAGGACATCGATTCCTTCTGTTTTACAGATTTCCACACCTTTGCGTGCAGTAGAGACACGAGGATTCGGCTCCACACCAGAAAGCTCGAATACTTCTGCGCCGATCTCTTTCAGTTCTTTCCATACTTTATCGTACAAGCCGCTGCGTTTGATGCTGCCGCCGCCATATACAAGCAATACTTTCTTGCCATAAGCAGGAATTTCTTCTCTCAATTTATCTAATTGATCTTTACCGAAAATCAATTTCGTCGGGTTATAAAACGTAAAATTATCCAATCTAATCGCCTCCACATTTTATTATGCTTAAGGCCCGGGATAGAAGTAAAGCAATCCGCTCAGCCTATCGAAACTTATAATAATCCATTTCATTCAATCATTGACGCTGCAACGGCAGAGAACAGCAGCGGAATGAGCCGCCTGATTTGATGATTTCCGAGAAGGTCACTTCGACTACCGTCACACCTTCTTTACGCAGCGCTTCATTCACGCGCTTATTGGAAGGCAGGCTAACCAGCTTATTTGGTGCAAACGAAAGGATATTGGTACCCATATAGAATTGTTCTTCTTCAGAAATCTCGATCGTCTTGTATAGCTTGCGGAACCTATCCAGATCTTCCTGCACAAAAGCACCTGGATAAAGGATTGCCAAATCATCCCGGACCAGATTGAAAACGCAGTCCAAATGCAGGATATCCTCACGAATCTTCACTGGAATCACTTCATATTCCGGCAGCAGCTGCTGTAATTGCTGTACAGCATTCTTGTCTGTCCGTTTACTCAGACCGACCCATACTCGTTGATGATCAATTACAACATCCCCACCTTCAATCGTACCCTCCGTGATATCCTTGTATGTAAGTTCCTGTTCCTCAAGCCATTCACGCAATACTTTGGTTTCCCCTTTGCGTATGTCATCTTCCATATTCGACGCAAATAACGTATCTCCTATACAAAAACCGATATCCCGGGTATAGACTTGCTCATTGAATGGTTCCTGTGCCGGTAATGACATGACATCCACCCCATGGTCCCTTAGTGCATTTACAAAGTCAGTGTGCTGCTTCATGGCTGTATGCTGATCGATATTATGATTCAAATAGTGCTTTTGTGTTTCATTGATCACTTTCCGTATTTCCATAAATGTTGGCGGACAGACGACAACATACTTAAGCTGGCCAAATTCCGTCTGGCACTTGATTTGAGGTTTTTTCTCTTCCTGCATCTTAGTCATATGCTTCCCTCCATTGTTGGCTTTTGGACAACACTCTCCATATCATTCCCTGTTTTCGGGTTTAATAAGCTACCAAAAAAGGGATACTACCTGTAGAAATCAGAAGGAGGAGAGCACGATGGAACAATCAGAAGTCAGAAAACACGTTGAACAAATTCTCGAAAATCAAAAAATCGGCACACTTGCCACCGTTCAAGGCGGCAAGCCTTACACTCGATATATGGCTTTCTTCAACGAAGGATATACCTTATATTGCGCAACTAGCGGCAGCTCACACAAAGTGGACGATATCGAGAGCAATCACAATGTTCATATCTTGCTCGGATATAATGGTGATGGCGTCGGTGACGATTACGTGGAAATCGAGGCCGATGCCAAAGTAAGTGAGTCTCCCGAACTGAAACAACAGCTTTGGAAAGACAGCTTCAGTGCATGGCTGGACGGACCCGATGACCCGGATTATGTCGTATTGGAGATCAATCCCGACAAAATCTACTTGAAGAACGTGAGTAAAAGCGACGTATATACCGTCGATCTATAAGGAAAAAGCAGAACTACTTTCGGTTCTGCTTTTTATAAATTGGGAAAAAAGCCTGTTAAAACGGGCCATCGCAGCTTTCCGCAGTGTCCCTTTCGATTTGAATTCCCTGACTTGCGATGGAGCCATAGCCATTTTTCCCCGATTTCACGCCTGTGTGATGATTTCCTAGTACACTATACTCGACCTTTTTCCTCCGTAATGACCTGCTGCTCATCTCCCGCAAGCAACGCTGCCATGCTTTTGTCATCACGTATCACCCTCGGTTGTTTCGATCTTTTTTATTTTCTGCAAGCAATGCCTCGATTCCTGCTTCGAGACTGTTTGGAAGTCCCCGACTTCGATGTCCGCTTTTCCGTCTTCGCCAGCTGAAATCGGCGAAAACCAAGAGCTTGACCCACCAGTTTCGATTCGGTTTTGATAAATAGCAATGACTTCCTCTGCCCTTTCAGCAGATACATCGAAAATCGAGTGATAATATACATGGAATCCCGCAAAATTAGATTATCCTAAATAGCATTTCATTTATCCACATACAAAAAGCCATGATCAAATGATCATGGCTTTTCCTCTAATTCAATCGATCCATTGCGTTTCTTCTGGCTGTGAATAACAGCAATCCGACAAGCACTGCCGCTGCAGCGACATAATATGGAGCCCCGATTGAAATATGCTCCGACACTTTCCCTGCAAGCCACGGTGATATCGAACCACCCGTGAAGCGAAGGAAACTATATGCAGCTGATGCAGTGGAACGCTCAACTGGCGATACTTCCATAACAGCTGTTGTCATGACAGTATTGTTGATACCAAGTAATAACCCCATCAATGCTATCATGACAATCAGGAATACCGGCCAATGTGCGCCGATGCCCATCAAAGCCAACGTAATGATGATACCGACCATTATCAGACTAAGCGACTTCTTCGTGCCCAGTTTTGCTTCAAAAGACGGAGCGATGAAGATTGAACCAATCGCCAGCATAATACCCCAGACAAAGAATACGAACCCAATACCGAATTCACCAAGGTTCAAAACAAATGGTGAATAAGTCAGTAAAGTAAAGAACCCGAAGTTATAGAATAAAGCTGTCAAACCAATCGTCAGGAGTCCTGGATGCCGAAGCGCCTGAAATGGTGCCGAAAGTGAAATTTTCTTTGCCGGTTTCGGTACATCGGTCAGCAACATCCATACCGCCAGCAATCCAATCAGCATCAGCACAGCCACCCCGAAGAAAGGTGCACGCCAGTGAATAGATCCCAGCAGGCCACCCAAAAGCGGTCCAACTGACATCCCTAAACCAAGAGCCGCTTCATAGAGCATGATGGCAACTGCCGAACCGCCGCTGGCCACGCTGACGATCACAGCAAGTGCAGTGGAGATGAATAATGCATTGCCTAGTCCCCAGCCGGCACGAAGTCCGACCAATTCATCCACACTGCCCGCAAGTCCCCCTAGGGTCGAGAACAAGATGATGATGACCAATCCAGTCAGCAACGTCATTTTCGGACCGATCCGGCTCGATAACCAGCCTGTGATCAGCATCATGATCCCGGTAACGAGCAAATAGCTCGTAAATAATAATTCAACCTGACTTGGTGTCGCATCCATTTGGGCTGCGATGGAAGGCAGGATCGGGTCGACCAGCCCGATCCCCATGAATGCTACCACACATGCAAAAGCAACCGCCCATGCCGCTTTCGGTTGCTCAAAAATACGTTTTATGCTATGTGCGTCTTCTTGTAATTCTTTTTCCGCTTGTTCGATTTCGTGTCCATCGGGTATCGTTTCATTACGAATGTCCGACATACACTCATCTCCTTTCTTTTATTCAGCGAGCATCTTACGGCTCAGCCTTATGAACTCATTCTTTTCTTCTTCCGTCAATTTATCCAAAAAAGAACCAAACGCTTTATCTCTGGCACCTGAGAAGCTCTCATAGAAATCAGACCCTTTTTGGGTAATTGTAAGCATGACCACCCGACGGTCTTTCTCTGAATGGATGCGCTCTAGGTAACCTTCCTTGATCATGCGGTTCCCTAAATTCGTCGCCCCGCTGTAGCTGATACCTACTTCTTCGGCTAAATCAGACATGCGCATCGGACCATTATTTTTCAAAAGCCTCAGCAACACGAGCTGCGGCCCGGAAATCTGAAAATCCCATTCCTTCCGCAACGCTTTATTGACATTGCGCACTAATTCGATAAAATCTACCATATCTCTGCTTTCCACAGACAAACCCCCAATTGCTTTCTACTAGTATTAGTATACATTATTATTTCATACATGTGAAATAAATTTCATCAAAAAAGTTTCAACCGCCATCATCAGCAGCTGAAACTCCTCTTTATCCTCTTCTTTTCATTGTCTTTTCCGTCTGTTCATTCACAGCTTGTCTAATATGGTACAGTTCGGCATACATACCTGCTGCAAACACCCCAATGATACTGAGCAGCACACTTACGATCATTGCCATGAAGTCTAAATCAAAACCGAGCATAGCGACCACACCGATGATAAATCCGATCACTAAGCCGATAGCAGTGAATTGGAGTATTTTACCGAATGTTACTGAATACATCTATCCACATCCTCTCATCTGCCTTTTCACTTATTTTTCTTGTACCCCAAACTGAATGAGACTATTCTTCCATCCGATCGTTTAGTATAATAAGCCAAAAACACTGGGGGAAATGGACATGCAATACCGTATCGCAGAAATTCATGATCTTCCCGCAATTGTTTCCATTTATAATTCAACGATTGCCGGCAGGATGGTCACAGCGGATCTGGAAGAGATAACAGTCGAAAGCAGATTGGAATGGTTCCAGCGTCATACTGACTTGAGACCGCTTTGGGTCGTGGAGGAAGATGGGAATATATTGGGCTGGATCAGCCTGGAGCCGTTTTATGGCCGGGCTGCTTATCATAAGACTGTGGAAGTCAGTATCTATCTTCATGAGGATGCCCGAGGCAAAGGACTGGGAAGAAATATGCTGCAGTTCGTTCTTGATCAGTCCGAAACATTGGATTTCAAGACCGTTTTAGGTTTTGTTTTCGGACATAACGTACCGAGCATCAAGCTTTTTGAGTGCTTTGGATTTGAGCGTTGGGCCAATATGCCGAAAGTGGCCGAACTGGATGGCATGGAGCGCGATTTAGTAATTTTAGGCAAGCGGATTCGTCCATAACAGCTATCCACTTGTGGATAAATGCATCACACCATCATTCGTCAAATTTTTCTGTGTATAACTGATGTTACACACAAATTATGTGAACAAACAGAATCTTTCTGTGTACAAACTTCTCTTTACTCACAAAAAAATGTGCATAGCCTCTGAACTATGCACATTTTATGTATTTCTCATTTCGTCCTTCGAGCAAAATCGACAAAGCGGAACTTGTCGGGGCGGTGTTTCGACTCCGTATACTGGAATAAAGTTGTATCCTCCAGATAAACAGCACTGCGAACGACTACCAGCTGTTGATAACTTCCCATATCCAATATCTCTTTATCTTTTGCATCTGCTTCTTCGACGACAACTTCCTTCCTCGCATAACTGATTGACAAGCCCAGTTCCTGTTCCAGATAACCATAAATCGTATCAGCGGCAATTTCTTTCGTAAGACCCGGGGCAAGCTTCTTCAATAGCAGGTCCTTATCATAAATGACCGCTTCCCCATCAAGCTTGCGCAATCGCTGCAACTCCCACAACGGAGTGCCTTCCTCGCATTGCAGCACCTGCCGGTTAAATCCATGCGCTTCCTTGCTTGAGAGTTCGATGACACTTGTTTCCACTTTTTGGGACATCGAACGTGCCAGCTCTTTAAAGCTCGTCAAACCACTGACAGGCAAAGGCAGCTTGTCCTGTTCAAGCACAACAGAGCCTTTTCCTTGCAGCTTCTGGATATATCCATTTTGGGATAATAGCTGCAAAGCTTTACGAACCGTTTCCCGAGATGTCGCAAATCTCTCCGTCAACTCATTTTCAGAAGGCAGTAATTGTCCCGCCCTGATTTTCTCTGTCTGAATTTCTTTAGCCAATACATCATAGATTGCTTGAAATTTCTTCTCCATCCCATCAGGCCTTTACGCTTTGCTGTGGTAAATGACCGCTTCGTATGGGCGAAGCTTAATCTGTCTGTATTCCGACGGACTGTCTTGATAATTGGAAAGCAGGATTTCAGCTTTTGCCGTTTGTTTGTTCGGATGGGAAAATTCCGCTTCCTCTCCGAAGAAATTCACTACGACAAGCAATTTTTCACCATTCCACCTTCGCTCATAACAGAAGATGCGCTCATCATCCATACATAACGGTTCATAATCTCCATGAGTAATGATAGCATACTCCTTCCGTAAGCGAATCAGCTTTTGATAATGATAGTAGATGGAATTCTTATCCCGGAGTGCTTTTTCCACATTGATGTCTTGATAATTCGATGCTACTTTAATCCATGGCTTGCCGTTTGTGAATCCGGCATTTTCTGAGTCATTCCATTGCATCGGGGTCCTCGAATTATCCCTGGAGCGGAGCTGGATGATTCGCATCACTTCCTCTTCTGCCATTCCCGTTTCTCTTAAAGCCATATAAGCATTATGCGTTTCAACATCCTTATAATCTTCCAGCTTGGAGAATTTCGGATCTGTCATCCCTATCTCTTCTCCCTGATAGATATAAGGCGTTCCCTGCATCATGTGCAAAACAGTGGCCAGCATCTTTGCTGACTCTTTCCAATAAGGACCTTCATTCCCGAATCTGCTCACAATGCGAGGCTGATCGTGGTTGCACCAGAAAAGGGCATTCCAGCCGCCCACTTCCTGCATACCAACTTGCCAATCTGACAGGATTTGTTTCAGTTTGATAAATTCAAGTCTGCCATCCGTCCATTTCTTCCCGTTTTCATAATCCACTTTCAGATGATGAAAGTTGAATGTCATATCCAGTTCCTCGGCATCTGGTTTCGTATACTGCTGGCAAGCGGCCAAACTCGTGGATGACATCTCGCCGACTGTCACCAAGTCATGCGGAGCAAATACCGCTTGATTCATCTCATGCATAAATTCATGGATCCGGGGTCCATCTGTGTAATACTCCTTTCCATATTGACCATCCGGGGCATCTTGGTCATCAGGAAAGCCCTGGACTTTCGATACGAGATTGATGACATCCAGCCGGAACCCATCCAGACCCTTTTCAGCCCAGAAATTCATCATTTTAAATAAATCTTCCCGTACCAATTCGTTTTCCCAGTTAAGATCGGCTTGGGTTTTGTCGAATAAGTGCAAGTAATACTGATTCGTATGTTCCTCCAATGACCAGGCGCTGCCACCGAACTTGGACACCCAGTTATTCGGCTCAGATCCATCTTGGGAATCACGCCAGATATAATAGTCACGGTATGGATTATCGATTGAAGAACTAGCCCGGCGGAACCATTCATGATCGGTTGACGTATGGTTGATGACTATATCCATCATCAGTTTCATATCACGTTCATGCAATTCACCGATTAATCGCTCTAAATCCTCCATCGTGCCATAAGCTGGCTCTACCCTATAATAGTCACTGATATCATACCCATTATCTTTTTGAGGTGATTGATAGATAGGCGTCAGCCACACCATATCCACACCAAGCTCCTTCAGATAATCAAGCTTCTCGATGATTCCTTGTATATCTCCCATGCCTGTGCCTTTCGTATCATGGAAGCTTTTCGGATAAATTTGATAAACCGTACTTCTTTTCCACCAGGCTTCTTGCATTATCATTTTCCCTCCCGTTTACACATTCCTTTTCTTTTTAGCCACTAAATATGTCGTTACGAATGGTATAACGATGACAATCACCATTCCGATAGCAAATGCTCCCCAACTGCCGGGAAGGATCGAGAAGATACCTGGTACGCCGCCGATTCCCACTGAGCTTGCTTCTACACCCCTCCAGGCAATGACCATTCCAGCGATGGCCGACGCTCCAAGAGCAAGGAAGAAAGGATAGCGAAAACGCAAATTGACCCCGAAAACAGCTGGTTCCGTGACACCGAGCCAAGCGCTGATCCAGGACGTCAGCGACAATCCGCGCAGCTTTTCATCCTTGGTTGCCAGCATTACACCAAGTGTGGCTGATCCTTGAGATATATTGGACAAAGCCAATATCGGCCATAGGAAAGTGGCACCTGTATTGGCAATCAGCTGTAAATCGAGCGCGAGGAACGTATGGTGCAGTCCGGTAACGACCAAAGCCCCGTATAATGCCCCATACAGCAAACCACCCAGCGGAGCGACTGTATCAAAGACAGCAACGAATCCATCAGTAATGGCATTTCCGACGGTGAACATGATCGGCCCGATCACGACGAAACTCACTATACCAGTAAGTAAGAGCGCCACAGGAGCTACCAAGAGGAGCTGGAAACTGTCAGCCACTTTCCGGCGCAGGAATATTTCTATCTTTGCCAAAACCCAAGCCGCAAATAATACTGGCAGCACTTGTCCTTGATACCCGACACGCTGGATTTCCATTCCGAACAGATTCCACACCGGTGCATTCCCTTCCAAGGCAGCGCTGGCGTAATCAGTCGGATTCAATAGGGATGGATGAATCAGAGCCAACCCGAGCACCATACCAAGCAGCGGGCTGCCGCCGAACTTCTTGACGGCTGACCAGCCGATCAGTGCTGGCAGGAAGGCAAACGCCGTGTTAGCGATTACATAAATCATATCGGCAATACCGGCCCACTGTGGATAAACCTGTATGATCGATGCGCCATCAAAGAAGATGCCTTCATTATTCAGTATGTTATGAATTCCCAGTAACAGTCCTGCTGTGACGATGGCTGGCAAAATCGGGATGAAAATATCACCGAGTGTCTTTAACGCCCGCTGCAGCGGATTTCCTTTACCGCTTACAGTCTCTTTAACTTCCTCCTTACTGGATTCCCCGATATCAGCAACTTGAATGAATTCCTTATATACTTTATCGACTGTGCCTTGTCCGATGACAACCTGATACTGGTTATTCGCTGAAAAAGAACCTTTAACAACATCGATATTCTGCAATGCTTCTTTGTCCACTTTTCTTTCATCCACCAACGCCAACCGCAGTCGCGTGACACAATGTGTCGCAGCCTGGACGTTCTCCTTACCGCCAAGAGCTGCCAGTATTTCTTCTGCCTGCTGCTTTAGATCCACTTCGGCCACCTCATCTTCCATTCAAAATGTAAGCGAATACATATCCATCATAACTTGTATATACAAGTTACGCAAACGATTACTACTCATCTATACCCCAAGATTCCACTCTGGATTATTAAATTTTGTCGTAGTAAAATGGAAAAGTATTTGTAAACGTTTTTACTTGGCACTAATTCTCAAATTCGCAGACAAAAGTTGAGGGTAATCATGCATACATACAAACCTTACTATCATTTTTCCCGGGAAGCGTGGGCTGCTCTTTCGGAAACTGAAACACCGCCCCTGACGCAAACAGAGCTGGAAGAAATTCGTGGCATCAATACTCGTATTTCCTTATCCGAGGTGGAAACCGCGTATATGCCGCTCACGAAACTGATTTCCTTTTATCTTGAAGCGGCAGAAACGCTTCATGCTAAAGCAGGTGCTTTCCTTGGCACAAGTGAGAAAAAAGTACCTTTCATAATTGGTATTGCCGGAAGTGTAGCAGTCGGCAAGAGTACAATCGCGCGATTGCTCCAATTGCTGCTTTCCCGGGTTCTGCCTCATAAGAAAACCGAACTTGTAACGACTGACGGCTTTCTTTATCCGAATGCTGTACTGCAGGAAAAGCAGCTGATGAAACGGAAAGGTTTCCCGGAAAGCTATGATATCAAAGCATTGATCGATTTTATGGGACAGGTGAAGGCAGGCACTACGAATATCATGGGGCCGCAATACTCCCATCTTACTTATGATGTCCTGCCAGAGCAGGCAGAGCTGGTATCTGATCCGGATATCCTGATTGTTGAAGGAGTGAATGTGCTGCAGGTGAAGAAAGAATATCAATTCTTCGTCAGTGACTTCTTCGATTTCTCCATATATATCGATGCCGAAGAACCTAACATCGAAAAATGGTATAAGGAACGCTTCCTAATGCTGCGTGCAACAGCGTTTCAGGATCCAAAATCCTATTTCCGCCACTATGCAGAAGTTTCACTTGAAGAAGCATTAAAATCAGCCGATACGATATGGGAGGAGATCAATGCAAAGAATTTGCATGAGAACATACTGCCCACCAAGGGCCGTTCCGATCTCATCCTCCGCAAGGGAAACAATCATGAAGTCGAAGACGTATATTTACGTAAACTCTGAAGCGAAAGGGGTCTTTTTCCGTCATGCCGGATATATACCACCGTATTTCCAGTCAGCGGGAGCAGATGTCAAAGTCCCAAAAGAAAATTGCTAATTTCATCATCGAACATCCGAATCAAGCACCCTTTCTCAATGTGGAAGGGTTGGCGAATGCAGCAGGTGTGAGTGATGCGACGATCGTACGCTTTGCCGCTTTTATGGGATACCGCGGTTTTCCCGAGATGCAGCTTGCTTTGCAGAACGCCATGCAGGAACAGCTGAATGCAACTGAACGATTCAAGCATCCTACAGAAGACACCGAGACGGAAGATCAGGATTTATATGCCATCTTCCTTCGCGATCAAGCGAATATCCAGGAAACGATGGAAGGAATCGATATGCAGGCATTCCATGCAGCTGCTGATACCGTGATCAATTCCAAACGGATTTTCATCCTGGCGAATCGAAGTGCAATCAGTGTAGCAGATCTTTTGCATTATCACCTATCTTTCATCTTCGAAAATGTCGAGATCGTCGAACCTTCTGACAGAGCAATAGACCAGATCTCCACCATCAGGGAGGAAGATGCACTGATTGCCTTAAGCTTCGTCCGTTATTCGAATCACACGCTAAGGTTATTCCAGATGGCCAAGGATCGCGGTGCTAAAGCTATCGCCATTACCGATGGATTATCATCTCCTCTGCTTACAGCGGCAGATTATTCATTCATGGCTTCAAGCATATCGCCATCGCTGACACATTCTTTGACTGCCCCGATCAGTCTGATTCATGCGTTCATCGCTTTGATTGGAAAAGAAAAGGCCGATGACGTAAAAAAACGCCTCCGCACAATTGAGCAAGCGTGGCGTGATTTCAAGGTATTTTCCAATTTTAAACCCCCGACGGCTTAATCGGGGGTCATTTTTATTTATAGGCAGCTTTGGCTGCCGGCAAATAACTATAGACAGCTTCCACATAATGAATATCTCCGTAACACGCATCCAATTCTTCCGATTCCGGACGTATACAGCGATAATCTTCCGGATTGTCAACCTTTGCATATTGTTCCTGAGCAAATCGGACTGCCAGATCTTCACTGAATACCCCGCCGTTTTCATTGACAAAACCAATAAATCCCGCACCGAAATTATAAGCCTGGATTGCAACATCTTTCTCTCCATTCGCTTCTTCCAGCATACGGAGAAAATGGGCGATGCCATAGACAATGGACTCTTTTGCATCTTGTATACAGCCCGGCTCTCCACATTTGCTTTCGGAAGCTTGCATCGGGTCATTTCCCCTGCCACCGGACTCCTGCATCATGACAGAGAGAACGAGTGGCGCCAGCGATTCCTGACCCGTTTTGGCTAATTCTTGCTCCACCATATCCCGATAAGCCAATGCATCCTTGGAAAGCGTCCTTCCTTCATTCTGCTCATTGTCGCTCTCGTTTACCACAACAGACAGCAAGAACAGAAGAAAGAATAGACCCAAACCGAAAAAGAGCACTGTACCAAAAGCAAACAAAAGAGATTGTTTCTTCCTGTTACGCTTCTTTTTCACCTTTCTCACCCGCCATATGACGTTTTCGCAGAAGCCATCCCCATCCTAGTGACAGGAGGATGCTTCCCAGACAGAGAACGAGCAGCATATTCCAAAACGGCGGTCTGTATTTGAAGACAATATGATTTTCCCCATCCTGAAGCTTGACACCTACAAACGCATAATCAGCTTTCAAGAGTTCCTGCTCCTTGCCATTCACTGATACTTGCCAACCTTTTTCGTATGGCACAGGTATTTTCAAATAGCTTTCACCGTTTTGCTGATTATCGTAGTCCACCGTCACTTGACTGTCACTGATCGAAAACGGTATGTCCTCCGCTTTCGCTATAGTCTCCTTAAGTTTTTGGTAGTTTTCATGCTGCAGCTGAAAATCTTCGATCGTATAACTCCCCTCGGGCAGCCTTATCCGAATTGTATCAGCCGCCTTGACGCGGATGGTCAATTCGTCGACTTTCGTACGATAAATCGACTGCTGGGATTTCCTGTTTGTTTCAAACTCATTGACTGTCAAATCATATAATGGAGCGCTGGCATCATTATTCTTCAGATAGAAACTGATGTAATAATCACCTGTTTGTGGTAATTCATCACCCAACTGCAGATCGAGTCCGCCTTCCTCTTGATCTACCTGGAGCTGTCCATCCCGGTAAGTACCCCCTGCAGCCTCTACTGTTACCTGATCCATCAGATCCGGAAGTGATTCGATAGTTCCGGTCGTTTCACCATCTGCAAGGATTATGCCCTCAAGCATTGCATGTTCCCGTTCAAGCGGCGTATGACTTTCCAGATTTCCCTCCTGGAAAACTTCCGTGGAAACCTTTGCGAACGGAAGCAAATTGTCGTTCCGATAAACGATATAATTGCTGCTTTCCATGTACGGCTCAAAGCCATACGGTGCAGCAATCGGCTCCTTTTTATCGTACATGATGTATTTCCCATTGAGCAAACTGTACAGGTTCGCTCTGTTTCCAAAGCCTGAATAGCGGCTCACACTTTCCCGTTTCATATCGATATTCAGATCATAGTAATAGAAAAACAGCAGTTCCTTATTCAAAATGCTCGAATAGATGCTGACGCCGGGAAAACTTTGAACCAAATTCGTATTATTCCGATTGTCCGTCTTCCATTCGAGTCTGGTAAAGCTCCCATCCGAATCAAGGACGTCCTGTATCAATTCCTGCTGTTCATCGCTTGCATACTTATCACTTGTCAGGAATTGGAGTGTGGAATCCTCTACATTCCCCGCATCGGACAGCTGCCTTTCCTGATGTGCATTGATCAGCGGTATATAGGTCGCAAAGACAACTATAAGACAAAGACCCAACATCCATACTTTCCTTTTGAAAGTATAAAAGAGGAAAACAAACAGTACCAGCGCAACGCCATTCCAAACGTATTTTGCCCAGTCATCCTCCCAATCCAGCCTCAAATCATGGTGCAGATAGAGGCAGTACAATAGCACCGCAAGCCCAAACGCCAACAGCAGATGCAGTTTTTTCACCTTTGGCAATAATGTGATCCCCACAGCGATGGTACCCGCAACAACGAACATCGATAAATACTCAAAACGATATTGCGGAGCTGAGAAACCATTGAAAATGCTAGCGATACGAGGACTGCCCTGGAAGAAAATGAACAAGATGCTCAACAATGCAAACAATCGGAACAACTTGTTCTTATAAAACCCTGCTACACATACAAAGATGACAAATAAGACAGGCAGCAGCAACGTTCTGCTCGTGAACAGGATATTATCGTCATTTCCATAAAACGGTATCGGGTCATCAAAAGCCGGCCTGTAATTATTCAGAAACGCATATACAGACGGAATGAATGAAATCGAACCGATTCCAAAACCAAGCAATACAGCCGGAATAAAGTAAAGCAGCTGGAATTTGATTGGCAGTTCATCCTCTGACAATTTGATAAACCACCGAGCGATGACATAGATTCCGATAAAAACAAAGCTTATGTACGCAAAATAGAAATTATCGAAAACGGATATCGCCACAGCGGCAATGAACCAGTATGGTTTCCGCTCCCGAATGATTTTCTCCACTCCAAGCACTAGCAGCGGCAGCCAAAGAAAAGCATTGGCGAAAAACTCCCAATATACGACATGCCTGAAATAGATTGCACTGCCGGCATAAAAACAGGCCCCAACAAATGCAGGTATAAAGGGTATACGCATATACCGGAATACACCGACCGCAAGCAAAAGCGCCGTGGTAAGACGGATGATACTGACAGGCAGAATAGCTTTCGCCCAGGTGATGACATCCGGGGTTCCGATCACATTGGTAATATCGAGAACCTTTATCGCAAGCATTGTCAGCAAGTAAACGATACTTGTAGAGAAATAGTAGGCCAGCTGACTGTATATGCCGCCTCCAAGCCCGAAAGAGAACGAATAGAAGAAATTCCCCTGCGCATATTGCTCATACAAGTGCTGCTTAAATGGCAGCATCTGCGCCATTCCATCATTCGGGCCGAGCATGAGGCGACCATCCAAGTATTCCCGAATGAAATGTATATGTACTAAAATAGCAAATGCAAGTGCTGCCGAAATGAGCAGCACCAGCTTCCATCTACGCTTCATTTGTCACATCCCCACGCCCATTTTTCATGATTTTACTAGTAATGACAAACGTGATCGGCACAGTGAAGAAGACTGCCGCTACAGGTGCCACTGTACCATTCCAGCCGAAGCCCTCGATGAAAATGTATACCAGGACTGAAGATACTGTGATATTGACAACCTGCGTCAACGGAAACTGGAAAAACTTCCGCCAAGTCGGTCTCACTCCATATGTGAAGTAACTGTTCAAGAAAAATGAAAAAATCATGCTGATGATGATCCCAATCCAATGGGATACAAGATAATGCACATCTGCCAGCTGATAAAAGAGCAAGTACACCAGGTAATAACAGATAGTGTTCAGCACACCGACAATGATAAAACGAGTGAATTCAAGCTTCCATATTTTTTTCATAACGTTTCCTTGCCTCGATATTTGTGTCTTTTACTAAGTAATGCGGTCTGCGTTTTGTTTCGTTGTAAATACGACCGATATATTCCCCGATCACACCCAAGCTGACTAATTGCACTCCGCCCAGGAATAATATGGCCGTGATCAATGTGAAATAACCCGGCGTTACGACTCCGCGGACCAGCACTTCCACGAATGTGTAAAGGATATATGCCAGTGAAAGGAATAATACGATGAAACCGGCATACAAGCAGGCACGCAATGGCTTTGTGTTGAAAGATACAATACCATCCACACCATAATCGAACAGTTTTCCAAATGACCATTTTGATTCCCCGTTTTGACGGGAGACATTATCATAATAGACCGTTTTCTGCTCGAATCCGATCCAGGAAAATAATCCTTTCGAAAACCGATTGCCCTCACTCAGAATCAATAAGGCGTCGATAGCCCGGCGGCTGAGCAAACGAAAATCCCCGACCCCATTTTGGATGCGTACATCAATGAAACGGTTGATGATTTTATAGTACATCGTCGAAATAACTTTACGCAGGACACTTTCTCCTTTTCTGTTTCTCCGGGCGATAACTTGATCATATCCCTCTTCGAAGCCGGCCAATAGTTCATGCAGCAGGGAAACCGGGTGCTGCAAATCCGCATCGATTACGACCGCGCAATCTCCCTTGGCATGTTGGAAACCGGCCAATATTGCTGCCTCCTTGCCGAAATTCCTTGTGAATGACAAATATCTCACATTATAATGCATATCTGCTAACTCTTTCAGTTCCAATAGCGTGGTGTCTGAACTGCCATCATCCACATAAATCACTTCATAATCATAGGATGAGTATTGTAATTCCTTGGCAAGTTCTTCATAAAAAAGCTTTACATTTTCCGCTTCATTAAACGAAGGCACAATTACGGATAGTAATCTCCCAGCCATTCTTTTCCCTCCATTTAGGCATATACCATTCTCTATGTATTGTTAAAATTGTGAGCGGCTTGACTCCTTATTATACTTTACTACCCTTAATTCGTCAGTTTACATCCTATTTAAAAGAGGGAATATGTGTTAAAAATGAGTAAAGGAGCTAGAGAAGATGCGCAAATTAGCAGCAATAGACCTGGATGGAACTTTTCTTAATCAAGATTATACTATCACTCCGCTGCATGCCGCTGCCGTAAAAAAAGCGCAGCAAAAAGGCGCCGAAATCATCATCGCAACAGGAAGGGCAAACTTCGATGTTCACCGACTCTTCCGAGATCAGCAGCTTTCAACATGGGTGATTGGAGCAAATGGCGCTACCACCTACGATCCGGCAGGGAATTTGACAGTTTCCCTGCCGTTGGAAACTATCTATGCCAAAGAGATTGTCACATGGCTGAATGAAGAGAATTATTATTATGAAATTGTCACAGATAAGGAAATATTCATTACGAGCAAGGCGAAGCAACTGCTGCTGGATGAAATGGACGTAGTACAGAATGTGGACAGAAGCGAGATGGAGAGGGTCTGCAAGCGCCAGCTCGGACAGACTAATTTGCAGGAGATTGAGGATTATATCGAAGTCTTTCAGTCCGAGAAAGAAATTTACAAAATAACCATTGTAAGTTTTGATGAGGAAAGACAGCGCGTCGCAGCCGATACACTGAGCAAGAAAGGGCTGAATCTATTTTCTTCCTCCGACTTCAATTTGGAAATCGTTGATGGCAAAGCATCGAAAGGACATGCGCTGAAAAAACTCGCAAAGAAATTGGACTTTAAAAAAGAGGATATCATTGCTATCGGTGACAGCATGAATGATTTGCCAATGCTTGAAGAAGCAGGGACGAAGGTCGCTATGGGCAATGCAACAGAAGAAGTGAAACAGTATTGCGACTACACGACCGAGACCAATGAGAACGGTGGCGTCGCCAGAACGCTGGAACGTGAAATACTAAAAAAATAGAGGCTTCCATCAGCCTCTATTTTTTTGATATTCGATTGTGCTATATACTTGAGCACTTGCTGAAGGATCCAGATACAGCTTCGCACTATTGACCGCAGTGATTGCCTCAGCGAAACCTGTCGCAATCAGCATATTCTTATTGGGATAATGTACAGCATCACCTGCAGCATAGATGCCCGGTACGCTGGTCGACATCGTATGATCTACGATGACTTTATTCTTGTCTGTCTCGATTCCCCAACCGGCAAAAGGTGTTTGTGTCAAATTGACGTTTTCATAATATAGCAGCGCATCGGTCTCATGCATACTCTGTAAACCTTCCTGATCTACTAATAATGTATGCAATCCTTGACTGTTCCCTATTAGTTTAGTCACTTTATGATTGTACTTGACCTTAATCGAAGTTTCCTCCAGTGCTTCAATTACATGCGGAGGCGTATATAAAAAATAATCCTGCTGATTAAGCAATGTCACTTCCTTTGCTGTCTTCTCAAGTGCCATCGCCCAATCAATACCAGTCCTGTTCATCGCATAGACAGTGACGCTCATATCACGGAATCTCTCTGCCGACTTCAAATAATAATGGAGATTTTTCCCTTCATAAAGCGGCGCCTCTGCAAGCCGCAATGGTTTCATCTGATAAGTTCCCATTCCGCAGGCAAGAATGATTGTACGAGTCATATACAGCTTGCCGGAAGTGGTTACCACTTCAAATACTCCGTTTTCCCGTTTTCTCACCTGTTCGACGAATTCTCCGGTTACGATATCAGGTTCTGCTGCCCTGCTTTGCTCAAGCAGCCTGCCGACCATCTCCTCCCCTGTGGCGACGGGATATGCACCCACATCATAAATTTGCTTTTCCGGATAGAACTGCGCCACTTTGCCGCCAAAATCCGTTGAAGCTTCGATCAATAATGTCGTCATTCTCCGCAGCTTTGTATAAAAGGACGTATAGAGGCCGGTCGTCCCTCCTCCTATGATGATCACATCGTATATCAGATCATTCCGCAATGTAAAATCCTCCCTGCTGCTCATTATTGCTATTATAGCATCTTGTATTGCACTATTAATATTCCATTACTATCAAAATCAAATGGATCAAAACGTACTTGCTGAAATGCGTCCGCACCTTAACAATGAGCGCTGTCATTTGCGGCGTGTATTATACAACCTCCGTCGTCCAGGTGAACAGCTCGATTTTGCTGAAACCAGTATTCATTCCGAGTAATATCAATCTTGCCAGCGTATGATGTTAGTCACCCTGCTGACGTGGGTGAAAAATCTTTGAGCACGACTATTACAAGGATATAGTTCAGTAAGCCAATGCAAGGCAAGTATCGGAATTTATGACCATACATTCAAGCAGCACAAAAAAGAAGGCGGCTCCTGCATAACAGGAGCGCCTTCTTCAATATTCCGCTCTATCTTCCTTTTCCATCCAAGCTTTCATCGGATCAGATGTCTCCTTATCACGAAGCTGTACCGTATGAATCTTCCGCTTGTCATATGGTTTCCCAATTTCCTGATAAATGAAGTCATCATCAAAACCGATTGCTGCGGCATCCTTTTTTGTATAGGCAAAATACAGTGCCTTTGGACGAGCCCAGTAAATTGCTCCTAAACACATCGGGCACGGTTCACAACTGGAGTAAATGATGCATTCCTCCAGTTCGAAATGCCCCAGATTCCTTGTTGCGTCCCGGATAGCCTGTATTTCCGCATGCGCGGTTGGATCATGCAAGCTTGTCACTAGATTCGTTCCTTGACCGACAATTTCTCCATCCCGCACGATCACAGCTCCGAAGGGACCACCCTTGCCACTGGTTACATTTTCAACTGCCAGTTTACATGCGTATTCCATATAATGATGATGATCCATTCCATCTCCTCCTGTATCATACTCACCATCCAATTATAGGATTTTTCATAATTTTTAGCCAGAAGAACTGCATAGAATACGCTGTTATCAGGAACAATACACTTGTTACTTTTCGTAACCTCATATATAATGAAACATAAAAGATTAAGTAAACAGTGCTTTTGAAGAGGTGATGATAGATGAAATCCGTACAATTATGTCCACGCTTTGAGTCCGGCATGGAGCTTTTGAGCAAACGTTGGACTGGCCTTATCATTTTCCGCCTCTTAGAAGGATCACAGCGATTCTCTGAATTGGAATCTTCCCTGCCGATCAGCGGCCGCTTGCTCTCCGAACGCCTCAAAGAGCTGGAAGCAGCGGGTATCGCAACAAGAACAGTATATCCGGACACGCCTGTCCGTATTGAATATGAACTGACTGAAAAAGGGCATGCATTGCGCCCTGTGATTACTTCCATAAGAGAATGGGCGGAGAAATGGGTTACACCGGATGAACCAGCCCCAACAAAACAATAGAATTTTAAAAACGGCCTGCCCTAGCCATAGGACAGGTTTTTTTGCATAAACACAATTCTGAATTATGAAAATATTATTAAAAAACCATTTACATTTTCCCGGAACGGGTATATAGTTAAGAAATCATGACGGATAGGAGGTGGGGAGGAAATGCAACGCAAAGCTGCTCTTTTGTTCATCGGTCTCGTGATGTCGATTACACTGCAAGTAATGGTGCTACATCCAATTTATCATCTGGGAACGGATGATATCCAACCACAGCATGTCGTCATCCATAAGGCCGATTTACCGGATGATGAAAAACATTGGCTTCCGATTATAGCACAAACAGCAGTCCTGACTTTTCTGCCATTGCTGCTTGCCACAAGTATGATACAAGCACGTATGTTGCAGACCAAGCAGGCGGTCCGGCATTTCCTGCTGGCCGTCTTCTATCAATCGAGTTACCGCTGAATAGGACTCCTTTTGCTTTAGGTTGTTTTAGCAATCCAAAGGAGGGGACGAAAATGTTTGTGGCAAGAGCGATCATGGTCATAGCACTTTCAATCAGCGCACTATCCATCTTTGCATATCAAGGCATTGAAGTGGTGCATGCGATTTCAGACCTATTCAGCAAAAAAGGATAAATGGAAAAGAGCGTATTCTTGAGGGGGAATACGCTCTTTTTATTTAATCGATTAATTTGCCAGGATTCATGATGCCATGCGGATCGATTGCACGTTTGATCGTGCGCATCAAATCATAGGCTGCACCATGTTCCCTCGATTGATATCTTTTCTTACCTACCCCTACCCCATGTTCACCTGTGCAAGTACCATCATGTGCAAGCGCATAGTCCACAATCGCTTCATGAATCTGTTTGGCTGCAGCCACTTCCCTTTCATCCGCGAAATCCGCCATCGCAATGATATGAAAGTTCCCATCTCCCACATGTCCTACAATTCCAGCTTCCAAGCCGCTTTCATCCACTGCCCGTCTTGCATGCAGAATCGCCGCGGAAAGCTCGGATATAGGCAGACATACATCTGTTACAAGCATTTGTTTAGTCGGAGCCCCTTGTATGTAGTAATAAGCCAGATTATGCCTTGCATCCCACAATCGCTCTTGAGCGGCCTGATCTGTCTCTGCCAGGAATTCGACTACCTCGAAAGGTTTTAATAATTCCTCCATCCGTTTGAGCTGATGCTGGAGATGCTCGACCTCCCCGTTCAATTCAAAAAAGATGGTAGGCTGTTCGATATAAGCTGTTTTGGCGAAATGATTGACATGTGCTACCGAATCAGCATCCACGAATTCAATCCGCGCCAAATCCAGTCCGGCAGTACGAAGTGTTACGACAGCCGTAACGGCTTCTTCGAAATCATGGAAGACAGCACGTGCAGCCACTGTCGCCTCAGGTATCGGGTATACACGGAGTGTAAGTTCCGTAATGATACCAAGGGTACCTTCCGAACCAGCAAATATACCCGAAAGATGCAATCCGGAAGATGATTTCACTGCCTTTGAACCTGTGTGGATGATTTCACCGTTCGGCAATACTACTTCCATATCAAGTATATTATCCCGCATCGTGCCGTATTTCACTGTATACGAGCCGCTTGCATTCGTACCCGCCATCCCTCCAAGTGTTGCTTCAGCACCAGGATCTACACTGAAGAATAATCCATGCTTCTTTAGGGCATCATTCAACTGGAACTGAGTCAGCCCTGCTCCGACAACAACATAACCATCTCTATCTCCAACTGCCTTCAGATCATTCATCAATCCAAGATCCAGTGATATTCCTCCATCATAAGGAATAGCATGCCCTTCCAAGCTGGAACCTTTCCCAAAGGGAGTGACAGGCACCCCGTGTTCGCTGGCAAATGCAAGGATTGCGCTGACTTCCTTCGTATTCTCCGGAAAGACTACCACATCCGGGTCTGCCTCAGGGTGATAGGATGCATCATGGTTATGCTGGCTGATGACTGCATCTGCTGTTGATATTCTCCCTGGATTTACAATCTTACTCAGTTCTTTCACAATGTCCATGCCTTACTGCACCTTCTTTCTATATATAAATAAGCTTAACATGATGGTTGTAAATTAAAAAGCAGAATAATTAGAATAAACAAACACGATAAGATAACCCGCAGTATGTATATTTTTCTAAGTAAAAAAAACAATAATAAAGTAAATATCTAATTTATTTCACATCTGTTAAATACTCTGATACCGCGGTTTTCTGGATCGTCAACCAGTATGTGAAATATCACACAAACTCAACAAATGCAATAGTTATTTTAAATACTTTGTTAAAATTGATTAACAATTGATTAGTGATAGAATTGTCTGTGGCAGTTACAAAAGGTAAGTAATCATTCGAAAAGGTGGAATCAGATATGAACACATATCGTAATAATGAAGATGGATCCATTTCCACTTCTCTAAGAGGCAAGAACTTAATTTCAAATCCTTTTCTAAATAAAGGTGTCGCTTTTACAAAAGAAGAACGCGCAGAGCTTGGTCTTGAAGGCGTTTTGCCAGCGACAGTTTTGACATTGGATGAGCAGGTGAAGCGTGCTTACGAACAGTTCAATGCACAGCCTAACAACTTGTTGAAAAACAATACATTGAACCAGCTTTACAACCGTAACGTCGTTCTTTACTATCGTCTTTTGACAGATCATCTAAGCGAAATGCTTCCTGTCGTTTATACTCCGACTGTTGGACAAGCTATCCAGGAATACAGCCATGAGTACACACGTCCAGGCGGTGTTTATCTTGATATCAACAACCCGGACGGCATCGAACAAGCATACGAAAACACATTGCTTAACACTGATGAAATCGACTTGATCGTAGTAACTGACTCTGAAAGTATCCTTGGAATCGGTGACTGGGGTGTTGGCGGTTTGAATATCTCCATCGGTAAATTGGCTGTTTACACAGCTGCTGCAGGTATCGACCCTAACCGTGTACTTCCAGTAGTAATCGATGCTGGTACAGATAATGAATCATTGCTTAACGACCCACTTTATGTTGGTAACCGCCACAAACGTGTTCGCGGTGAGCAGTATGATCAGTTCATCGATGCATTCATCAGCAAAACAGTAGCGAAATTCCCTAACGTACTTCTTCACTGGGAAGACTTCGGTAACCGTAACGCTCGTAACATCATTGATAAGTACGGCGACAAGATCCTTACTTTCAACGATGATATTCAAGGAACTGGTGCCATCACACTTGCAGCTGTCATGAGTGCTTCCAAAGTAGCTGGTACACCAATCAGCGAGCAGCGCGTCGTTGTATTCGGTCCTGGTTCTGCAGGTATCGGTAATGCCGACCAAATCGCAGCTGCCATGGTACTTGATGGCATCTCCAAAGAAGACGCATTGAAAAACTTCTGGGCGATCGACCAACGCGGTCTTTTGACTGATGACATGGACGGCATCGCTGACTTCCAGCAACCATACCTTCGTCCTGCAGATGAAGTAAAAGACTGGAATAAAGAAGATGGCATCATCGGACTTGCTGAAGTTATCCGCCAAGTGAAACCGACTATCTTGATCGGTACTTCCGGACAAGCTGGTGCATTCAGTGCCGAAATCATCAAAGAAATGGCAAAACATGTGGAATATCCAGTTATCATGCCTATGTCCAACCCAACACCGCTTGCTGAAGCAATTCCAAAAGACTTGCTTGAGTGGACTGACGGAAAAGCATTGATTGCAACAGGCAGCCCATTTGATCCTGTTGAATACAAAGGTACAACTTACCACATTGGTCAAGCGAACAACGCCTTTGCTTTCCCTGGTCTTGGACTTGGTTCCATCGCTGTAAAAGCTAGCCGCATCACTGATTCCATGTTTGCTGCTGCAGCCAACGCAATCGCGGACATGGTTGAAAGCAACACACAAGGTGGCTCTTTGCTTCCGGCAATCGACGAACTTCAACCTGTTTCAACCGCTGTTGCAGAAGCAGTTGCCAAAGCTGCAATCGAAGACGGCGTATCTGATGCAAAACCTGAAGAAATCAAAGACCTTATCGCTAATTCTGTATGGAAACCAGAATACAAAACCATCAGAGGCTAAGATTTTAAAGAATTTCTCATGGTGCAGGTGACTCCTTCCAATAAGGAGGCACCTGTATTAATTTTGACAACTTGAGCAACATTACTACTGAGGGAGTGGAATGAACATGAGTTTTGGTGAAATTTTCATCATTCTAATACCGATCTTCTTCGTAATCCTTCTTGGATTCATCGCAGGAAATCGAGGCATATTCAACAAAGAAACATCTAAAGGGATCAACACACTTGTAACAAAAATTGCACTGCCAGCACACTTATTCGTCGGGATCACAACTACTTCCCGTGAAACGATTTTTGATAAAGCATCTTTCCTTGGGAGTTTGCTGATCGGAGTTATCGGATTCTTCATCGTTGTACTTCTTGTCACTAAATGGACTTCTAAATACGATTTCGTACAATCAACGATGTTCTCCTTGAACTCTACTCAGCCGACTTTCGCCTTCATGGGTATCCCGGTTATGGGAAGTCTATTTGGCGCCGATGCAATCGCAATTCCAATTGCCTTGATGGGTATCATCGTAAACGCAGTACTTGATCCACTGTCTACCATCCTTGGTACAGTGGGCGAACGTAATCGTGGTACAGGCTCAGATGAGAAACAAGAAAGCTTGTTCAAAGTGACAATGAAGTCCATCCTGCATGGTCTTAGCGAGCCGCTTGCTTGTGTCCCAATTGTCGGTTTGCTTCTTGTGCTTATCTTTAATTTCCACCTGCCTGAACTAGGCGAGAAATCACTCGATCAAATCGGTGATGTAGTATCCGGTGTTGCCTTGTTCGCAGTCGGTGTTACAATCGGTATCAACAGAATCAAACTAAGCTTCTCTGCATTCTCGATCGCAATCCTGAAAGCTATCGTTCAGCCGCTTGCTATGGTTGCCATCGCGCTTGCACTTGGTTTGAAACACGATGATTTCGTAATGGCTGTATTGCTTGTATCCTTCCCAGGTTCTGCGGTTGCATCTATGATCGCAATTCGATTCAGAAGCTTGGAAACAGAGGTTGCATCTGCTTTTGTAATCAGCGCAATCCTCTCTATCATTACATTGCCATTCTTAATAACGGCCATAATGTAAAACAAAAGGAGTATCCCTTTTTCGGGGATACTCCCTTTTTCTATTTGACGGCAGGAAGGTCATCTGATTTCGACATTTCGTCTCGCAAGTAATCCATGTATCGTTCCAAAGTGGTTAGAATTTCATCTCGTTCGTCATCCGACAAGTCACCAGCATGCTGCAACTTCTTATATGGATATGCACTCACTTTACTTCCTTCCTTTCATTTTAATGTAATTGATTATGTTGGTAGCTACTATATACCCCAGCCCCCAGGGCAAGAAACATATGTAATACACTTGTAACAGAATTTTCAAACGATTATATCTATAAAAAGAGCTATTGTCCAGATTGGCCAATAGCTCTTTTTTGCCTTATTTAATGATTCTTACACGCTCTTTTAGCGGTTTGAACTCTTTATCGCCAGCTGGCATTGTCGGTTTACCGAAAGGCATCTGCGCACGAAGCTTCCAGTTGGATGGGATATCCCATTCTTTTTGAATTGCTTCATCCACTAATGGATTATAATGCTGTAAGCTTGCACCGAGTCCTTCCATTTCCAATGCAGTCCATACAACAAGCTGATGCATACCGGAAGTCTGCTCAGACCAGATCGGGAAGTTATCCGCATATAGCGCGAACTGCTCTTGAAGACCTTTTACAACTGTTTCATCTTCAAAGAATAGCACCGTACCATATCCATTACGGAAAGATGCGATTTTTTCTTCAGTCGGCGCAAAGTTATCAGCTGGGACAATCGCACGAAGCTGATCTTCCGTGATATCCCAGAAACGGTCATGCTTGTCCCCAAGAAGCACGATAACCCTTGTGCTTTGAGAGTTGAATGAAGATGGTGTGTATTTTACTGCAAATTCCACGATTTCCTGAATACGCTCATCAGAAACCGGAGATTCTTTTGCTAGTCCATAGATTGACCTTCTGTTTTCCAATGCTTTGAAAAAGTCTTGTGTCATTTATTATCCCTCCAAAAAATGTAGTGCCGCTTGATAGCATACCCGAATAGGCAAGCCTCTATTAGTTACATAAGGTAATCGAGTTACTTTCAGTAATTAATTTATCGCATTCAAAAGAAAACGTCAATAAAAAAGGACGCTGTATATGAGCGTCCCATTTTTTATAAGTGAATATCGACACCTGGACCAACTTGCAATCCGAGCAAACTCCATATGACAAACATAATGATCCAAGCAATCAAGATGATGACTGCAAATGGCAGCATGAGAGACATCAGCGTCCCTAAACCAGCTCGTTTATCGTATCGTTTCATGAAACCAAGCAGCATGACTACATAAGGACTCATCGGAGATAAAATATTGAAAGCAGAGTCCCCGATACGGAAGGCTACCTGCGTGTAAGCAGGGTCATATCCCAACTGGTAAAACATCGGTATGAATACCGGCGCAAGTAGTGCCCAAAGTGCCGAACCACTTGTGATGAACAGATTGACGATGGCACTGATCAGTGTGAAGCCCACCATAGCCCCTATACCTGTTACATTCATATTCTCCAAAGCGATACTGCCATTTACAGCAATAATCGTACTGATATTTGTCCATTCAAAATATGCAATGAATTGGGCAGCTGCAAATACAAGTACAATGAATCCGGACATCTCCTTCATTGCAATGCCCATCTTTTCCGGAATGTCCGAAACCTTCTTTAATGTACCAGCAGTAAATCCATAGGATACTGCCAAGATGATGAAGAGGATTAAAATCAAAGGAACGATATTGCTTAAAAAGGGTGATGGGATGACTGTTCCCTCTTCTCCGCGCAGGATACCATTGGAAGGAACGATAAGCAGCGAAACAAGAATGATATAAATCCCCGCAGCAATCAATGCATTCCTAACGCCACGTTTCTGCTCCGGTCGCAATTTTTCAATCTGTTCATTAAGGATACCCTTGTCCGCAAAAGCGGGATCATAATCACCGAGACGGGGTTCAATCAATTTTTTGGAAACGAAAGATACGACAAAAACGAGCATGATGGTGGAAGCAGCCATGAAGTACCAGTTATCAAGCGGCGTAACCGCCCGCGCATCACTATACTGCCCTTGGATGACTTCTGTGGAAATACCCGATAGCAGGACATCTGTTCCTGCAATCAAAAAATTCGCTGTAAAACCAGCCGATACAGCTACGAACGATGTCAGCAGACCTGCAATCGGATGCTTCCCGATAGAATAATAAATCATTGCGGCAAGCGGCGGTATGATTACCATTGCAGCATCCGAAGCAATGTTTCCTAGAACACCAGTAAAGATGATCATATATGTTACAAGACTCTTCGGGATATTCATCACCATCCCTCGCATGACCACTTCAAAGAATCCGACATGCTGCGCGAGCCCGATACCGAACATCATGACCAACACAAGACCTAGCGGCGCAAACCCAGTGAAGTTCTCAAGCATAGAGGATAAAGCAAATGTCAAACCTTCTGTTGATATCATGTTGTTTACTTCCACAACCTCATTTTCCGGTGTGGTGACGGATACGCCAAGCATACTCATGACCCAGGAAACGATGGCAATGAATACTGCCAGGTAAATGAACAACATGAATGGGTCAGGCAACTTGTTACCAGCCCGCTCTATTGCGGAAAGGAATCTTAGAACTTTTCCTTCTTCCTTTGCAGGCTTCTGTGAGCCGCCGTTTTGAACCTGATTTTTCATCTCTTTACCCCCAATCTGTTTGTCAAGCTAATATAGTTGGCTTCACGCCATCCGGAATAGGGCTTGTATATCCACCTGCCCCCAGACGTTTTTGCATTTCGAGCTTCGCAGCTTCCAGCTGCTCCGGTTTATCGAATAGAGATAGTGCCGTGGCTGCCATCACTTCACTTGCATACAACATCCCTTTTTGGGCAAGGGATGTTTTGCCTTGTGATACTACTTGCCATGTATGTAATGGCGTCCCGACAGCGAAGCAGGCTGCGTGGAATTGAACAGTAGGTGTGATTCTGCTCACATCCCCCACATCAGTCGAGCCATACTGGAAATTATCGGAATCATGATATGGAATTGGTGTTGCTAGGATAGGTGATGCATCCATTTCTTTTTCCCACAGTACCGCATCCTTTCCAATCAGCTGCAAAATGGATCGTTTATCAGAGGAAATATCCTCTTCACTCAATGTCGTCTGAATACCTTTGGCAAAATCAAGCTCATCTGCTGTATAATCAGGGACTTTGATGCGTTCCACTTGTTCTTGCATGATTTGTTCAAGGACCGTATTACGGATGAATCCGGAACAAGCTTTATCAAATGTTATCTCCAGCTCCGTTTCCGTCATCAATGCCGCACCTTGGGCAATCTTTACGACTCGCTGATAAATGCTTTCCACCTGTTCTGTCTCTGGAGCCCTGACTAAGTAAAGTACTTCAGCTTCCGGTTGGACAACGTTTGGAGACACCCCGCCAGCGTTCGTAATCGCATAATGCAGACGCGCATCCTGTATAACATGCTCGCGCAGGAAGTTCGTACCGATATTCATCAATTCAACTGCATCCAGCGCACTTCTTCCTAAATGAGGCCCGGCTGCTGCGTGTGCACTTTTCCCTTTGAATTTGAAATACACTTGATAGTTGGCAAGAGTCTCGGCTCTTTGCACCCCGCTGTGCGTAAACGGGTGCCATGTAATGGCTGCATCCGCATCATCGAAGACACCCTCTTTTGCCATGAACGTCTTTCCCGATCCACCCTCTTCTCCCGGGCAGCCGTAATAACGGACTGTACCGCTCCATTCGTTTTCCTCCATATATTCCTTGACTGCCAACGCTGCACCAAGCGCACTTGTGCCAAGCAGATTATGTCCGCATCCATGACCTGTACCTCCAGGTATGATTGCCTTCTGTTCAATGGCTCCCGCCTCTTGGCTTAAATCCGATAGAGCATCGAATTCTCCCAAAAAGGAAATGACCGGCTTGCCTTGACCGTAATTTGCTACAAAAGCTGTCTCAATCCCCGCTATCCCGCGCTCTACTTCAAAACCTTCCTCTTCCAGTACATTTGCAAGCAGAGCAGCGGATTGCTTTTCTTGAAAGCGCAATTCCGCGAACTCCCAAATCCGTTCACTCACCACGCATAGTTTCTCTGCTTTATCTTTTAAAAGGCCATCCACCGAGATTGTTTCCATTGGCTCTCCCCCTTGGCACGAGATTTGATGTTAGCTTTCTTCACCTGTGATGTTACATAAAGAAATAAAAATCCGCAATAGCATATCGTCAAAAAAGTCCAATAATTCTATTTTTGTTGTAAACTATTCTACCACAACCCTGAGAAAACGCTTACATATTTGACAAAAAAACAGGAAGTCTTTTCTCCCTTTTTGGAAGAAAACTTCCTGTTTTATACATCAATGAGTAAATTGCGCGTCATAAAGGCGACGGTATGCCCCTTCTTTTTCCAATAACTCGCTATGTTTCCCTTCTTCTGTGATGCCTTGCTTGGTGACCATAATTATTTTATCAGCATGTTTGATTGTAGCCAGGCGATGCGCAATCACCAAGGTAGTCCGTCCCGCTGACAACTCATCCAACGCTTCCTGTATCTTCACTTCCGTTTCAGTATCCAGTGCAGATGTCGCTTCATCCAGAATCAAAATCGGCGGGTTTTTCAAGAAAACACGCGCAATGGATATACGCTGTTTCTGACCACCGGAAATCATTACACCTCTCTCGCCGATGACTGTATCCAATCCATCCGGAAGTTCTGCAAGAAAATCAGTCAGCTGCGCTCTTCGTGCCGCTTCCTCGATCTCTTCATCCGTTGCACCCAGCTTACCATAGGCGATATTCTCTCTGATCGTGCCACCGAACAAATATACATCCTGCTGCACAATCCCAATTTGACTGCGCAGAGATGCGAGCGTCATCTCATTGATTGGTATACCATCGATGGTTATCTCTCCTTCATTCCGTTCATAGAAACGCGGCAGCAAGCTGCAAATCGTGGATTTACCAGCCCCTGACGGACCGACAAAAGCGACCGTCTGCCCGGCATTGATGGAGAAACTGATATTTTTAAGGATCGAGCTGCCTTCTTTATACCCGAAGGAAACATTATCATACCGGATATCCCCAGACAAAGCTTCCACACGCTTTGCATTCGGAGCATCTTTTATATCCGGGTCCAGCCGCATGATATCCATATAACGCTGGAAACCCGCAATTCCTTTCGGATACAGCTCAATGATGGCACCGATTTTCTGAATCGGCTGGAAGAATACGTTTGTCAGGAGGATGAAGGCTACCAAATCGCCGTATGACATCCTATCCTGGATGATGAACCATGCCCCGGCAACTAACTGGAACACCGCGATGAATCGCATCAGCATATACGTAACGGATAAATTCAAAGCCATGATTTTATAAGATAGCAATTTTGTCAGACGGTAGCGTTCATTATTGACCTTGAACCGCTCTTCTTCATGCGCTTCATTGGTAAAAGCCTGAACGACCCGGATACCGCCGACAGTGTTCTCGATACGGGAACTGAAGTCCGCAGTATCTTCATTCATCCTCCTGGAGGCTTCTGTCATTTTCTTATTACAATAAAGGACAATCCAAAATAAAATCGGCACGACCAGCATTGTCATCAGCGCAAGCGGCCAATTGATGAAGAACATGATCAACAGCGCACCAGCAATCGTCATCACTGCTATGAACAAATCTTCCGGTCCATGGTGGGCCATTTCCCCGATCATGAATAAATCATTGGTCAGGCGGGAAATCAAATTGCCTACTTTCGTGTTATCGAAGAAACGGAAACTCAGCTTCTGCATATGCGTAAACAGCTGTTTACGCATGTCGCGTTCTATATTGATGCCAAGCTTGTGTCCCCAATAGGTTACGATGTATTGCATGACTGTACTCAAACCATAGACGATGAACAGCAAAATGCATGCAGTAACGATCCAGCTCCAGTTCTCCGTCGGAAGCAAGCGGTCCACCATCATATTTACGCCGATCGGAAAAGCCAGTTCCAGTATAGCTACAAAGACTGCACTGCCGAAATCCAGCATGAACAGCCGTTTATACGGTTTATAAAAAGCGAAAAAATCCTTTAACAAGAACCAACACTTCTTTCTGAGAATGATTATCACTCTATTTTACATAAAATAGCCCGACAACGCATCTCTTTATCAGAATTTAGTACACAAAAAAACCGGCGCATGCCTGCACCGGTTTCCCCTCATACTCCTTCCTCGACTCGTCGAAGCTCATCCTGCTCCCCTGCAATCAATTTATCCAGGAAGTAAGCAACGCCAAATTCATCATTGGATTTTGTCACATGCGTAGCAATTTCCATAAGCTCTGTCATCGCATTTTTCATGGCTACACCGTTACCAGCAACCTCGAACATGCTGATATCATTCGGACTATCCCCCACCGCATAGATATCTTCCCTTTGGATTCCGTACTTTTCAGCAAGCATGGTAACTGCATATCCTTTACCTGAATTCTCCGGCAGAATCTCCAAAATATGCTCCCCGGAAGAGGTCACTGTGATTCTGGAGTTCTGACTGATTGCCTTATATACTCCAGCCAGACTTTGCAGATCAAAACTGAAGCAAAGAATCTTGAAGATTGTATTTTCATCAGTGAAAATATGATCGATATTCGGAACAAAGCGAATGCCGGATTGTTTGAATTGAGACATGGCACCGACCCATAACTGCTCCAGACTTTCATCCGTGTTGGCAGATACCACCTTATCCAATTCCGCTTTCAGCTTCTCCTCCCCATTATATGGGGAAAGCAGCTCCGTTTCTGTATACACTTCAAAATAGATATCCTGCTCTACAAGAAAATTCGCAATTTCCTTTGCCAATTCTTTTTCAAAGGTAATCTTATTAAGTAATTTATAACCTACATCGTGAATCGTGCCGCCATTGGATGCGATGATCGGGATATCCAAATCATCACCTACAAGGGATTTCACATCGAATGTCGCACGGCCGGTACTGATGGCAACCAGCATATCAGCATCGATGGCACGCTTGATTGCGGCTTTATTTTCTTCGGGGATTTGACTCTCGGTATTCAGTAATGTTCCATCCAAATCGATCGCAATCATATTTTTAGCCAAGTAAAATCCTCCTAATAATAATATTTTTATGTAGTCATTTCTGCCATTATTAAATTATAATGGTTTATTGTGGGACTTTTCAATCGAGAGCAGGTGAAAAGGTTTCATCTTATAACGAAAGAGGAAAAGGCTTACATATTATAACATAATTATCGCACAACTTAGGAGGTAGCAAAATATGCAGAAAAAGCAATCAAGCAGTTTATTGTATTTTTTTGGTGCATTAGGCGGCTTGCTTTATGGCTATGATACTGGAGTCATTTCTGGTGCGTTGCTGTACATCGATGAAGATCTTGGCCTCACTTCCTTTACAGAAGGCTTGGTCGTCAGTTCCCTTCTAGTCGGCGCCATCATCAGTGCCGCAATCACAGGAAGAGTCACAGATAAAATCGGACGTAAAAAGACGATAATCAGTGCTGGTATCCTATTCCTTATCGGTGCACTTGCTGCCGGACTGGCTGTCAATGTAACGATGATGGTTATTGCTCGTGTCATTCTTGGGTTAGCCGTCGGATGTTCCACTACCATTGTACCACTATACTTATCCGAACTTGCTCCAAAAGAAAAGCGCGGCTCTCTCGCTTCATTGAATCAACTGCTCATTACAATCGGTATTCTATCTTCGTACCTTGTGAACTATGCTCTGTCCGATGCAGGCGCATGGCGCTGGATGCTTGGACTAGCTGTCATTCCAGCAGTCATCTTGATCATCGGAATGATTTTCATGCCTGAAAGCCCGCGTTGGCTCCTGACAGTAGGAAAAGAAGAACAAGCCCGTGCTATCCTGAGACGTGTGCGGGGCGAAGATGCTTCTATCAATGAAGAAATCTCCGAAGTTAATAAAGCAGCAAAAGAAGAGGAAGGGGGTATGAAGGAACTGCTTTCCAGCTGGGTTCGTCCTGCATTGATTGCCGGAGTGGGAATTGCCTTCTTCCAGCAATTCATCGGTATCAATACAATCATCTATTACACGCCTATAACACTGGAGAATGCCGGATTTGCAGATACCGCTGCCATTCTTGGTACTGTCGGTATCGGGGCAGTGAACGTATTGATGACGATAATCGCCATCCGATTTGTCGACAAAATCAACCGTAAGACTTTGCTTATGGCAGGTAATATCGGTATGGTTGCCAGCTTGATCGTCCTTTCCACCATAAACTTGCTTGCACCTGATTCAACAGCTGCTACATGGGCAATCATCGTTTGCCTCGGCACTTTCATCATCTCTTTCTCGACAACTTGGGGACCTGTCGTCTGGATCATGCTTCCAGAACTATTCCCGACAAGTGTCCGCGGAATCGGAACAGGTGTAGCTACATTCGCGCTGCATGGCGCCAACTTGATTGTATCCCTGCTATTCCCGATTTTGTTAAGAGCAATCGGTATCAGTTACCTATTCTATATTTTCGCCGTGATCGGCATCCTTGCCTTCCTGTTCGTGAAGTTCTTCACGACCGAGACACGCGGGAAGAGCTTGGAACAAATCGAAGAGGATTTGCGTACACGCAGCAGTTAAATGAAAATGCCGCCCATATCGGGCGGCTTATTTATTTGGATAAGCTTTTCTTTTTGAAGACGATCAAAGTTACTGCCAATGCGACTATCATCCATCCTGCAAGCCAGATGACAGCTTCCTGATAAGAGGAAAATGCATCGCCATTTATTGCTCCGAGACACGCTTCCATCATATAACTGCCAGGCGTATAGCTTAAGATATCTGCTATTACACCATCTGGGAAAAACATCTCAATCATAGGACTGAAACCAAATAAGAAACTGAGCGGTAGTATATATACTGTAATCTGAACCATATTTTCACTAAGCAAGCCTACCAAAGTGCCTAAAGCAGCGAAAAGAATTGTACCGATGAGCAGTACGATAGACAACATCAACGGACTTTCAATACTTACGCCCATAATCAATATGGATACAACGAACATGATAATAGTCAAGATAACAGAGATAATACTCTTACCAGCCATGATTTCTGTAGTGCTTGCTGGTGAAAGTAATAAAACCTGCAGGGTGTTCTTTTCTTTCTCCTCCGCCAGCAATATCGACTGTACATACATCGTGATAAACGCAACATTGATTACAAAAATGAAAGCAATCGAAAAGTCCTGCGATCCATCCATCCGACTATACAGGACAGCCAAAAATATCGGCAATACCAAAATGGAAAGTATCGAAACATTTGATTTCAAATCATGGTATTCTTTTACAAGCATTGCGGATAAACGAGCCGTATTCATGCTAATTTCCTCCCTGTCACTTCAATGAAAATATCTCCCAGAGTCGGCTGATCGGAGTGTATAACCAAAACTTCCTCTGCCTGCATGTACCGATAAAGGCGATCAGCACCAACTGCGTCATTCCCAATTGTCTCTTCACGTCCATCTTTCAGTACTAGATGTATTGTATTCTTTGCATACTTGCGCTGGAGCTGCTTCGGTGCATCCATTTCCCGGATTTGGCCTTCATGCAGGAATGCCACCCGATCACAAAGCTGCGAGGCTTCCTCCATATTGTGCGTTGTCAGGAAAATCGTTGTTCCTTCCTGATTCAGATTCCGCAGAAGATCATGCATTTTCTGAACATTTCCCGGATCCAAGGCTGAGGTTGGTTCATCAAGAAAGAGGACTTCAGGCTTGTGCAATACTGCTCTAGCAAGAAGTACGCGCTGCTTCATACCCTTTGACAGTTTTTTCACCGGCTTCTTCTTATCTTCTGCCAAACCTACCATCTGCAGTACCTCTTCCACTCTTCCTGCAGCAACACCATATAACTTTGCATAGAAATCTAGATTTTGCTGTACAGTCATCCGTTCATACAACCCACTGTTATCCGTCAAGATACCTATTCTTCCCAAATCAACATCTTTCATTTTAGAAGCTGGTTTTCCCAGTATATTAACTTCGCCAGCAGTTTGCAGAAGTTGACCAGTGAGGATCTTGACAGTAGTTGTCTTCCCTGAGCCACTCGGTCCCAGAAAACCAAAGATTTCTCCTTTTTTTACATTGAATGAGACTTGCTGCAGCGCACGCTGCTGTCCGAATATCTTGGACAAATCCTTTACCTGCAATGCGTATTCCATATTGTGCTGCTCCTTTCCGTGCGTAACGGTTGATAACCCTAGCTTACTGTCATTCGCGAAAAAACGCTGTAAAATCAGGCTTAATAGCACCTAAAAAGGTTGAATGGAGCAATTGGGGCCCTGAATAATGCAAATTTCCATGTGAATGGAGCAGGTTACAAGCCGAGCATTCCCTTCAATTCCTCGAAGCGGTTCTTTGATAATGGGACTGAGCTGCGCGAATGGTCATCCAAGATCAAACTGAAGCTATTCCGCGTCCAGGTCACCACTTCCTTCACCTGCTGCAGATTCACAAGATAGGAACGGTGACAGCGGAAGAAGCCAAAAGCCCTCAACCGCTCCTCTAATTCCTGAAGCGTATATGTACATGGATAGACTCCATCTTGAAGATGAAGCTGCGCCACTCCTTCACTGCTCTCGATAAAGTTAATATCAAACGGGTTGAATAAAATGATCTTATCATCGATTTTCGCCGGTATCTTTTCTAATTTGACTGGCTGAACCACTTCTTCGCTCTCAGCATCTTCTTCATTTTCTTCCTCAACAGCTATCCGTTTACAGCTCTTATCTGTCAAAGAATAGACATGATTGGTCAGCGCTAACGCATTTTCCAAGTCTATAGTAGTAATGAGCATCGTTTTACCTTTCTTTCTCAGCTCTTCAATAATACGATGAATGATCAAGCTGGTTTCCAGATCAACATTCTGTTCGGGTTCTTCCATAATCAAAATCGGCTGATCCTGCACAAGCAGTCTGCCGATTTGCAGGCGGCGTACCTGCGAAAATGTCAATTTGCTGATTTTTGTACTTTGCCGCTCACGCAAGCCGATTTGCTGAATCACTTCTTCTAAATCGATCTTACTGCCATATAGTTTTCGAAAGAAAGCGAGATAATCCCTTACTTTCATCCTCGTATACGTTGCATCGTCAAGATAAAGAAAGCCAATCCGATCATTCACGGAACGCAGGTTTTCGATATTTTCACCGAATAGTAGTACACTACCGGTAGAAGGGTTTTCTATTTTGTTAATTATTTTAAGCAGCTGACTCCCAATCACTTTATTACAGCGAATCACATAACACTCCCCTGCTTTCAGCTCTATATCGATTGGTGGCAGGATCATTGTATTATGGGAAGTCTTGCTGAGATTATCGAGTTGCAATGTCGTCACTAATGGCTCGCCCCCTGTTTTACTTTTATTGTAAAGCTAACGCCATGAATTGGAAATACCGAATTGGAGATGAAGTGTCTTGAAAAAGAATATAGATGATTACCTCAATGAGGGTATATATGGAATTAAAGAAACAAAAGCAAGTGAGAGGAAAGAGTACCTGGGAACCCTCCGGGAGCGGACCATCCTGGCAATGACTGAGGGTGAGGTCGTTCAGCAAAAAGGTCTGAAACAGCTGGAAACGGCAATGAAAAGTTATCCGGATGCGTCCTTGCGCTTATCGGGAGAAGTGAATATACGTTTTTTCAAGCCATATAAAGCACTCGCGTCATCCTACCGCATCCCATACACATCCGTTACCAATCAGGGAATTGATGTGGATATTGCGCTCGTTCTGCATGTCGACCATGCGATAGATAAGCAAGAAATCTTCTTGGAGGAAGAAGAAGCTCCACCGGAAAACACCGAAAAAACAGATCATTCTTTTTCTTCCATGCTTAAGAATATTTTTAAAAGGCAATAGAACTGTTAAATGCATGTAAAATTCATATGATAGCCTGACAGAAAGGGGAAAAAAACTTGTATACATTCCATGCAAATGATCTCTCAGCCAAGACACATTATAAACTACTCACAGGCAGCATCATTCCAAGACCGGTAGCTTTCGTCACAACCCAGTCAGCGGAATCAGATATCGTGAATGCTGCTCCTTTCAGCTATTTTTCGATCGTTAGTGCAACACCGCCGCTGATCAGTATTTCGATACAGCGTACAGATGGCAGACAGAAGGACACAGCACGTCATGCCATTCGCTCCAAGGAACTTGTCGTCCATATCAGCACCGAGCCGATTGTCGAGGACTTGAACAAAACAGCAGCTACCTTACCCGCTGAAGAAAGTGAGCTTGTTCACACCAATTTGACGCTTGCAACGAGCACCTATATCTCGGTTCCCGGCATTAAAGAAGCGTCCATTCGTATGGAATGCACGTTATATGATCATATCGAAATAAAAGATGAAGAAGGAGCTATTACAGCCGACTTATTACTCGCAAAGGTGGCAGGCTACCATCTTTCACCGGAGGTTTACGATGAAAGTACCGGCTACCTGGATGCAAAAGCAATCCAGCCGATCAGCCGCTTGGCAGGCAATGATTATAGTAAGCTGGGTGATCAATTTACTTTGAAACGTCCAGAATAATAAGGAGAGTGGTGTACACATGCAGAAAACAGTCGTGATTACCGGAGCGAATTCCGGCATGGGTTTTGCCACAACGGTATCTTTAGCCAGGAGAGGTCATACAGTATGCATGCTCTGTCGTTCTGAAGAGCGTGGTTTGCAAGCATTGGAAGAGGCAAAAGAACGCAGTGGTACAGACAATATCCATCTGTACGTATGCGATCTCGCGTCATTCTCCAGTATTCGTGCCTGTGCAGAAGCATTGAAAACACAGTATCCTGTTATCGATATTCTCATCAACAATGCCGGCGTCGTCACAACAAAAAAACAATACACTGCTGATGGCTTGGAGATGATGATGGGAGTGAATCACTTCGGACACTTCCTGCTGACCAATTTGCTGTTGGAACTGATCAAATCAGCAATCCAGGGACGCATTGTCGTTGTATCCTCTGGTGCCTATAAAATCGGAAAAATCAACCTTGATGATTTAGGAGGAACAGAATCTTTTACGCCATGGCAAAATTACGGGCACAGCAAGCTTGCTAACCTTTTGTTCACAAAGGAGCTCTCCTTGCGGCTGCATCATTCAAACACCACGGTGAATGCTGTACATCCAGGAGCGGTCAGCACGAGTCTCGGGGTGGACAGACAGTCCGGTTTCGGAAAAAAAGTCCATCAGCTGCTCCGTCCATTTTTCCAATCACCTGCCGAAGGGGCAGATACTGCTTTATATTTAGCCGAAAGTCCCGAGGTGCAGCATGTATCCGGCGGATATTTTTATAAACGACGGATACAGGAAGTAAAGGGGCAGGCGGATAATGATGAATTAGCCAAACAGCTATGGGCAATGAGTGAAAGAAAGGTGGGATTGACTGTTTAGTCAATCCCATTCTGGCACAAGAAATTCGCGCTCCCTCAGCAATTCGATTGCTTCTTCCATTATCGATTCATCGTCTGCCGCTAATGTATGAAGATGAATGCCCTCCGTCAATTCTGATAAATAACCCGCTCTGCTGTTTGTTATCCTTTCAATGAACTTTTTGACTTCCCTGCGGCTGGAAACCATGATGGAAGCCGTTATCTGCCCGTAAACCGGATGCTCCACCCGGACATCCTTCACTGTCACACCTAAATCCACGAGCAATTCCAGCTCCTCTTCTGTCCGTTCTGGTGCATGCTGACATGCTACGATTCTTTCCACTGAATAAACAAGCTGCTGCTGCAGTATATATCCCTCACTCGTAGCAATGATCGGATGCTGCTCAGCTTTCAGCAGTGTAACATCGCCTACGATCACTTGCCTGCTGACATTTGCTTCTTTGGCCAATTCACTCCCCTTGAGTGGACCTTCTGCTTTCTGCAGCTTTTCCAGCAGCCATTTTCTGCGTGTTTTCCCCAATAGCTTCTTTTTCTCTTGAACCATTCTGATCCGCCCTTTTTGCTGTTTCCTGTATTATAGCAAATAAAAAAGACACAGCCATCCCAGCTGTGTCTTAGTCTGCATATACTTCCTGTTCCTTTTGTCCCGGAAGTACTTTCCACGGTGTCTGCTGCAGGAATTCGAAATAAAGCGGCGCAAATGGATGTCCGACATCAGAATTCCATGGTTTATTTGCACCGGTGAAATGAACGATGGCCGGTGATTGACGCGCTTCCTTGTAGCGTTTCCGTTCTGCCAGCTCCGTCGGCGTCTTGGTCTTGAGTATGATGAAGGATTGCGCATTCCATCGTGGATGGATTGGCTTCCACTTATCCCAAAGGATTGCATTCAATGCATCTTGATCATGTAAGTAAAGGAAGTCTGGATCATTGTTTTCATCAATGAATTCAAGCACCTTTTTCGAGATGTTCCGTTTACGCCAGCCCTCCATGTCAATGACCATCATGCCGGAATTGAAGTACTTACCTTCCGCTGTAATATTCATCTTCTCCAGTCGCTGCAGCTGGCCAGCATCTTCTACCGCCGCCATCAATTCGCCATCCAAATCCATATCATGCAGCTCAGCGATATCTTTCAGTATTAATGTATCGCAGTCGATATAAATGACCCGATCTACCTTTGGATCTGTAATGACTTCTGGAATCGAAATGCGGTAGTAAGCCGTTTTATTGATATATCTGCTTTCTGTTGCATTCTTATATGATTCGGTATCTATGGTGAGGAAACGAATCGGAACACCGAATTGCATCGTCGTCTTCATCAGCATCCGCTTGTTCGGCTTGGTAATTCCTCCGTCGATTACATATAGCATGATTCGTCTGTTTCGATTGACATTTGTAAGCAGTGATGCCAGCATCACACCAAGATGGTGAGCATAATTATCATCCGCACTGGAAACAACATGGATTGTATCTTTGTGATGCAAGACGTTCATCCTCCTTTGAAATCGTAAGTTTCTCTACCCTGCTTTCTATTTTTGAAAACATGAAGCCGCGGAAATAAGCAGATAGGACCTATAATTATTTGATAATTAGGACAATTATTCCGGTTAAAAAGAGCTATTACAACAAGTATTATTGCAATAGCTCTTTGATCAAGGCATTGATCAGGATAGCGGCTGATGAAGTTCCCATCCAAGTTTCAATATTTCTACGATGTAATCCGCAACTTCTTCCGGATTCAGATTATCAGTTGTAACGCGCGCATTATGTTCTGCATAAATCGCCTGCCGTTCATCGAAAATCTGCTGCACTTCGTCCACCGTCTTATTATGCAGTACAGGACGATTTTCGATCAGCAGATCCATACGTTCCTTCCATCGGTCCCAGCTTAAATCCAGAAATAGCACAAGACAGCTGTCGAGACATTTCTCCCTGATGGCTTCCTGTTTGAACGCACCGCCGCCGAGGGAAACGATGTTACATTGTTTATTATCACAAATATCGAGGACTGTATCCCGTTCAATCTCCCGGAAATATCCTTCTCCATGCTGAGCGAATATATCCGGTATCGTCATGCCTTGACGGCGTTCGATTTCAATATCGATATCGATGAAGTCCCTATATAGTTTATCGGCCACCAGCTTGCCGATTGTCGTTTTCCCGACACCCATGAATCCGATCAGGACGATGTTTTTCGCCCGCACGGGTATATGCTGCCTGCTCATTGTCCGCACACTAAGACTCCTCTCTTTCATACCGTATACTTTGTAATATGTTCTATTGTATACGATAAGTCAAAAAATCGTAAGAGAGAAATACCCTATTCAACTTTGGCATCCTCCAGCTCCAGATTCAGCCACTTCACTTCCTCGACAGTCAATTCGATATCGATTGCCGGGAGTGCTTCCTCAAGCCGCTGTACATTTTTACAGCCAACAATGGCGCATGTCGGAAAGGCTTGATGCAGGACATAAGCGACCGCAATCTGGTTCGCTGTCACGCCCTTTTTATTGGCTATTTCGGCAGCACGATCAAATCGTTCCCAGTTGTCATCATTGTAATAGACGCGAGCAACTTCTTCATCCGTCACATGGTTTCGGTCATATGTACCAGTGAAGAATCCTCCTGCCTGAGCAGCCCAGGAAATGACCGGCATCCCCGTACGGCGATGCCAAGCAAGGTATTCATCATCCAGCGCCACCGTCTCTGCCCACCGTACTTCATTCAGCTGTGCAAGGCTAAGATTCGGGCTGTTCACCATCAGCCTGTCATATCCTTTGCTATCGGCATAGGCATTGGCTTCCTCGATACGATCAGGCTCCCAGTTGGACACTCCATATACGCCTATTTTGCCGTCCTTTTGATGCTCATGCAGCATATCCATCAGTACTTGAACAGGTACACTCCGATCATCTCGATGTATGAGATAAATATCAATAAAATCAGTCTGCAAGTTCTCCAAGCTGTCATGAAGATCCTTTGTGATCTCGACCGGATCTACACGCTTCATCTCTGGATGATGTGTCCCATCCCGATCAATATGATAATGGCCGCCTTTTGAAATGAGGATGACGTCTTTGCGGGTATCGCGCTCCTGCATCCATTGTCCGATTAATTTTTCCGCCTGGTATTTTGCGTATTTCGGACCGGTATCTATCGTATTGCCACCTGCCTTCAAGAAGGCGTCCAGAACAGCGAATACATCTTGTCTTTTTTCTTCGAAGAATTTTGTCGTTCCCAGGATCAATTTTGAGAGCGGGCGCTCAATTCCTGGTATAGCTGTATATTTCATCCCGAAAAGCCTCCCTTTTATTCTGAAAAATAAGTCAGCGGGTTGCATACCTATTCCCTCATTCAGAGAAAAAGCATCCTTTGCCACTGCAGAAAAAACAGAGTTCTTGATTGGAAGAAGATGATGCGAGGTTGTTTCCTATGCGGGTGTATATCCACTTTAGCATTTTGTACAGGCTGACAGCAAATAAAATGAGCAGGCCTTTGGACGCCTGCTCGGATATTATTAGCCATTCATGACTTCAGTCAGAACTGGTACGATTTGTTTCTTACGGGATACGACACCTTTAAGTGTTGCCGTATTGTTGGATAGTGTCACGTTGAACGCTTTTTCGACAGCTTGTGTATCCGCTCCGATTGCAATTGCTGTGGAATCATTAGTCAGGATATTCGTGATGGCGAACAGATACAGCTTCAACCCTTTATCCGTGATCTTCTGCTTCATTGCTGCTTCCACTTCAGCTTGGCGGACAAGAACATCCTGTTCATCGACGACATTGACCTGGGCGATTTCCACTGTTGCATCTCCCATCTGGAATTCTTTTGCATCAAGTGTGATCAATTCGTCTGCTGTTTTCTTGCTGACATCGGCACCTGCTTTCAGCATATCCAAGCCGTATGTATTTACATCGACACCAGCAATCTCTGCAAGTTCCTTCGCCGCCTTGACATCCTGTTCCGTGCAAGTAGGAGATTTGAACAATAAGGAGTCAGAGATGATCGCACTCAGCATAGCACCTGCGATTTCTTTCGGAATCTCCACATCATGTTCTTTATAGATTTTTTTGATGATGGTAGCTGTACAGCCGACTGGCTCTGCACGATAGTAAAGCGGATCCGCCGTTTCGAAGTTCGCGATACGATGGTGGTCGACCACTTCAATGACAGAGACAGTATCGATATCTGATACACTTTGCTGTTTTTCATTATGATCGACTAGGATGACTTGCTCTGCATCTCCATCGATTGCCTCGATCATCCGGGGAGCTTCCAAACCGAAAGCGCTCAAAGCAAATTCCGTTTCTTCATTCAATTCCCCAAGGCGGACTGCTTCTGCTTCCATACCTAGTTTATTTTTCAAATGTGCGTATGCAATTGCGGATGTAACCGCATCTGTATCCGGGTTTTTATGTCCGAAGACGAGTACTTTACCCACTGCCTATCTCTCCTTTTTGCATTGCCGGCTAATACCGGACATGATGTTTTCATTTTACATGATTCGAGCCGTTTTAAAAAGGGACTCACTTGGAAACATACCTATTTCCGTGCACCCAGAAACGCCAAGGAAAATCCCGGGCTTCCTGTGCATTCGGGATTCCGATTCTTGGTCCTATCTCCACTTGCTCCGGTGTGTAACCTTGTGTGATATATAATGGCGGGTTGGTGAAATGACCGCCGTAATGCGATTGCATGATCCCCATCGCCTGACACAGCTTACCTGGACCATTCGTCAATTCCCTCTGCTTTCGTCCAGGTCTGCGTGTTTCCATGAGTCCAATGCCTTCCTTCGGTTCAAGTGCCCGGATGAGAACCGCTTCCGGTATCTCGGAATCAGCACTGACGACATTGAGCAGCACTTGCCGATGCATCGTGTAGGTATAGATATGACCCGGGGCATGGAACATGATCTCCGTCCGTTTCGTTCGGCGATTATTGAAGCTATGCGCAGCACGGTCGAGTGCTCCCCGGTATGCTTCGGTCTCTACAATATATCCGGAGGTGATCCCTTCCGGCGTTTCATGTACGAGCAGACAACCCAGCAAACTTGGAGCCAGCTCCAATGTGGGCTGCTCAAAGAATGACTGTGGCAGCGGTGGATAACTTGTCATTTAACATGCTCCTTTTTCAAAAGAGGTTTCGGTTTTTGCTCCTTCCCTTTTAGCATTACCCAAACTTGGAATAAGAATGGGGCACCGATGATGACGAGAAGGGCTATGATGGAAAATATCGGAATCGGATGGAAAGCACCGAAATGATCCAGCAGCATGCCTCCAATCAGCGGACCTGCCAAACTTCCAAAACCTGTGAATCCCATTGCCCCAAAATATGTCCCCTTCATATCAGGATTGGCAATCTCATCGATGAACATATCCGACATCGAGAATAACAGCACTTCACCGATCGTGAACAATATGACGGCAGCTGCAATCCAGATGATATTATGCAAGAATGCCATACTCAGCAAACTGATGGCAATCAGTACGTTCCCAAGCATCAAGGACAAAACAAGCGAATACCGTTTCGCCACAGCCACTATCGGATATTGCACAACCAGGACTGTTAGAGCATTCAACGTGAGCATCATGCTGAAAACTTTAGCCCCATCTTCTATCGTAGGCGTAGCTGCGAAAAATTGCGGCAAAGTGGCACTGAAGTGTGAATACCCGAACACACTGATCGTGACCCCGATCAGCAGGAACATAAATAAAGTATCCTTTCGCGTTACATGAAATGCTTCGCGGACGCTGATCCTGTTTGCGGCGGCAGCTGTTTCTTCCACTTTGACACGTAAGAATTGAAAGATCAAAACAAGTCCATATACAAAATACACGAAAGCAGCTATCAAGAATGGCGCTGTCGAAGAAGCAGAACCGAAGTACAAACCTAGGAGCGGTCCGAATACGACTCCTATATTAATTGCCGTATAGCGCAGATTGAAAACGAGCAATCGATTTTTTTGATCAGTCACATCCGACAAAAGAGCTTTGGATGTAGGTTCGAATAATGAACGGCATAATCCATTCAGCGCATTCATAACGAAGAATACCCAGATGGCATCCGCCAGTGCAAATCCTACGAAAACGCCACACCAGCCAAATATACTGATAGCGATGATTTTCTTTCTGCCGAATCGATCAGAAAAGTACCCGCCGTAAAAGCTGGATAGAATGCCGACCAAAGAACTGATGGCAATGATCAATCCTGTAAATCCAGCAGACGCTCCCTTCTCCTGCGTTAAATAAATTGCTAAAAAAGGAATACTCATACTAGTGGCCATCCTGCCGAACACCGTTCCGATGATGATCGTCCAGCTAAAAGGATGCAATGAACGTAAAACTGACATGCTGTCTCATCTCCTCATAATCCAGATTATAGCAGATTACGAGGGAGCTGTTCCTTGCATTCCCGAACCGCTCAGAAAATAATCAAAAAGGATCAGACTCATATCTGATCCTTCAATTTCTCTTCTTTTTTCAATAAATCGCGAATTTCCGTGAGCAGCTCCTGTTCCACGGTCAGTTCCTCGACTATTTCTTCTGTCTCCGGCTGCTTACGCTTCAGCTTATTCATTACTTTGACGACCATGAACAACGCTGCAGCAATCAAAAAGAAATTGATCACAGTTTGAATGAATGCACCATACTTCACTACAGCATTGCCAACAGTGAACTGAAGCCCGCTAAAATCGTGCCCGCCTGTGATGATACCGATAAGCGGCATGATGATATCGTTGACGAGCGAAGTCGTGATGGCACTGAACGCAGCTCCGATCACTACGGCTACAGCCAAGTCCACGACGTTTCCGCGTAACGCAAACTCTTTGAATTCCTTGAGCATCGTATGTATCCCTCCTTTGGCTAGTACCATTTTTGCGCATCCATCTATCTTTTTCAAGTATGGTCATCCTAAAACAAAACGAGACCCCGCATGGAGTCTCGTTCATCATTACAGTTCTTTCCACCAGTCATCATGTATGGATGCTGGCTGCTGACGTTTATGTGTTGTTTTGAAATAACGATCTTCAAGCATTTTTGCTGTATCCTCGTCGATGATTTTCCCTTCGAGATAATCATCGATATCCTCGTATTTCAACCCAAGCTCCGCTTCATCTGCTTGTCCTGGCTTTTCATCGAGCAAGTCGGCAGTTGGTAATTTCTCATATAAACGTTCCGGGGCACCGAGTTCTATCAGCAGCAGCTTGCCTTGACGTTTGTTCAGACCGCTGAGCGGCAGAACATCTGCTCCGCCATCTCCGTATTTCGTGAAGAAGCCAGTGATTGCTTCCGCTGCATGGTCTGTACCGATGACAAGTAAACCCTTCTGACCCCCGATTGCGTATTGGGCAATCATACGCATCCTTGCTTTGATATTGCCTTTATGGTAATCAGCAAGCTTTTCGCCTGCAGCATCTTCGTAAGCATCAGCAGCTTTGATTACAGGCTCCTTGATATTGTATACATAAGACTCGGCCGGATCGATGAATTTCAATGCCAGCTGTGCATCTTCTTCATCCGCTTGCTCCCCATATGGCAAGCGCACTGCAGCAAAGGTCACATCCTTGCCTTCGTTTTTCAATTCTTCAATTGCCAGCTGCGCAAGGCGTCCTGCCAATGTGGAATCCTGCCCTCCGCTGATACCGAGAACGAAACCTTTAGCACCGGTCTTAAGCAAATATTCCTTCAGGAAGTCGATTCGGCTGCGGATTTCCTGCTTAGCGTCAATTGTTGGTTTTACTTGCAGCTCTTTGATGATTCTTGTTTGATTGGACATGATTTTGCCTCCTCGATGAATGATGATAGTACTCTTTTCCCTCTCAAGCTGGAACGTAATCTATTTATGTATCATGCTCTCTTTCTCTAGTATAAACCAATCGCCTGATAAAAGCCGAAAAATAAAACCCGCGAATCAGTTCTCCGCGGGCTTCGTATTCAGATATGCTTTCATATCCTCCATCGTCTTTTCCATACGCTGGACATCTATATCAAAATCAAGATCTGTTGAACGAAAGAATGGATCGTCAAAAGCGAAAAGCTCTGCAATGTAGTCTTCATAAGCTCGCATCGCAAACATCTCCTTTCCATTTCTTCTTTCGTCTATTCTAGCTCAATTCCCTGCCGAAAAAAACCCATTCAAAGGAACTTATTCACTCACCATGCGTTTTAGAACATCCCGTTTTTGTCAATAACTTCATTTATGGAACAGAAGGAGGCAGAGAAAAGATGGATTTATATGAATTCATGAAAGAGGGCAATCCCGGGAGACAACAAACCAGGCAGCCAGGTAGCCAACATGAAATGGACCCCCTCCCGATTGAGGAATTCGAGCACTGGAAGGGAAGCGGAAAACTGCGTGGCAAGGTGGCTTTGATCACAGGAGGAGACAGCGGTATCGGACGTGCTGTTGCTATCGCGTATGCAAAAGAAGGTGCTGATATTGCGATTTCTTATTTAGATGAACAAAAGGATGCGGACTATGCAAAGAAACGCATCGAGCAAGAAGGTGTCAAATGCGTTCTCTATCCAGGAGACATTAGCGATGCTGTGTTTTGTGATAATCTGATTGATAATGTTGTACAGGACTTCAATAAGCTTGATATCCTCGTAAACAATGCTGCACGTCAGGAAGTTCAGAATGATTTGACCGATATTATGCCTGAACAGTTAGAGCGTACATTCCGTACCAATTTCTTCAGCTATTTCTACCTGACACGAGCCGCTCTGCCGCATCTTGGCAAAGGCAACTGTATCATCAATACATCATCCGTCACGCCGTATATCGGCAATCCGACATTGATCGATTATACATCGACCAAGGGAGCCATCGTCGCATTTACTCGCTCACTTGCAAAAGGCTTGGCTTCCAAAGGAATACGCGTGAATGGTGTAGCTCCCGGACCGATTTGGACACCGCTCATTCCGGCTACCATGCCGCAAGAGACCCTGGAAAGCTTCGGTACCCAGACACCCCTTGGCAGACCCGGCCAGCCTGTTGATCTAATCGGAAGCTATGTGCTGCTCGCTTCTGATGAAGCAGCCTATATTACCGGACAATTCATCCACGTAAATGGCGGAGACTATATGTCATCTTAAATGAAATAAGGAAGCTGCAGATGCAGCTTCCTTATTCTTTGCTTTTCCACGCTTGTGTTTTATCATCTTCATCAAATTCGATAATGACATCCGTGACACCTCTATGCCCCATTAACTGAGCTTCCAGACGGTCCTTGATGTCATCAGCAGCAGCTACTGTAAGCGTCGGATCGATCTCCAGTTTTGCTTCAACGTGGAAGGACTCCCCTTCCTTTACCACGGTCATTTCCTGGACATCCTTCACGTCTTTATCTGCAAAAAGAATATTCCCTATTTTGTCGGCCATCTCTTCGTCAGCTTCCCCGATGACACCTGCAGCATTATCAAGGAAAACACGTCCCACCACTAAAAACATCATGGCACCTATAATGATGGAAGCGATGCCTTCTGCTTGGTAAAACGGTGTATACGCAGCAATCAGGATGGCGACGATGGCGATCAATCCCCCGCTGGTTGCTACCAAGTCTTCCATGAAAACCAGCTTTGTGGCAGGTTTCGCTCGTTTCACATGTACAAAGCTCATAGGAATGACTGCAAGTCCCTTTGCACCCGATTCGCTCTCATGGGCAATCTCACGCATCGCTTTCAGCAGTACATATCCTTCAAGAATACAGCCGAGTGCGAGTACTGTGATACTGATCCATAGCCCTTCTGATTCCGATGGATGGGCCAGGTGCGTAATTCCCTCACGGATCGTTTCATAAGCAAGAATCCCGACAATCAGGACAGCTCCCAGGAGCACTAAGTTGACTGCCCTGCCAAACCCTCCCGGGAACCGCTCCGTCGGGGCTTTCTTGCTGAGCGCTGATCCAACATAGACGAATAGCTGGTTAGCAGCATCACCGAAACTGTGCATCGTTTCCGCGAACATTGCCACATTCCCCGTCAGCAGGAAAGCTCCTCCTTTTACAAGAGCAATAACCAGATTGACCATTGCAGCCAATGCGGCTGATTTACTTCCCTGACGTAACAGACTTACATATTCTTTCATGCTGTCTCTTCCTTCTTTGTGATATTTATATGTAGTAGTTTATGGTAACAATAATTTTAGCATAGCATACATTGAATGCAACACAGCCCCTTATGCTCAACATATGCTCAGCTATTTTGTTTTAGTTTTAGTACAAACGGTTATTCCATATACATGGAACTCAACTTTTTTCACTTGCAGTCTTCAGCCCGACGTGTTAATATCTTGAACAATATACTTTTACAAAGGAAGGAGATACAAAATGAGAAGAGTAACATTAGAACAGATCTACACGCATCCTATCGCATTGAAATACCTCGGACGCTCCGGGCAGGCCCATGCAATCTCGGTAGCAGAGAAAGCCTTGGTCATCAGTGACAGGGAACAAGTCGATCCAGACATGGCAGTCAAAGCGGCATTGCTGCATGATATTGGTCATTACGAATGGTATCGTGATGGAAAATGGGACTATGATCTTTATAAACAAAATGATATCCATGCCATCAAGGGGGCTGCACGCGCCCACAAATTATTGATCCGTTTAGGTGAAGATCCGCAGGCAGCTAAAGCGATTTCCTTGGCTATCCTTTTGCATACTGACTCGTACTTGCCAGAGCATAACTTGAAGCTTGATCCATTACAGCAAGTTGTAGCCGAAGCAGATACGGCCGATGAAGAAGCTGGCGGCGCACATCATTACAAGACGATTGCTCAGCAGGAAGCACTGAAACGTATCCGCAAATTGGACGCAAGCATCGAGAAGCGCATGATGAGACAAGTCCAGACAAGCTGATCATGACCGCTTCCTCCCCCTTTCCTTAAATCTCCTATCTTTCCTATCAAAAATCCTCATCAAAACGTGCAATCCGCTCCCCGTTGGGCTATGCTAGAAATATAGTATACGAGATTTCAAAAGGAGAATAGAATTTGCACTGGAAAAGGATTATAGTAACTACTTTGCTTATGACAGTTGCAGCGTTGATCCTATTCGGCTTTTTGCATATAGAGCAGCTTCCGCCAAATCAATCCACCCCTGCTGATTCCATGGATGCTAAAGGCATCACCGGCCTCCATCCCACAGTGGAAAAAAACATGTATGAACTAGTCGAAAAATCTGCTGATATCGGAATTCCCATCATCATAACAGATGACTATCGTTCCAAAGAAGAACAAGACAAGCTGTACGCCCAAGGACGGACAACAGATGGACAGATCGTCACCAATGTCCAGGGTGGAGAATCCATGCATAATTATGGACTTGCCATCGACTTCGCCTTGGAGCCGGAACCGGGAAATGTCATTTGGGATATGGAATACGATGGGAATGAAAACGGGAAATCCGATTGGATGGAAGTAGTCGAAATCGCCAAAGACCTTGGCTTTGAATGGGGCGGGGATTGGCAGGGCTTCAAGGATTACCCGCATCTGGAAATGCATATAGACGAATGAAAAGCGCCCCTATAGGCGCTTTTTTAAAACAATCACAATAGGTAAAAGTTGTAATTAAACGACGAACAGCATAAAATAAGCAGTAAATTAAAAAACTATACATTTCTCTCCTTCCATTCCTCACGGTTCCTCGTGGATGAAATCGCTTTATCTCACTTAAAACAGCTCGAACAGCTATATATCTGATTATTGAACTTATAAACAAATACGACGAAAGAGGGATTAAGTGAAAAAACTACTTACCATCTGTCTGACACTCATTTTGGAGTTCGTATTGATTTGGCTTATAACCATAATCTTCAAGATGGAATTGATGGAGATTTTACTACTGGCAAGCATAGTGATTTTCGCCGTTATCTGGCTGCTATCACTGTTCACAGAAATGCGAGCAATCAGTCACATGCCCATAATAAAGGTTATCTAGGTTATAAGACCGGTGAAATAAGATTGTTTACCTTCCGAGTATCTCCTATTATACTTGGCGTCATCTCATTTGCTCTAGTCAGCTTGATTGCAACAGTCATATACTACGCATCCTATTTTTAAAGCCCTAAAAAAGCGCCCTTACAGGCGGCGCTTTTTTAGTTAGCAATAACAAGATAGGCACTAAAACTGATAACGTAGATGGCAAAACAGAAAACAGCTACTCGCATGTAATTGCTTGTCAGGTCGAACAATGCTTTCAATCCATTGGACAAAATAGCGGCAGCCGTAAGCACAAAGGTAATCCCCAGCATCAGCATAGCGCCAACAAAAGTGATCTGCTCCATTTCCACCTTCTCCTTTTCTATTCCTTACATTTATAATAGAAGGAAACGAGTACGAACTCCTGTTATTTTGGTAACATTATGAGCAGGGAAGTGACGATTTTGTCACCTATCACAATTCAAGTTGAGAAGGATACAGCGTCATTCCGCCATCGACGAAGAGTGTCGTGCCTGTTACATAGCTTGCTTCCTCTGAAGCCAGCCATGCCGCTGCAGCTGCAATTTCCTCTGGTTTACCGAAGGACTGCATCGGTATCTTTTTCATCTGTTTCACTTCATTTTCGGGTTTTGTATCTTTGTTTCGCTCTGTGGCGATCGTTCCTGGAGCAATGGCATTCACACGGATGCCATTGGCTGCATATTCAAGAGCCATTGTCTCTGTCAAAAGTTTGATTCCTCCTTTTGATGCTGCGTAATGACTATCCGACAGTTTTGGTATCTGCTGATGCACACTCGATATATTGATGATGCTGCCTTTAATATCCTGATCCAGCATGTGACGGAGGGCCGCTTGCCCGCCAAAGAAGGTACCCGTAAGATTCACATCAATGACACTTCTCCATGTATCTTCATCCATTTCATGGAACGGCTCCGGCTTACTGAAACCAGAGTTGTTCACCATTATGTCCACTCCGCCGAATTCTTCCAATGCCCTCTCCAGCAAATGCTGTACCTCAACTTTCCTGGATACATCCGCTTGAATGACGATTGCTTTCCCACCTGCTTGACGAATATTTTCAGCTGCTTGGTTAGCACCATCCTCATCCCCGTGATAATTAACAACAACATTCATGCCCTCTTGTCCGAAACGTTCTGCAATTGCCCGTCCGATTCCTTTGGAAGATCCAGTGACGATTGCAGTCTTCCCTTCCAGGTCATTGTACATGTCGATACCCTCCCGAATTATGTTCTTCCCTGCTTTTCCCTTGATTCATTCCAAGGAAACTTTTCTACAAAATATGACAAAATAGGACTTTTTGCAGTGAAGCGCTTCACTTCCAGGTACTTCTTACCGATATAAAGAGAAATCATGTGCAGAGGAGCTCGCTTTATGAATTCTACAATTCAGGCAGTAGTCAATATTGCCCCTATTATAAAGGACACACTAGGCCCGACAGCCGCTATGGGCGTACTGGATACCGAGAAGTTTGTATACTATGCCCCATCGACAATCTTGACACTAGGCATTGAAGTAGGTAAATCAAGACTGGATGAACATGACGTTTATCTGCGTGCAATCAAAGGGGAACAAATCGTATTTGCCATCACCGAGGATTATGAAGAACTTGGCGCACCAGTCGTCACTTCCATAACTCCGATCCGCGATATGGAGACTAATGAAATTGTAGGCTTATTATCCTTATCCCGTACATTGGAGCATCAAGCTAAGCTGGATAAAGAGCTTAGCAAATTGAATGAAGTGATTGATGCCCTTCAAGGAAAAGTACAGCATGTAGCTGCCCAAGCAGAAGAGCTTTCCGCTACAAGCAGTGACATCAATGCGCAAGCGAACAGTGCCAATCAAAATTCACACCAAATCGGTGAAGTGGTTCAGCTTATTGAACAAATATCCACACAGACAAATCTTCTTGGATTGAATGCAGCCATTGAAGCAGCTCGGTCAGGTGAAGCAGGAAAAGGCTTCGGAGTTGTAGCAGATGAAATCCGCAAGCTTTCCGATAACACAAAGGAAGCCGTCCAAACGATCGGTAAATCCCTAACAGAAATCCGTACCAGCATTGAGAATCTCACACTAAGCATCAATGAAGTATCCACTTCCTCCGAGGAACAGTCCGTCGTCATGGTTGAATTCATGGATGATATCCAGGCTTTGGATGAAAAGAGCAAACAAATCATAGAAACAATGAAAAAAGTAACGAACCAAGATTAAGGAGGTTATCAATACCATGCACCCTACAGTACAAGCAATGGTCCACTTAGCACCGGAAATCAAAAAGAATATCGGGGAAAACAATGTTGTAACAGTAACAGATAGGGAAAAATTCGTTTATTTCTCTCCTTCTAAAGATTTGGATCTGGGCATCAAGGTTGGCGATTTTGCCTTTACAGAGGAAAATGACCTGCTGCTTCAAGCGTTGCAAGGTGAAAAAGTACAAGTACATATTCCAAAAGAACGCTTTGGCATCGGTATGCAAAACACCGCCAATCCCATCCGTGACGAAAGTGGAGAAGTCGTCGGTGTTATCCAGATCACCAAAACGTTGAAAGACGAAGAAATTTTAGATGTAGAGCTGGATGAATTACGCGCAATCGTAAGCAGCCTGCAAGGAAAAGTACAGCAAGTGGCAGCGCAAGCAGAAGAGCTCTCCGCTACAAGTACCGATATCAACAGTCAAGCATCCCATGCGAATGCCAACTCTCAGGAAATCAGCAAAGTTGTTCAGTTAATTGAAGATATCTCTACACAGACGAATTTGCTCGGCTTGAATGCAGCCATTGAAGCAGCCCGATCAGGTGATGCCGGCAGAGGCTTTGGTGTGGTGGCAGATGAGATACGCAAACTTTCCATTGGAACGAAGGAAGCTGTCGGAACGATCGGGCAGTCGCTCCAGGAGATACGGACTAATATGGAGAACCTGACATTAAGTATCGGCGAGGTATCCACTGCCTCTGAAGAGCAATCCCGTGTGATGGTGGAGTTCATGGAAGATATTCAGAACCTTGATTCACAAAGCAATGACATCGGACAATACATTAAAGAAATCACCAATTAAAAAAATCGCCTCCAAATTGGAGGCGATTTTTCAGATAGACTGTTTATTGTTTGGCGTTGCTGGTGTTGTTTTAGTAACGGGTGTTGTAGTTGTCTTGCTGGTCGGCTGGTTCTTTGGTTCATCCGAAGAACCATTATCTTCATTCTTTGGCTTTGTCATTGGATTATCCGGTGCACTTTCTGGTTTTGCTTCCATCAGCTTACTAGAAGCTTCCTTCGCTTTGCTGCCGGCATTTTTCAAATCGTCTTTTACTTCTTTCACTGTGCCAAGAGCGGATTTGGAGTCTTCCTGAACGTCATTGACAGAAGACATGATTTCGTTTTGCGCCTTGTCATAGACATTCTTGACGTCATTAGCCGCATCCTTGGCAAGCTCTGTCGCATCCTGCACTTTGGACATCACTTGTTCTTTTGTACCCTGCGGATCTTGTTTCGTCTCTTTCACAAAGTTGACAACTGTATCCTTTGCCATGCCGACATTTTGGAATACTTTCTGACGTGTCTGTTTGTTGAGTAAGACGATTGCCGCTCCGGTAACAGCTCCAGCGACTGCGCCAGTCAATAGTTTGGAGCCTGCTTTTGCCTGCTCTTTCACTTCGTGCTTGTCTACTGTTTGTGCTTGTACCATTATGAACACTCCTTAGACTTTTTTGTTTGCTCTATTGGTGTATACATACCCCTTCCCAATGAAAGTAAACAAAAAAACGGGCATTACAATGGCAGCGACCTTTTTTGTTTTTGGACAAAGTAGACCATTTCTTTGAATCCGATATCCTTCAACCGCTCTTTCACTTTATCGAAATCCTCCCCGATTCGGGATGGTGTATGGGCATCGGAACCGAAGGAAATATCCACTCCATAATGCAGCGCCCGCTCAAGGATACGGTCGGAAGGGTACCAGCCACCGACTGCTTTTGTACTTCCCGATGTATTTACTTCAATGGCGACGCCAGCTTCCCCGATCACCTTCAATGTCTGTTCGATGGCATGATCAGCAGGAATATCGGAAAAAGCAGGATAGAAACCCTTCATTGCGTCAATATGACCTAGCACCTGGAATATGCCACTTTTTGCCGACTGCTGAATCAAATCATAATAGGTTTCTTTCACTCTGATATGCTCTGCTTCCGATAAGCCATCCCATCTGCCTTTCTTGAAGATATTCACTTCATCCACGTAATGCACCGAGCCGATAACATAATCGAATGGATATTTTCGATAGTAGTCCGCATATAATGCAGCATGCTGCGGAAAGAAGTCACTCTCCATTCCTAACAGGACATGGATTTGCTCCTTATATTTTTCTTTCAGTTGCAGCACTTCCTGTACATAAGCTTCAAATCCGCTTATCGGCATCGCAATACCAGGATAAAGCTGGTCTTCCTCACTATAGAAATACGGAGAGTGATCTGCGATTCCGATATAGTCCAATCCTTTCTCTATCGCTGCTTTGACGTAGTCTTCTATTTGGCCTTCTGCGTGCCCACATCGATAATGATGTGTATGCAAATCGAATGTCATACACCTGCTCCTTCTGCCACTTGGCTTTTATCTTCCAGGAATTCTTTTATCAGTCGATTGACGATTTCCGGCTGTTCATGATGGACCCAATGCGTTGCATCATCGATGTACACCAGCTCGTAATCGGTACAAAATTCCGTTGATTTCTGGGCTAATTTCTTCAACAGGAATTGATCCTTGATTCCCCAGATGATCTTTGTCGGAACATGGACCATGACTGAATCCTTCTTGCCATACATGCTGATATTGTCCTTTTCCGTCAACGCTCGATACCAATTCAGCATCCCTGTCAGCGCACCCGGCTTGGCCCATGCTTCTTTATAATGATCCACATCCAACTGGGAAAACGCGCCTGCTTGACTGAATTTCGTCAGCGCCATTGCGAGGCGATGATAATCATTGGCTGCCAAAGAACGTTCAAGTGCATCCTGCATTTGGAAAAAGGCCATATAGGAACTCTTGAACCATTGCAGTGGTTCGGTTGCAAGTATTTTCGGCATGCTAGCGGGATGCGGCATATTGATGACAATGAATTTCTCCACATGCTCGGGACGCGTCACTGCCAAATGCCAGCCAACAACTCCTCCCCAATCATGCCCGATGATGATTGCTTTTTCCCTTTGGAAAACGCGTATGACTGAAAGTACATCATCACGTAACATGTCGAGCACATACTTGTCAGCGCCTTCTGGTTTATCACTTAGATTATAGCCCCGCTGATCCAACGCCAGTACACGGAAGCCCTGCTCCGCAAGTGGCACAATCTGTTCCTTCCATCCATACCAGAATTCCGGGAAACCATGCAGGAGTATCACCAACTCCCCATCATTCGGACCGGCTGCAGCCATATGCAAATTTATTCCATTCGCTTTCACTGTCAATTGCTCGACTCTCATTCGAATCCTCCTATTGAAGTATTAACTGCGGGTCAAACCATAATGTGCCAATGCCTGCTGCAAGGAATTATAGAAAGGAATATCCTGCACTTGCCTGTTCCCTCCTAAAATCATCACCGAATCAGGACGGAGACCGGAAACTGCACAATCAATTCCCAGCATATGCAGGATCTGCACCATCTGTCTGAGCTTTTCCCTAACGTATGTCTCCGTAAAACTTGTCCCGGACAGGTCTATGAAGAGCATTTCGATGTCTTTCTCCTTGCAGACTTGCGGTATATATTGAATGATCAGCTCCGCCCGCCTTTCACTGATTTGCCCAACCAAGGGAAAAACTCCGATACCTTTCATTATCGGGATGACAGGCGAACTAGTCTTATGAATCTCTTCGCGCTGGCTCTTGATTTTCCTGTCGATCAGCTCATAATAAAATCTTGTAAATTTATTGTTAACCTCATCTAATGCACGGTGGAGATTTTTCGACCAATGGATGACCATTGCAGGGGTAACATGCTGCCTATGCAATTCAGTGAACGTTTCGATGAATTCCCAAATGACCGTTCCTGATTTCCCTACCGCTTTCAGCACTTCATGGATCGGCGTATTCGTCTTCTCGCGGCTATTCGCCACTCTGTCCACCCATACCTTCACATTTTTATTGTATTGCTCTTCATCTTCCAAGATCGCACTGGCTACAGTCTCAATTGTCATCCGGTGCTGTTTCCGGAGTTTCGCACGCATCTCATCACCAGCATCCTCCGCATAAATCGAATTCTTGTAATCATATAACAAAGAGGCCCACCGATCCGTTATTTGAGGAGCGCTATCCATGATGTAGTCGTAAAGTGCTTCATTTATGTCTAGCATGCGATTCACCTTCATCTTCATGATTTTCTTTCATTATATCGAAACAGGGTAAACGCTTCTATCATGAGCATATAAAAAGAGCCTGCAGACGCAGACTCCTTCCATCTAACTATGTATAAACTCCCGTACGAAAAAGGATGCCCCCAAGTAACTTTTATGCACGGTTAAGCACATCGACCAATAATTCGAGAAAACGATCTGCTTCGACTTCCATACATACTTGGACATTCTCTTGCTTATCCCATTTTCCTTGGCGGTCCCACACAGTCTGACCATCACAATATGTACTGTTTGTTTCCACTGCAACTGAACACGATGCCTTTTCAACCAAGGTTGGATCGATGAGCACCCCAACTGCCAGCGGATCATGCATGGCACAAGCCCATATCCCATTCTGTTCATGGAATGCTTCTCGATATGTAGCTGTACTCGTTTTCACAAAATCATGCAGCACCGGATCTTGAATTGCACCGATATACTTCTCTGTAAGTAAGGCCTTTTTTGTGACGTCCAGCCCAACTTGGGTTAGTTTCGGTATACCAGCTTCCAAAACAATGTCAGCAGCTTCCGGATCGGCAAACATATTGAATTCTGCAACCGGCGTGACATTTCCAACTCCGTTGATGGCTCCGCCCATGTAGATGACTTCTTTTACATTGTTTACAATGGCTGGTTCCTGTTGAATGGCCAAAGCCAGGTTGGTAAGCGGTCCAGTGCAGACAATTGTGATATCCCCTGGATTCCCCATGGTCTGCTCGATCAAAAAGCTAGCTGCATCCCCCTCTGCTATCTCTCGAATGGAGACAACATCCTGCAGGGCTCCGCCAATTCCATCCGTTCCGTGCACCTTGTGCTCATAATGCGGCTGGCGTTTTAACGGCGCTTCACTTCCTTGGACTACGGGAATTGCCGGGGCATCAATTAGATCCAGCACCTTACATGTATTCATTGTTGCGGCTTCCAGCGAAACATTTCCGCAGACAGTGGTGATACCGATAAGCTCTAACTTTTCACTCTGCACAGCCAAGAGAATCCCAATGGCATCATCAATGCCTGTATCCACATCCAAAATCAGCTTTTTCCTCATAAAACACCCCAAACACGAACATTTTTTTGTTAAAAATCATAATTTCAATTAAATTATACATATTATTTGAAATAATTAAAAGAAAAGTTCGGCAAAAAAGGATACAGATCGTCGATTGATCTGTACCCTTTACACATACTCTATTCGTTCCCGCTGCAGCTTTGCTTGCTTAACTGCTGCTTTCGCACGGTACAGCCTTGTCTTCACCGTTGCTTTGGGCAAGGATAAAGAGGCAGCAATTTCACTCTCTTTCATTTCATTCACATAGCGCAGTGCCAGCACTTCTCTAAGCTTCGGCTTCAATTCCCGAATGTCCCGCTCAAGCTCTTGCTGTGTCTCCCGCAATTCGACTTCCTCGATGACGATATGCTCAAGATAGTGCTGCTCCAGTTCCCAGCTGGCAAGCTCCATACTGATGAACTTTCGCTTTCCTTCTTTACGCAGCATATCGATTGCCGTGCGGGAAGCAATTGTTGCCAGCCATGCACCCGCCTTTGCCATATCATCCAGCTTATCCAGATTCCGATAAGCTTTAATGAACGTTTCCTGCGCCGCATCCTCCGCCAGCTGTGCATCACGCAGCACCTTCTGGGCTGCGTGATAAACTCGCTGATGGTAGAGCGAATAGATATGCTGAAACAACGACTCCATCACATATACACATTCGCTTGCCACGTTTTATTCCTCCAATTTTTTTTTGATAGATTCTGGCAGATCTTCATATTCAATCGACAGCTCATCCTGCATACTTTGTCCCCTGTTGAGGTTGAACGTTACATAATAAGAATCTTCTTCTTCACTGTAGTAAATAGCATGATCGAGTATATGCTTGATATCTTCTTGTTCCTCCACCGTCATGGTATTGTTTCGTTCAAAATTCTCTAATTTGATACTGGATATATCTTCTGGATAGACACGTAAATCGTCGTACAATCCCGCATCTTTCAATACACTGATGGTATTCTTATAACTATCATCAAATTCGACATAATAGTAACCTTGCTCTTTATTTGTCAATAGATCCATAGAATAAGTACGTACTTCTTCCAGATCAGTTTGCGGATCCGCAAGCTCAATATCCTTTCTAACAGCTTCTATAAGCCTATCGATCAATTCACGATCTGATATGGTAGTGCTGCTTTGTTTAATATTATTCGGCTGCACATCCACACCATACACTTCACTCGACGCTATATTGAAGACCGGATTATTCGCATGCTTATACGCATTCAATCCCTCGATTTCGTATTGCAATTTTTTCAGCTCCGGATCTTCATCAAGTGCATACGTATAAGATCGGCTCACCTTACTTCCGTTTTTCATCTCATATACAATGAACGTGGTACGCAGATCCCCTTCATACCAACCATTTATTTCAGAAGTTTCTATAGCTCGTTCATGTAACTTCTGAACCAATTCGATATCTTTTTTGTCCGTGAAGAATAATGGCTTGATGCTTGGATCTTCCACGTCTCCTGTGTAGTTATAAAAATCTCCAAAATAAACTTGTTTTACAGCATCAGCTGAAGGGATCTTATTTTCATAGTTGCCTTTTGCAAGGTTAGCCGCAATCATCACAATGGCTAAGAAAATCACGAAAACCAAATATGATTTATAGCCGTTGTATATACGCCATGTTTTGTTCAGTATTGCTTCGGCGATGATAAAACCAATCAACGATCCTGCAACATAGCCGAATATGACCCAAGCGAAAGAAGAAGACGATATATGAAAATAGAATCCTCCTGCCATCATGAAGCAGAAAGTTACGCCATATCGGAAGACAGGTCGCATAAACGGATACACGATTGCTTGGGATGTTGCTTCCATTCGGCGGTGAATATACAACCATAATGCTGCCAAGTACAAGAGGATACCCGCAACTGCGTAGGCTGACATGACAACCCAAGATAAATTCAGGTCAGCAGTGAAGTTAACAAAGAAATAAGAGATTGGCGAAAATTTATGAATTGCCAATTCAAAATAATAATCAACTGGAAAACCGACGAATAATATACTCATGTTTGCCAGTACTAAAAGGACAAGACCAGCTGGCAGCAAAATAAAGATATAAGTGAGTATGAAATGCATGGAAAACATACCTGTTATCATCCCTGTGAATACCGTGGCAAGCAGCATAAGGATATTCAGGAATAGCAGCATGCCCAGCCAGGAAAAAACATGCATGGCAGTGAAATAATCTCCTATACTACCAAAAGCACGTAAACCAAAAAGAATCAGTGCATTGAGCAAGATTGGTATAATCAACAGTACCATTCCCACTATCAAATGATGATGGAACAAGGACACCCTTTTAATAGGCATACTATGGATGAAATCGGATACTTGTTTTTTATGCAAGTAACGCAGCAGTAATATTCCCAAAAGCACTGGTACTGTTATAGAAAGAAGCCATTGGAGGTCAGGAGAATAAAGGAATAGATTCCCTTTTTCCATATACTTCCTCGATTGTGGATCCGAGTACTGAATGATGATTTGTAGTGGCAAAATGAACAACAAAGCCAAAAAGTACAGCACGCTAAGCCAGCCACCCTGACGGATGTCGTGCATAATGATCTGTTTCTTAATCGAGGATGTTTTCGATGGCATAGCCAGCACCTCCCATTTCGTAAATAAAAATCTCTTCCAGGGAAAGCGGGAGCATATCGAGCACGACTGGATTCTGTGCTGTAAGTATCGCTTCCACTTCCTGACGATCCGCTTTCACGATCAGCAGATGAATGCTGCCGCGTTTTTCCTGATGCAGGATGTTCAGTTTTTCCAGGAAGCTCATATCCTGACCTTTTCGCAATGCGAATTGAACCTTCTGTACTTCTGTCTTCATATCATCCAGATTGCGCTCCAAAACCATCTTTCCTTTATGTACGATACCGACGTCGTCACATAGGTTTTCCATTTCCCGCAGATTATGGGAAGAAATAAGAACGGTCATCTCTCTCTCCGCTACGTCGTGGATGAGCAAGCCTTTGATCCGCTGCCGCACGACAGCATCCAGCCCATCCAGCGGTTCATCCATGATCAAAAAATCAGGCTTTGCTGCCAATGCCAGGCAAAAGGCCACTTGCCGCTGCATACCTTTGGAAAATGTTGTGACTTTCTTATTCTCCAGCTTGAATTGGCTGATCAGCTGATCATATCGCTGCTGGTCCCAATTGGCGTACATATCGGCATAATACTGCCCCATTTGCTTCACTGTGTATTGCGGGAAAAAGTAAAGGATATCCGGCATGAAAATGATGCGCTGTTTCAGCTTTACATTTTCAAATACAGACTTGCCGTCAACCAGCACGCTGCCTTTGTCTTGCTTCAAGATACCAGCAAGGATACGCATGATGGTTGTCTTCCCAGCACCATTCGAACCTAGCAGGCCGTAGATTGTTCCTTTCCTCACTTGGAAACCGACTTGATCCAGTACTTGCTTCCGGTCAAATTTCTTACTGATCTCCACTGCTTTGATCATGTATCGCTTCCTCCCCCATTACGCAGCTGCTGCTCCACTACATCTCGAATCTCTTCTGATGTCATCCCGATATACAGCGCTTCGGTCAGCAGCTTTTTCAGTTCTTCCTCCATTTGTTTCACTTTATGCGGATCGACTTTTGAACTAATTGCGTTCACGAAACTCCCCCGTCCCTTTACGGAATAAATCAATTCCTGATTCTCTAATTCACGGTACGCTTTTTGGATTGTATTCGGATTGATCGTCAGCTGCTGGGCAAGTTCCCGTACCGAAGGGAGCTTTTCGTCTGTATCCAGCACCTGATTGATGATCAGTTCCTTGAACTTATCCACGATTTGTTCATAAATCGGCTTGCCGCTTCGCAAGTCAAGTTCAAACATGAATTCACCTCATTCAGGCTTCTGTATTAACCGTATTAGTTATAGTAGTACACTTGATACACTGAAGTATACACCAACGTCTACCAAATGAAAAGTACTTTTTTCCAAAAATAAAAGAAGCCAGATCATATTGATAAGGCTCCTCAATAAGTTAGTAATTCATTTACGCAAAGGTTATCATACCCATTTTTGCACATGAAAAACCCGCACCAATCAAGGATCAGTACGGGCTTAAGAATAAATCAGCCAATGCCGATAATGTTGAAACCAGCGTCCACATAAACGATTTCACCAGTCACGCCTCGGGATAATGCACCCAAAAGGCCAACAGTCATGTCGCCGACTTCTTCGGCAGACACATTACGGCGAAGCGGTGCTGTTTCTTCCACTTTAGACAGAATGTCATTGAAAGAAGGTACACCTTTTGCAGCCAATGTGCGGATCGGACCTGCAGAAATGGCGTTGATACGAATATTATCCGGACCAAGGTCATTTGCCAGGTAGCGTACGCTTGCTTCCAAGGCAGCCTTCGCTACACCCATGACATTGTAGCCTTGAAGCACTCGGTCAGCTCCTAGATAGCTCATCGTCACGATCGAACCGCCTTCTGTCATCAGCGGGCGGACTGCCTTCGCTACAGCTACCAGCGAGTAAGCACTCGTATCTTGCGCAAATGCATAGCCATCACGGGAAGTATCGATGAAATCGCCGTTCAGATCTTCTTTATGCGCATGGGCAACGGAATGTACCAAGCCATGGACAGTTGTGAATTTTTCCTTGATTTCAGCAAATGCAGACGCGATGCTGTCATCATCATTCACATCACATTGAATGACTGCTGCTTCCATCTCATTCTTCTCCAACAGCTTGTTCAGTTTTTTAGCAGAACGCTCCTGACGATATGTAAAAATCAGTTTCGCACCTGCTGCATATAAGGATTGTGCAACACCCCATGCAATACTGCGATCATTCGCCACACCCATGATGACGATGTGCTTATCCTGTAATTGTAGAAAATCCTTCATATCCATTCTCCTTCTATATGAACAGATTCGTTCACGTTTTCTACCGCCTATCATAACAGAAAACGGTAATGAAAGGAATGACACGTCTTTTCAGACAAGTCACACTTCTATATAATGGACTGTGGAAATTAAAACCAATCCATCGTGGGGTGAAAAGATGGCTAATACGCCTCCCAATAAATCCGAGGATCCATTTGAACAGAAGCTTCGGGATTTATTTGCGCAAGGCTACATATCTAACGAAGCATACGCAAGTGTCTTGACAGGTTACCGGACAAAACTGGTCGGTGATGCCTCCAAACTCAGGGAAACACAGCTTAAAAAAGCATCACCCCCTGAGCCGCAAACAGCTGCAGCCACAGAGCATATGCAAGCTTCACGAAATCCTGCTATGGCCGGAAATGCATACTTCCACCAAAAGCAAAAAAAACAAAAGACTCCCGAGCAAATCCGAGAGCGTAATCTGACTATCATCCTTGTCCTCGGAATCATCATGCTTTTCTTCGGCGGATTGTATCTTGGCACTTCCAACTGGGGGAATTTCTCTTCTTTAGGAAAAGTGCTTTTAATCAGTTTGATTCCTTTCCTTTTTGCAGGCTTGAGCTATATCAGTTATAAAGTGGCCATACCGCAGACCGCCTTTGCTTTCTTGATGCTGGCAGCCCTGTTCGTGCCAATCGTCATTTTCTCAGCTTCTTATTACCAGCTGTTCGGCAGTTATTTGTCCTTCGGCGGCGATGGGGCCGCTTTGATAGGAACAATTGCAGCATTGGGCTGCACCGCTTTGTACTACTCCGTGGCAGCACGTACAGGTTCCAAAGCATTCATCTGGGTGACTTATGTTGGTTTGTCGACCACCTTGATTTCTGCTTTGCTTTACGTGACGACTACGTACAGTGCATTTTTATTTTGTTTGCAGCTGGCCAATTTGTTGCTGCTTTTATTCGAGCGAACAATCCGCCATTCTGCCAAAATGCCAGCTTTGCAGCAATACTGGCCCTATTATCTGCAAATGAAGCTTGGCACCGAGGCCATCATCACCATCATTCTCATGAGCAGCGCCATTACTTATGACCTTACTTTGCTGCTGATCGGAATAAACGCATTGATTTTGGCTGCCAAGAATTTCAGCAAACTTTACCATTTCGGCTTCATGGCTTTTACGTTGATTTCAGGCATCCTGCTCCTACTGGAGTTCGATTCTTATTTCAACATGTTCCTTGGTCAATTCCTGTCCCTAGGTTTCATCTTAGTTTTGCTCACATGGAATTTGCCAAGGTGGATGCAAATAGTCTATGAATGCTTGATTCATGCTATTAACGGATTTATTTTCCTTATTTTCACAAGTCTTATCTATTATTTCGTGTTCGACTGGGCGTACTTGATCGGAATCTCACTCCTGCTCGTCCAATATACGATTTGGACAGCAGCGTCCCGCAATGTCTATTACAGTTATCCAAGCGTCGGGCTGTTTCTAATAGTCGTTTACTGGCTGCTTTATATGATCGATGCCCCGATTTGGCTGCGTACGAGCACGTTCGCGACATTGGCCTTCATCGGGTTGGCATACTGTTATCTTTGGCCGGGAAAGACTTTATTGAAGTCTTTCCAAAAAACGATCAACTGGGTTGCAGTCGGCCTGGTCATTCCTCTATTTTTTGTGAATCATCATTACAGTCTGTATGAGGCAAATAGCTATCTTCTCTTATTAGTGGCCGCAGCTGGCTTCTTCTGCTACAGCAAAGAAAATAAAGATATCGTGCTCATCAGTAAGATCATTACACCTGTCAGTTTGATTGCCGCCCTGTATCTTGGCGGTTACCGCCTATATGCTGAAAATGAATTTTATCAACAGCAATTCGGTATTTCCGGGCATGCAACCTTGATTGCGCTCATAGCTTTGGCCATTGCCTTCCTATGCCGCAAATACCGGTATCAGCCTTTGTTTCTATCATTTTTCTTGACCGGTCAGATACTGCAGAGCTTGTCTGCATTGATAGCTATCTTATCGTGGAATCTGCCAGCCATCACCGTGACTACGGTGACCCTTGTCAACATCGGTATTCAGTTCGCGGCCCTTATATTATTCCGCAAGCATCCATTGTGGGCAGCCGTACTTGCTTCCATGATTGTGTTTTATGCATCTATGAAGGACTTATTTGGTATCGAAGGTCCAAATACCACTGCCGCTTATATCCTTGCATGCGGTGTGCTTTTGTTTGCTGGAAGCTTCTTCATGCATAGCAAAACCAAAATCGGCGCGATTTATTTCTTTTGGTGCAGTCATGCTGTCGCTGCTTTCGCCGTCATGTGGGTGTTCTTTGCACAAAGTATCAATCTGGTTCCGCCAGCCTGGCTCTTCCTTCCGCTCGCCCAGTACGTTTTTTCCGCTCACCGGGCAGCAAGAGCGGTGGAAAAGTTCATTTTTGCTAATGTCAGTATTTTCATGGTCTTCATTCTGGCAATCACGCATCTGTATCAGTACACAAATTTGACCCATCTGATGACGTTGGCTACAGCACTGACGGCAATCTGTACAGCCAGTGTTTATGCATTGCTGCCTGTGTGGCGCAAATTCCTGCGATTCAGCCTTCTGGCAGTTTATCATTTGATGCTGCTGTTCGCTCTGGCCGAACTTACTGTTTCGTTCTCTTGGCAAATCATTTTATTATCCATCATTGTCGGGATTATCGCAGTTTATCAGCAGTATAAATGGGAGCTGGATCTCGTATCTTCCAGTACCCTGTTCCTGCTTTTAGCTATTATTCTTTTGTATGGAACAATCGGCGAGGAAGTCCGGACAGCTTACCTGCTGCTTGCTGGAGCAATAGCCTTGGCTGTTACCAGCTTCAGCAACTACCAATCTTTTGTTGCCGAAGCTGGTAAGCAACCTGTTTGGAACAGAGTGGATGTTTACCGAATTTCAGCCATCGTGTATGCATGCATCGGCAGTCTGGCCGGCGTCATTGCCTACGAATCCAGCTTGGCGGATACACTGTTTGGTTTGACTATCCCAGCATTGTTGTCAGCAATCAGCATGTATACGGCACCTGCAGCCGAGAAGCGTTATGTCCGGTTAGCTGCCATTGTTTCCTGTTTGTATCCTTATCTGCTTGCTCTCCAGATTGCAGATATCAGTCCGTATTTATCGGCAGAATTACATGTCGTGCCGGTTGCCTTGCTAGTCCTGATCGTTTTGCGGTTGTTCTTTTACGACCCTGAAGTAACGCCGCATATTGAGCTTGTTTTGTTATCCATCGGCTTTGGCGTACTGGTGATAGATGGATTGTCTACCATGACGATTTATGATGCACTGTCCCTCGGCAGTCTCTCCTTGGCAGCAGCAGTCATCGGATTTTTACGAAAATATCGTGCATATTTCCTGACTGGGACAATCACCGTTGTATTTAATTTATTCTTCAACACGCGCATGCTTTGGGGCAGTGCGCCGTGGTGGCTTTATCTCATCGGAGCCGGTTTATTGCTGATCGCTTCTGCGAGCTACATGGAATACCAGAAGCAGAAACACGATAAAACCACTGAATCCTTGCTGAAAGCCGGCAAATCCAGATGGAAACAATGGTTCAAACAATATAAATAAACGAAGGCAGCTGTCGCTTACAGACAGCTGCCTTCGTTTTGATCAAAAATCAAATTCATCCGGATGCGGCCCGCTGCGCGTACCGTCATCCAATTGATCCAAACGCTCCATATCCGCTGGCTCAATCTCAAAATCGAAGATGTCTTTGTTTTCGATGATTCTTGTATCTGTCATGGACTTAGGAATCGTGATGACACCATGCTCGATATCCCAGCGCAGAACGATTTGTGCCGGAGACTTGCCGTATTTGCTGGATAGCTCTTGCAGCAAAGGATGTGCAAGGAGTTCACCGTTCATAAGTGGAGACCATGCTTCCAAAAGTATTCCCTTACCATCCGTATACACCCGGAGTTCTTCTTGAATCAAATGCGGATGGAATTCTACCTGATTGACTGCTGGCACGACAGCTGCGGTACTTAGCAATTCTTCCAAGTGATGTACTTGGAAGTTGCTGACGCCGATTGCCTTCACTTTCTCGTCTTTGTAAAGTTCCTCCAGTGCTCGATAAGGCTCTTTGAACTTATCTTTTCCCGGCCAGTGAATCAAATAAAGGTCCAAATAGTCCAGCTGCATCTTTTCCAAACTTTCGGCATAAGCAGCTTTCGTCTGTTCGAACGTCAGACCTGCATTCCACACTTTAGAGGTGACAAACAACTCTTCCCTTTTCACAACCCCTGCTTCAATGGCCCGGTTGATCCCTTCCCCGACACTTGCTTCATTACCATAAATCGCCGCTGTATCAATGCTGCGATAGCCTTGTTCAATGGCAAAATAAACTTTATCAGCCAGTTCCTTTCCATCTTCTACACGAAAGACGCCGTAACCTAGCATCGGCATAGAATTGCCATTATTAAGCTTTACTGATTTCATGAGTTATTTCTCCTTTGTTTTCTAGTTTTCTCGAAATTGCCGTTAAACCAACTGCTGCTGCAACCATGATGGCCGCTACCCAGCTTGTATGGAGGAGATCGAACTGATCAGTGATTACTCCACCCAAATAAGAACCAAGGGCAATACCGGCATTGAAAGCAGCTATATTCCAAGCGGATGCAACATCAACTGCCTGCGGTACAAGCCGCTCCGCAAGCACAACGATATAGGATTGCAAGCCTGGAACGTTCATGAACGCGAATAATCCCATCAGCAATATAAAGATCAAACCGACCCATTTGACCGGCAGCGTGATATACAAAGCTGCCAGCACGACTGCTTGTATGACGAACATATAAAATAAAGCATGGACGGGCCGTTTATTGGCAAGCTTACCCCCAGCAATATTTCCGATGGCAACCGCCACACCATACACAAGCAACAGCCACGTCACGGTCTCTGGCTGGAATCCGCTTATTTGCTGGAGCAATGGCGACAAATAAGTAAAGACGACGAATGTACCGCCATAGCCAAGCGCCGTGATGATAAGAACTAGCAAGATAGGCACCGATCGCAAAAGGCTTCCTTGATCTTTCAGATGAACTTTCGCGCCTTTGGGAAGGGTATTCGGCAGCAGCACCAAATTAGCCAACCCAGCGAGAAGTCCAATCACTACAATAAATAGAAACGCCATGCGCCAATCCAGCTGCTGCCCGATGAACGTACCGAATGGAACGCCAGTGATGGTCGCAACTGTCAGTCCTGTGAACATGATGCTGATGGCTCCAGCTCGCTTATCGAGCGGAACCAGACTGGCAGCGATTGTCGAACCGATCGACATGAAGACACCATGCGCCAAAGCTGATATAAAACGCGCCATGAGTAAAATGGACATACTCGGAGCGGCAGCGGCTATACTATTACCTATCAAAAAGACAAGCATGACCAAAAGAAGCAGCTTCTTCTTCGGTATACTGGAAAGCATCGGTGTCAGGATCGGAGCGCCGACAACGACCCCGATGGCATATAGGGATACGGTAAGTCCGGCCGCCTGCACTGATGATCGAAAGTCATCCGCTATCAGCGGCAACAGACCCACACTGATGAATTCTGTTGTGCCGATCGCAAAAGCCGTAATAGCCAAAGCGATCAAGGCAAAGGTTTGTTTTCCTTTCATACTGATTTCCTTTCCGTTTTTTTATCTCCCGCTTTCGCTGGAGTAATGATATTATGTCGTATGGGATACAGCTTGAACAGTACGTACTTTTTTGTGCTATAGGCACCTTTTAGTACCTATCAAGGAGGAATCAACTTGAAGAAAAAATACAATATTTCCGTGGAAGCAACACTGGAAGTGATCGGCGGGAAATGGAAAACTGTCATCCTATGTCATCTGACACACGGAAAGAGAAGAACAAGCGAATTGAAGCGGCTAATGCCGAATATCTCCCAGAAAATGCTCACCCAGCAGCTCCGGGAGTTGGAGGCTGATGGAATCATCAATCGCATCCAATACCATGAGCTGCCGCCACGTGTCGAATATGAGCTGAGCGACTATGGCTGGAGCTTGAAAGGAATTCTTGACTCCTTATGCAACTGGGGAGAATCGCATATCGTCAGAGTGTATGGTAATAAAGAGGACTATCTCGAAAAAACATATCTAAACGAATAAAAACAGCTATAGCATGTACGCTATAGCTGTTTTTACTTAGAACGCCTCAATGTTTACTTTGTTATCCTGCTCTGCTTTTACTTGCTCCCCTTCCTGGAAGATAACTCTTTCGGCAGCCCCCAGATTCGTGAATACAATCGGTGTCATCAAGGAGGGAACTTGTGTCTGTATACTAGAAAATTCGGCTTCTACAAGCTTCTGACCCGCAGTGACCCGATCCCCCTCTTTCACGAAGACATTAAAACCTGCCCCTTTCAAATTCACTGTTTCCAAGCCGATATGGATCAGTATTTCGCGACCGTTGTCGGCCAGTAATCCAATCGCATGCTTGGTTGGGAAAACATTGATCACCCTCCCATTCACCGGAGAAACAACCGTGCCATCAGTCGGCTCGATGGCAAACCCATCCCCCATCATCTTTTCCGAGAATACATGATCAGGCACATCCTCCAAGTAACGAAGCGTTCCGGTCATCGGGATGACAAAGACGTTTGCTTTTGGGTCATGTTGAAAGGGGGTCGCCATGACATCAACCTGTTTGCCAACTTCTGCAGCAGGAGCAGCTTCCGTCCGTGAGGTTGGCATCTTCCCAAGCATGATATCCTGTATCTGTTCTTTCAGGCCCTCCGATATTGGTCCAAAGATGGCCTGCATATTATTGCCGACTTCCAGTACTCCTGCTGCACCAAGTTTCTTCAATGCATCTTTATCGACTTTGTTCTTATCGTTCACTGTTACACGCAGACGTGTGATACAGGCGTCCAAATGCTTGATGTTTTCTTTATCCCCCATTGCTTCCAGCACATGATAAGACAATTGACCTGTCTGTACACTTTCGCCTCCATCTTCTTCCACCTCTTTTTCACGGCCTGGCGTCATGAGGTTGAATTTACGGATGGCGAATCGGAATCCAAGATAATAAATGACTGCAATAGCCAACCCCACCGGAATGACCAGCCACCAATCCGTCCGGTTAGGCAGGATTCCATAAAGGAAGAAATCAACGAATCCTCCGGAAAAAGTCATCCCGATTTTGACGTTCAGAATGTGCATCGTCATGAAGGATAATCCAGCAAATACACAGTGTACAGCAAACAATAATGGTGCTACGAACAAGAAGGAGAACTCCAGCGGTTCGGTAATACCAGTCAGGAAAGACGTCAATGCTGCTGAACCCATCAAACCTGCAACGACTTTCTTCCTAGCTGGGCTTGCTTCGTGATAAATAGCCAAAGCAGCAGCTGGCAAACCGAACATCATGAACGGATATTTACCAGTCATGAAAGTACCTGCTGTCAGTTCAACCCCGTCTCTGATCTGTGCCATGAAAATACGCTGATCGCCGCGGATCAGTTCACCAGCGGTATTCGTGTAGCTGAAAAACTCATACCAGAACGGTGAATAGAAGATATGATGCAAACCAAAGGGAATCAAGGCTCGCTCGATGACACCGAAAATGAAAGCTGTTAGTGTCATGTTAGAAGATAACAGACCATTAGAGAAGCTATTCAGCGCATTTTGGATCGGCGGCCAGACGACGAGCATCATCAGACCCAGAGCCAAAGCAGCAAGCGATGTGACAATCGGGACAAAACGTTTACCCGCGAAGAAACCTAGATACTGTGGCAATTCGATTTTATAAAACTTATTGAACATGATAGCTGCCAGCACTCCGACAATGATACCGCCGAATACACCCGTGGCGAGTGTCGGTATCCCGAGCATCGATGTATAAGCGGGATTATTTCCTGCAAAGAATTCTGCCCGATCTACAGCATCAGCCGGGATGCTTCCATTAGCGATGAGTACCGCACTCATCGTTGCATTCATGATAAGGTAACCAATGATTGCAGCAATACCTGCCACGCCATCACCATTAGCGAGCCCGATAGCAACGCCGACTGCAAATAACAGCGGCAAGTTGTCAAATACGATATCCCCCGCACTTTGCATGACAGAAGCAATGAGCTGCACCCAGGCACTGTTCAGGAATCCGATATTTCCTATCAAATCAGGGTTCTGCAGCGCATCACCCAACGCGAGCAAAATACCCGCAGCAGGAAGGATAGCCACAGGAAGCATGAGTGCCCGGCCAATTTTCTGCAAGACTCCAAAAGCGTTTTTCATCCTATTCATCTCCATCACAAATTATGGTAACGGTTACAACCCAACCAATAAAAAAGGCACGAGAAATAAAGAAAATAACACAAAAAGAATATAATTCTTTCTGCGCATCCTTTATCCTCATGCCTGATCAAATCAGTTACACGTACAAATGCAATGCACATTATAATTTATTGGTCAAACGGTACAAGTGCAAAGTGAGATAGACTGCCTCTGTTTCTTGTACTGGACGCTTTAACGTATGTTGTAATATTTTGACTAACTTCCAAGCTGTATTATAGCACAGTGGATATTCGGTTTTCAATAAATTCATGATCTTTTCCGGCTCCCTAACTTCCTCTCCCCGTTTTATCCGGTCGATTGCAAAACGGAAATGACGGACAAGCCTTATATAATTTATGCTTTCCCGATCCACTGTAATAGCCAAACTCCCCTCGATCACTTGGAACATCTGTGCAATCAGTCTTGTATTTTGACTAAGTTCTCCTACAGGCTGGTTGATGCAAGCACTGTGAATATGCAGGGCGATGAAACCGATCTCACCTTCGGGTAGCTGAATGCCGAGCCGTTCATTCAAAAGTGAAACCGCCTCACTTGCCACGCTGTATTCCTTCGGATAGATGAATTTTGTTTCAACTGCAAATGGGTTCTTTATACCCAAACCTTCTTCCAGACGTTTCATCGCAAAAGCCAAATGATCTGTCAATCCAACGTGGATATGCTCATTAAGCGGCTGTTCCATCCGCTCTGTAATCATACGGATCACATCATTCATCACCGCAACCAATTCTTCATCGATATGATCCAGCATCTGCTTGTAGCTGTTCTGCTCCTTTTCATCCTGAAGCACGAACAACTTTTCAAATTCGCCCTCCTCCAGTCTACTGCCTGCTTTTTTCCCGAAACCGACGCCTTTACCGATCAGCACAACTTCTTTTGCTTCCTCATTTTCGGCAATCAGTACATTATTATTCAAAACCTTCTGGACAGAAAAGGATTTCCCCATATACTTTCTCCTTTTTTATTCATACCGCCATTGTAATAGATATTTAGTCCTTTGTGTAATCTTTTTGAATCCGCTTTCTTTCCTACATAGAAAAAATGCATAGCTATTTTATGCTATACACTTCTTTATACTAGCTCTGGTATCGATGTATGCAATAATATATCCGCGAAATTACGCGTTATCGGCAAGGCATCATCCAAGCTTCGGGAAGTACCGTACGCATAAAGGAACGGACTGTGTTTCTTTTTCCTGATTGCAACCCTTAAACTTGCTTCCTTGTATTTTTCCCGGACATCCATACAGGCAAGCAACTGGTCGAAGGTCAGGATAGCGATTTCTCCCCCAAGAAGATCCTTTTTACTGCAAATCAGCACGAAAAGCTGGTCACGTTCTTCGTCAGACCATTGCAGCAGCCGTTCCCTTTCTTCTTCTGAAAAACGAAAATTCCATGTATTAGTCGTACTTGTCGCATATTTAGAGTATACTCTCATCCGATTCGAACGTGTTTCAAGCTGGTAGACGCGCCTTTCCTTACTTTCCTCGATCAGCGCAGGAACAATCTGCATGGATACAAGTTTGGAGAGGAAGGCACCATAATAATAATCATATTTGTTCAGCATACTATCGTTGCTCCTGTCTATGTTGTGTGAACAGTATAGCATGACAGCAACATATTTTGCAGGTACGTCTGTTACCAATGATAACTTGCTTACGAATGAGCATTTCGTTTGCTGCCCTTTTCACAAGTCTCTAGAATAAAGTTCATATAAAGGAGGAATAGTTCCCTATGAATGAAAAATACGCTTCTCTTTTCGAAAGCTTGACACTACCGAATGGCGTTACGTTGAAAAACCGCTTCGTACTCGCCCCGATGACACATTACTCTTCGAATCCTGATGGTACGATTTCCGATCAGGAGCTTCCATATATCGCCCAGCGTTCCAAGGATATCGGCTTGGTCATCACTGCTGCATCCAATGTATCTGATAGTGGGAAAGCATTCCCTGGACAACCTTCCGTTGCTCATGACACAGACATCCCCGGCTTGAAGAAACAGGCTGACACAATCAAGGCTGAAGGAGCAAAAGCGATCATCCAGATACACCACGGCGGACGCGAAGCAGTTGCTGACCTTGTGCCTAATGGAGATATCGTTGCTCCAAGCGCTGTAGAAAAGGAAGGAGCGGCTACTCCACGCGCATTGGAAACAGCAGAGGTTCAGCAAATCGTAGACGATTTTGGTGAAGCTGCTCGCCGCGCTATCGAAGCTGGCTTTGATGGCGTAGAGATTCATGGTGCAAACGGCTATATTATTCAGCAATTCTTCTCCCCATTCTCTAATCGTCGTGATGATGAGTGGGGCGAGCGTCTGCGTTTCCCCTTGGCTGTTATCGACAAAGTTTCAGAAGTAGTAGAAAAACATGGCTCAAAAGATTTCATCGTTGGTTATCGTTTCTCTCCAGAGGAACCGGAAACACCAGGATTGACGATGAAAGAAACGTTCGAGTTAATTGATGCTCTTGTAGAAAAACCATTGGATTACCTGCATGTATCTTTGATGGACTTCCACTCTACAGCACGACGCGGCGCTGATACGAATGCTAAACGTATCGATTTGATCAAAGAACGGATCAATGACAGAATTCCATTGATTGGTGTCGGTTCCTTGTATTCCGCTGAAGACGTAGCTGCAGCCAAAGCTACTGGTGTTCCGCTGATTGCTATGGGACGCGAACTGCTAATCGATCCGGAATTCGTCACCAAGCTTAAAGAAGGGCGCGAAGACGAAATCATCCGTCTGATCGATCCTGTGCGCGAAGATCGCCATGGCATTCCAGATCCGCTTTGGAATATCATCCTGCAGGCAAAAGGTTGGGTCCCGACCAAAGCAGAGTAATGGCAAAAGCATACTGCAATATGCTTTAATGGAATAAAAGCACGAAGGAGAGAGCCCATATGGCAAAAATATCAGCATTGGTACTTAAACCAGAAAGAGATTTCACTGCCAAGTCTGTACCATCAGACCCGCAAGGCATACAAAAATATGTCGGCGGCTCACCGATCATGACAAGATTGGTTGATGGTATTGTTGTTGTCAGCAATGAAAATGCTACAGAAAATGATCCATTGAACTTCACCATTTTCCAACGCCACAATGATCATGTTCATGAATTGGGCAAGCTCTATGGCGATGCTGTTTTTGCAGCAGAATCCGATAAAGGACTGACTAGTCTCGACAAGGAACAGAAGCAGACGGTTAAGGACTGGTTCCAATTCGGCCGGGATAAACTTTTATTGAATGAATAGCCAAAAACCCCTCTCATATGAGAGGGGTTTTATCATGCAAGCCGTTTGTCAACAAATCGCTTCATCCGTTTCATCGCTTCGGTCAGCTGCTTCATGGAAGTTGCATATGAACAGCGGATATAGCCTTCCCCGCTTTCCCCGAATACACTTCCGGGTACAACAGCAACCTTTTCTTCCATCAGCAAGGCTTCCGCAAAGGCTTCCGAGCTCATTCCGGTTTCCTTGATAGACGGGAATATATAGAAAGCTCCCCCAGGTCTGTTCGTCATCAAACCCATTTCGTCTAAGGATGAAGTGACGAAATTCCGCCGTTGCCGATAGCTTTTCTTCATATGCTCCACACTTGCAGACCCGCTGCGCAACGCTTCGACTGCACCGTATTGAGCCATGGTCGGTGCGCACATGATCGTGTACTGATGAATTTTCGTCATTGCTTGGATTAGTTCAGCAGGTCCTGCGGCATAGCCGAGACGCCAGCCTGTCATCGCAAATGACTTGGAGAATCCAGAGATGAGGATTGTGCGTTCCTGCATACCAGGCAAACTGGAAAAGCTGACATAATCAGCTTCATAGCTAAGTTCTGCATATATCTCATCGGATAGGACAAGTAAATCGTGTGCCTCCACAAGCTCTGCAATCGGCAGCAGTTCCTCCCGATTCAGCATCGTGCCTGTCGGATTGTTCGGATTACATAGGATGATTGCCTTGGTTTTCGACGTAAGGGCATTCTCCAGCTCTTCTGGCTGCAGTTTGAAGCCATTCTCCGCCTTCGTACCGACAGAAATCGGCACACCGCCTGCCAATGTCACAGCCGAAGCATAGGCCACAAAGCACGGTTCGACGATGATAACCTCATCACCAGGGTTGAGGATTGCCCGCAAGGCAATATCGATGGCCTGGCTGGCTCCTACTGTCACGATCACTTGATCTGCAGGACAATAAGATACGGAATAAGTCGTTTTAAGATAATCAGCTATCAATTCCCTCAGTTCCATCAACCCGGCATTGGCAGTATAAGCCGTATAACCTTGCTCGAGTGAATGATAGCTCGCTTCGATTACATTCCACGGCGTGACGAAATCCGGTTCGCCAACACCCAGTGAGATGACATTATCCATAGTCGAAGCCAGATCGAAGAAACGCCGGATTCCGGATGGTTTCAATGCCTCTACATGTTCCGCAATGAAACGGCTTGTATCGGGACTCATGGGCTCACCGGCATTCTGCGGTCGTTATTGTCATCCTCACCGAAAATGATGCCATCATGTTTATACTTTTTCAGGATGAAATGTGTTGTCGTCGAAATGACTGTGTCCAGAGTGGACAGCTTTTCGGATACAAAGCGTGCAACCTGTGACATTGTTTTTCCTTCCACTGAAACGGACAGATCATATGCACCTGACATCAAGTAGACAGCTTTCACTTCCGGGAAACGATAAATCCGCTCTGCTACATCGTTGAATCCCTTGCCTCGTATAGGTGTCACCTTTACATCTATCATAGCGGTCACCCCTTCATAACCGCGTACGTCCGTCCAATCGATCAACGTTGAATAGCCTTGAACGATCTGCATCTCCTCGAATTTGCTGATGGCCGATTCCACTTCCTCAGCAGACATCTCTACCATCCGCGCTATCATATGTACATCCATCCTGCCATTTTTCTCTAAAAGCTCTAATATCTCTATTTCTTTCTTATCCAAGTCTGTCACTCCTCTAATACCTTAATGATGTAGTTCTATTTTATCTGAAAACAAAGAATTGAGAAACCGCAAACGGATACACCACGATATCAGCCGATGATGATCCGTTCTTCCGGATTCCGCACGGCAGTTTTCCTGATTCGGAAAGCTAGTGCAAATGCGATAGTAATCGGTCCAACACGGCCCATGAACATGAGGAAGGAAAGAAGTATCTTACCCGGTTCTGACAGCTCCGGTGTCAGTCCCAGCGTCATCCCAACTGTCCCGAAAGCAGAAAGCACTTCGAACGCAATATAATTGAGTGCAGCGCCTTCTTCTGTTATAGAAAGCAAAAATACGAATAGCGATACAAGAAGGACAGAATATGTCGTGATCGAAAATGCCCGGAACACTAAATCTCCTGGTATCCGCCGATTGCTGATATTCACTTCCTGCTTCCCTTTTATCAGTGCCCATACTGCAAACAGCAATATGGCAAATGTAGTGACTTTAATGCCCCCTGCCGTTCCTCCGGTTCCGCCGCCGATAAACATTAGCGCCATTGTTACCAGCTGTGATCCCAATGTCAGATCAGCTGTATTCAGCGAGTTGAAACCAGCAGTCCGCGGAACTACACCGTGGAAATAGGAAGCCAATAGTTTATCATTCCATGACAGATTTCCGATAGCGGCTGGATTACCATACTCCAATAGAAAAATCAATATTGTTCCGCTAATGACAAGTACAGCAGACATCCATAGCACAACTTTCGTATGAAGCATCAGCCGTTTTCTTGTTTTTCCCTTCTGGACGATATCTGCTACGACAATGAAGCCGATTCCTCCTAATATCAGCAGACTTGTCAGCGTAAGATTGACGATCGGATCACCAACATAAGCAGTCACGCTGCTGAAATTCCCCATAATATCAAATCCGGCATTATTGAATGCAGATATCGAATGAAAGAGTCCGTAGTAAAAAGATTTCGGATAGCCAAACTCATCCCCCCAGTGAATACCGAGGATTATCGTTCCAATCACCTCACAAATTACAGTGAATAAGAGAACAAACCGTACCATCCGGACAATACCTTCGTACGAATCCTGATTGAGTGATTCTTTGACTAGATGCCGCTCCTCAAAGCTTATATTGCGGCGCAGCAGCAATGCGATGAATACCGTGAGCGTCATAAATCCTAATCCGCCTATCTGAATAAGACACAGCAGTACAATTTGTCCGAATAAAGTAAAGGTAGTCTGTGTATCGACCACTACCAGCCCTGTTACACAAACAGCTGAAGTTGCTTCGAAAAGCGCATCGATAAAAGAGAGATGGTGCCGATCCGCTGTCGCCATCGGAAGCATCAGAAGAAACGTACCCAATGCGATCAATAGAAGAAATCCCAGCGCAAAAAATTGCGGCGGATTGATTTTTATACGGTGAAACAGCTTTCTACTTCTAGTCGCCATGTCTATACAAGTCCTTTTGTGATAATTTATTATACATCCCACTTCTACTATATATCATTCGATTATAATACTGAAAAAAGGTTGAATATGCTATGGTATATTGTAGCTAAATTGAGGAAAAGGATGTTCGACATGCATATAGCAATTATTGGCGCAGGAATAGCAGGATCTGTTACCGCATATAAACTTGCCAAAGCAGGCATGCAGGTAACCGTGATCGATCGTTTTGATAAAGGGCAAGCGACGGATGCAGCAGCAGGAATTGTCTGTCCTTGGCTCTCCCAGCGGCGCAACAAAGATTGGTATCAGCTGGCCAAAGGCGGTGCTCGCTATTACCCGGAAATTATTGAAGAACTTCGGCTTGATGGTGAAGAGGAAACAGGCTATGCCCGTGTAGGTGCCTTGACCTTGCATCAGGATTCCAATAAATTAGAAGCCATGCTGAAACGAGCTGAAAAACGCAAAACGGATGCTCCGGAAATGGGTGAAATCACCCGCCTTGAAGAAAACGAAGCACGGCAGTTGTTCCCATTACTTGCGGAAGGGTATGGTGCCGTGCACGTCAGCGGAGCTGCTCGTGTCGATGGCCGGGCTTTACGCGATAGTTTGCATCGGGCAGCCAAGAAATACAATGCTCGTTTCGTTTCAGCCGAAGCTCGCCTTTCGATGAAAGCCGAGCAAATCGTCATAACGGCCGGCGATGAAGAATGGATACCCGATCAGGTTGTAGTCACAGCCGGAGCCTGGGCCAAGGAGCTGTTAGAGCCGTTAGGCTATCACATGCAAGTCAGCTTCCAGAAAGCACAGATTTGTCATTTGCAGCTGGAGGCTGCTAAAACAGAAGACTGGCCTGTTATTATACCGCCTAACGATCAATACCTGCTCTCTTTCCCTGACGGCAGGATGGTAGCTGGCGCCACGCATGAGAATGACACAGAAATGAATACTACAATCACCGCTGGCGGCGTACATGAAGTGCTAAACAAGGCCATGCAGCTTGCGCCTGAATTGGCAGAAGCTGTGTTGACTGAGACGCGGGTTGGCTTCCGACCATTTACACCTGGCTTTCTTCCGGTATTCGGCCGTATGCCACAGCATCGGAATCTTTATGTGATGAATGGATTAGGTGCGTCTGGTCTTACAATGGGGCCGTATGTCGCATCTCAGCTCACGAAGCTGATATTAGGACAAGAAACCGATATCGACATTTCTGCTTATAATCCGGATGGTGCGTTAGTATAAAGTAAGCCCATGTTCAGCATGGGCTCTTTGTCATAATTAGGAACAACAAGCCATCGGACTCTCGGTTAAAACGATTTACTTCCCGGAACCCAGCCTTTTCATAAAGATGGATAGCACGTTCATTGAAAGCTGCTACCGTTAGCCGATATTGATCGTGCTGGATATTTTTTTTGATCCAGTTCAAAATTTCAGTAAAAAACTGCAAACCTCTCCCTTGCCCAGTCTTTTCAGGTACCATTCCGACTCCGATATCCAAATAGCTATGGTCACTATAGTCACCGCCAGGAACACGAGCATCTTCTCCGACACAGAAGTACCCAAGCAGGATCCCATTTTCATATACCCCACAATAGTCACCGACCATGAGCATCATGACGGCACCTTCCGTATAGGTGAGGTTATAAAGATTGTAAGGAGGGGCATAACGCCAATGTAATATTGTATACGCATCATCAGCAGTTAAAGATTTTATCTCATATCCCATCAATAGGACTCCTTCTATCACTTATTGCTTGTATTATAGCATTTCTCATTCACTGAGAAATGGGTATACTTGAATATAAGAAAGGACGGTAACGTTTATGGAATTACGGCAGCTGCGATATCTGGTCGAAATCGTGAAACAGAAAAGGTTGACCAAAGCAGCCGAGAACCTGCATGTATCCCAACCAGCTCTCAGCAAGACGATCAAGAGTCTGGAAGAGGAACTCGGCATCACCTTATTCAATCGAACTAACAAATCAACCACCTTGACTGATGCCGGGAAGGTCGTACATACCTACGCCCAGCAGGTACTTGCTCAATTGGATGAAATGCAGACAACACTTCAAGATCTTACCGACTTGAAGCAAGGGGCAGTCACAATCGGAATACCACCAATCATCGGCAGTCTTTTTTTCCCGAAAGTGATGGCACGCTTTCACCAAACCTATCCGAATGTCACGATCAACATCACCGAATATGGGGCTGCTCGTGTCGTCAAAGCGGTAAATGAAGGCGAATTCGAGCTTGGGGTGGCAGTACTTCCTCTTGATGAAACAGAGTTCAACTATTATCCGATTGTCGAGGAAGACATGAAACTGATGGTGCATCGCGATCATCCGCTGGCAAATCGGGAATTGGTCGAGCTCAAGGAACTGAAGAATGAAGATTTCATTTTCTATAATGAAGAATTTGCTTTGCACGATATCATGCGGAAACGATGCATAGAAGAAGGTTTCGAACCGCATATCCTCTTCAAAAGTGCGCAATGGGACTTCATCAGTGAAATGGTAGCCGCTAACCTTGGTGTCAGCCTGCTGCCTGAGTCAATCTGTAATCGAACCTATAATGCTGACATCCGGATCATCGACTTAACGCCTTCCATCCCATGGAACTTGGCAATCATCACAAAAAAAGACAGATATATCTCTTATGCCGGCAGACGATTCATAGAATTTTTCCTCTGACTGGATATAACTATAAGTTATATATAATATGAAATATATGTATTTTACGAATACGTGAGGGACGCTGTATGATGGAGTTATCAATAAAAGATAACTTTCCGTTAGGAGGAAGAAATATGGTATTAAAAACGATTACCATACTTTCTCAGCTAGCGCTCATTCACGTTTTTTATTTTGCCGGTGTCGGCTTAGCACATATACTATCACTTCCGGTACCAGGCTCGATTGTAGGTCTGGTCTTGTTATTACTAAGCTTATTTGCAGGCATCGTCAAACTGGAATGGATCGAGAAAGCAGGAGGCTGGCTGTTAGCTGAACTTCTGCTTTTCTTTGTCCCCTCCGCCGTCGGCATCCTGAATTATAAGGAAATACTGAATTGGCAAGGGCTGGAGACCGTCCTGCTCATCCTGATCAGTACCTTCATCGTGATGGCCGCTACTGGATTCACTGCTGAGAAACTGTATAGACGAAAAAGAAAAGGAGGACACACATCATGACTACTGCACTCATCATTTTGATCGGCACCATCGTTACTTATGTCATTTACCGCGCTTCCAAAGTCGTGTATAAAAAATGGCCGCTGCCGTTCTTTCACCCATTGCTGCTGTGTCCGCTTATTCTGATTGCAATCATTCAATTATCTCATTTAGATCCTGGCGAATACGCCTTATCTTCGAGCTTGTGGACACATATGCTTGGACCGGCGACTGTAGCCTTTGCAATCCCCATCTATAAACACGCTCACTTGCTACGCAAAAATATCATGATCATTTTGACAAGTATTGCAGCCGGGACATTGGTTGCAATCGGTTCATCACTGCTGTTAAGTCTTGTCATGCGATTCAATGGCGATTTACTGATCAGTATCCTGCCTCGGTCGATTACAACACCAATTGCTATCGAAGTATCGAAGACAATCGGCGGCTTACCGACATTGACGACCGTTTTCGTTATCGTCACTGGTGTCACTGGCGGTATCATCGGCCCTTACGTCATTCGTCTGATGGCACTTAAATCCCCCGTGGCTCGTGGTTTGGCGCTTGGTATGGGTGCCCACGGAGTCGGCACCAACAAAGCGATGGAGTATGGTGAGCAAGAAGGGACATTCTCCACGATCGGCATGATCATGGCAGCTGGTATGACATTGATTTGGGCAGGCTTGCTCATCCCTTCCCTGCTGCAGATCACCATCCTATGAAAAAAGCATTTGCCTAAGATGGCAAATGCTTTTTCTTATGCATGTTTTTTATGAAGAATGAACATGCTTACTGTAATGATGACGAACGCAGTGAAGGCAAGCAGCGGAATCGTGATGAATCCGAACCAGTTGATATAATAACCAGAGCATGGCACACCGCCCGAGCATAGACTCGCCCCTTGCAATGCGGGCACTTTCTGATGCAGGTAATGATAACCTGAAATGATTATGCCAAGAATACTGAGCGGCAGCACATATTTATGGATTCGCACATCGTTCTTGTAAAATGCGATGCCAAGTATGATGGCAAGCGGGTACATAAGGATCCGCTGGTACCAGCAGAGCGTGCATGGAACGAACTTCATGATTTCACTGAAATAGAGGCTCCCCAGCATAGCAACCACTGCTGTTATCCAGGCAAATAACAGGCTCTTATTCATCAGTTCGCCTCCTGTGTTTCCTCATCCACCATCTCGATCAGGTCGTTCATATCTTCACCTTCGAATAGCTTTCCATTGACGAAGATGGTAGGTGTACCTTGGACTCCAAGATCATCTGCAAGCTCTGTATCCGTTGAAACGGCATCATCAGTGCCATTATCCTGATACACTTGCAGTACTTCTTCGGCTTCTTCATCGCTGACCACTTCACGCAGCTTGTCCATCAGGAAATCGTCGGTGAAACTCGTGTTCAAGTCTTCAGCAAAGAGTACATCATGGAATTTCCAGAACCCATCATCTCCAAGGACTTGATAGACTGCCTCGCTGAAACGTGCACCCTTCTCTGAGTCAGCATTGATGATCGGCATATTCATGAAATAAAAACTAGCTTTACCTGTTTCGATTAGTTCCTGATCGATCACCGGGAAATTATTATGATGGAACTCCTGGCAGTGGATGCATTTGTAATCGCCGAATTCAACTATTTTAACCGGGGCATTTTCATCACCGAGGAATGGCTGATTGCTGTAGTCGATGTCCTGTGCCTCATCGCTGCCGGAATAGGAATTGATAAGGACCAGCGCCACAACTAAAAGAACAATCGCCAAGACTACCCAAACGATGACCTTCGAGGCTTTGGAAGCAGCCTGTGATGTGTTGCCTGCGGATTTCTTCTTTGCCATCTAATCGCTCCTTTATTACAGAATTAATAGATTTCATCTTTCACATCTCATCATAACATTAAAAAGTAAAAATGGATGCCTTGCAACAAATTTGATTACAGGTTAATACTTCACTCAATTGAATTAGTTTGTGAATTGCATTACAATATAATAGTTCTGATTAGGCCCTTTTTTTATGGGTATCACGGAAAGAAAAGAAGGGATTTTACTTGAAGGATTATCATTTACCACAGGCGCCGGCGCGACTCAGTCTGCGGGATGCATTGCGTGTCAGATCCGCAGCCTATCCTTGGAATCGCGCAATCGGGTCTGGTCTTGCTACTTGCCTGCCGATATTGATCGGTTTTCTGCTTGGCGACATCATCCATGGATTCTCGGCCGCACTTGGCGCTTTCACATTCTTATATATAGGAGCGGAAACGTATAAACAACGGGCCAAAAAACTCGCCGCGGTCGCTATCTGCCTCGCCGCAGCCATGGTGCTCGGAAGCTTGCTAGCTCCTTACACAATTTTACTCTCTGTTGTTGCAGGCATTATCGGTGTCATTGCTTTTTATGTACTGAACACCTTACAGCTTCTCATCCCTGGTCCAGTATTCTTCGTTTTGATATTCTGTATGGCTACAGGGCTTCCCTTGGACCCGCAGAGTGCCTGGGAAAGAGGATTTTACGTTCTGCTCGGAGGTGCGCTCTCCTGGCTGCTTGCCATGTCAAGCTGGCTTTGGACTAAAAGAAATCACGAAAAGCAGATGCTTATCAAATCTTACAGGCAGCTGCTGGCGATGCTGCAGTCCATCGGTTCACCATCATTCTATCAGATGCAGCATCTTACTATCTTGACCTTGAAGCAAGCTGATCGAATCATCTATGCGGCCAAAAGGCAGCCTGCAACACTTCGTCTACACGAACAGGCAGCTGACATTTTCCAAACGTTGACACAGCTCAAGAACAATGATCTCCCAAGAGATATAAGAAAGCCGCTGGAAGATCAGCTTTCCGCTATCATCGATGCACTCGAAGATGCAAAAGGCAATTGGCCAGCCTATGCTGCATCTGAACTGCCATTATTAAAAACGCTCCAATCCGAGCTGGAACAGGCTTATAACATCGCTTCCCAGCGACAGATCGAGGAACCTATCCAAGTCGAAACAGAATCCGCTTGGAATGTGCTTCGAAACGGCATTTCGCGAACGAACATCGCTGTTCGCCACGCCTTGTTCTACGGTCTTTTTATCATGATTGCTTCCTTGCTGGCACATGGGTTAGGCTTCAACAGGCCATATTGGGTGCCTATCACCTGTGCCGCTGTTCTTATCGGGGCCAACATGACCTTGACCATCCACCGGGCAATTCAGCGTTCACTTGGCACCATTGTCGGTACCCTGATAGGAGGATTGATCTTGTCACTGGAACCGTCCGGCTTTTATCTTATTCTTGTTGTCGGTCTGCTGCAGCTTTGTGTGGAACTGGTGATTGTACGCAACTACGTTTTTGCTAATATGTTCATTGCACCTCTCGTGCTTGTACTGGTAGAAACAATGAATCCAGGCAATACCGTCAGCTATTTCGTTACAGCCAGAGTCATGGATACAATTGTCGGAAGCGTAATAGCCATCTTGGCTGTGTTGCTTTTATGGCGCAGTATCCATTCCCGTTTCGTGCCAATCATACTGAAAGAGACAATCCTGCATATGCAGGAGCTGCTCCGTGCAATCCACTCGGGAGAACAGGAAAAGAAACACACGAAAAAACTGATGAACAATCTAATCGAATTACGTGCAGCCTATGAGAGAAGCTTGGGTGACCTCTCGGCTTCCCAGCAGCGAGCAGAAATTCTATGGCCGGCCATCATGCATGCCCAGCATGCAGGCTACCTGCTCATGTCCTTGCGCAAACAAAAAGATATGTTGACGGAATCCCGATACGATGCAATTCAAAATCAGCTCGGTGTTATCATGACCTGCCTTACAACACGACAGCCTGTTTCCTTTGAGAGATACGATGAACTCGATGTGCAACAGGAACTCAATCAGTTGCAATCCGCACTTGCACAGCTTTATACAAGAAATGATGCAGCCAAGCTTGTACCGAATTGACCTTCTCTGTTCCAGAGAAGGTTTTTTCGTGTTACAGTCATCTGAAAGTAGGTACGTTTAAACACCAGAAACTAGCTGACAGGAGCGTTATGAATGATGCAGACAGAACAGAAAAAACGTCCGGTCGTCGCTTTGACAGGTGCAAGCGGCTATATCGGCAATCATTTATTGGATAAATTGAAGAAGCGATTTGATATCATCGCCCTATCCCGCCGCGGTGATAAGCGAAAAAACACAGAACATGTTACATGGCGGTCATGTGATCTATTTTCTCAAATCGATACCGATAAAGGACTGAACGGGGCTGACATTGCTGTCTACCTTGTCCATTCCATGCGCCCTTCCGCCAAGCTTACCCAAGCCAGATTCGAGGATATGGATGTCATCTTGGCCGATAATTTCGCCCAGGCTGCCAAGAAAAATGGTGTGAAGCAAATCGTATATTTAAGCGGCATCATGCCTACAGGGGAGAAACTATCCCGCCATCTTCGCAGCAGATTGGAAGTGGAAAAAATCCTTGGATCGTATGGCGTGCCAGTCACGACTGTCCGCGCTGGACTTATTGTCAGCCCGGAAGGCTCTTCCTCCCCAATAGCCGAAAAATTGGTCAAACGCTTGCCTTTCATGGTCCTTCCGAGCTGGACAAGGACGAAGGCACACCCGATTGTGCTTGCTGATGTACTGAATGCTTTGCAAAAGAGTGTCGGCAACAAAGATGTTGCTGATAAAGCAATTGATGTTGGCGGGCCAGAGATCATGACATATCAAGAAATGCTGAAGCACATTGCACATGTGATCGGGAAGAAATTCCGCCGTTTCCATATACCATTTCCGATAGTCCGGCTTTCACGCCTATGGTTGAAATTAATCAGCGGTATGCCAAAAGAGACCGTCTATCCTCTTATCGAAAGCTTGTCCCATCTGATGGTAGCACAGCCATCCCACTATGTAGAGGGTATCAGTGATGGCAAGATTTCCTTTGAGGAAGCTGCCCGGGCAGCCCTGGAAGAGGAGCAGCAAAATAAAGGCACCAAGCATAGCAAAAATACGAAGCTCCCTTCCCTCCCATCTCGTCAGGATGTACGATCTGTTCAGCGAATGCCGCTTCCCGATAGTAAAGATGCAGATTGGGCAGCCAAGCATTATATGAGCTGGGTATCCGAATCGCTCTGGCCTTTTGTTCGGACAGAAGTTGATGAGAACCATAATTGCAAAATCTATCTGACGTTTATGAAGAAAGCCTTATTGATCCTTTCTTACGCCAAAGAAAGAAGCACCCCTCATCGTGCGCTTTATTATATTACTGGCGGCTTATTCGCAAATGTCAAAGAAACACAGAACGGTCGGATCGAATTCCGGCAAATACCCGGGAAAGAGGAGATGATCGTGGCAATCCACGAGTATTTGCCGTCCTTGCCATGGATTGTCTACAAATATACCCAAGCACCAATTCATATGCTTGTCATGTTCCTGTATCGGATACATCTTAAGCGACTGATCCGCAATAAGCAGCCAAATTCGCGCATAGCATTGGAAAAAAGCAGCTCCTAATGGGCTGCCAAAGATCAAAAAGGTTTCTTTCAGCGTGCATCAACCATAAAGTTACTATGTCAAAGATCAGTTGAGTTTCCGGCTCCTTGATACCAAAAGAGTGAATAATCGTTCATTGTAGAAGCGTGACCCAACTGGCGCAGCATTGCAGAAATATTGCCCCGGTGATAGGTACCGTGATTGACTACATGCAGTACAATTTCCGATAAACGAGTTTCCCTCGTTCCAGCATATGGGTTCTCGAGCAGGATAGTCCGGTCCAAATCGTCCTGCCTTCGAAACCATTCTCTGTATTGTTCCGCTAACTGTGCGAAGTCATTTGCGAAATGATCTGCAGAATGCAGCAGGGTCTCCTTTTCAAGAGGCATGCACATCTCCAGAGCCTCCTGCATATGGACACCATTTAAAACACGATACCAGACACTTTCCACTGCATAGATATGGCCAAAAGCTTGGGCTATTGTCGGAAACGAGGTGTTCACTTCTTCGCGCAGCACAGCGGATGGGAGCTCCTTGATCCGATTCAAGAGGACTTGATTGGCCCAAGAGTGGTAGTTAAACATTTGTTCAGGATGATTCATTCGTATCGTCTCCTTTTGAGATAATTGTATTGAGTTGTTTCTGATCACATTATAAAAAAAGAAGTATGACAGCAGTCTGTCATACTTCTTCATAAAGTTTAATTGTGTTTTGCAGCTTCTCTTTTAGAATGACTCGCAAGGCAAGTGGCTCGACAACTTCAGCTCCGCTGCTGAAACCCAGCAGAATCGACCATAACCATCGCGCTTTTAAAGGCTCATAAACAGGGATTCTCATCGTCATGCTACCATCATCTTGAAATTGCTTATCCACCTGGTGAAACTGATCTAGCGCTTCCGCCAATGCCTCCTTCCTAACCTTTATTACCACATCAGACACCTTATTCCGCCATACATTATCGGAAGTAAGATCTTCTTTCGGCATTTCATCATGTGGCTGAAACGTTTCCTGTGTCAAAGACAACCTCAGCATCCGCGACAATCGGAATTCCCTATAATCCTGTCGTTTTCGGCAAAATCCATTAATGTACCAATTGCTATACTTATAATGAAGCTGCAATGGTTCCACATCACGGGTGGTACGTTCATTCTCTGCATTAATATAATCAAAGCGGACAACCTTTCGCTCCGTGATGCCAGAGCGTAATTGGCGAAGTGCTTCCGGCTCTGTCCGATAGCTTTCAAAGTCCACCGAGAGATTCTGATTCTGATGCTTCTCCCCAATTGTTTGCAGCCGCTCAATGGTTCCCTGTGCACGCTCATCTTCAAACACAGTTGCAAGGCTTTTGAGCACCGTGATCAAGGAATCCACATCGTATGAACCGAGCAAACTTCTGTCCATCTTGTATCCGTCCATTATGCCATAGCCACCCTTATTTCCCTGATACGATATAACTGGGATACCCGCAGCTGAGATCACATCAATATCCCGGTAGATAGTTCTTGGGGAAACGTCGAACTCTTCAGCGAGCATAGATGCAGACAGAACTTCGTGGTTCAAAAGTTTGTAGATTATAGAGATCAAACGCTCCAATTTCATATGTGTCCCACCCTTTATCCTGATTGAGTTCTTAAAACGTATCTCTCTAGATATGGTGCTGCACATCACGTGCTGCCCTTATTCATTCCCCTCCGCCTCCATCCACTGAGAAGGAGCCATTATTATTGTGTAAGACCATATCCAATACGATCATGACAGCGATATAGGTAAGCAGATGGGATTCATCCTCTATCTGCAGCTCATATGTGTCACCCCAGGTGAACCACTTCTTCGTTACATGCATCAGCGGTCCATTCTCATCCGACAGTGTGTACTTGTGAGACCACACATCGCCATCCAGTGTCCAGTTTTGCGGCTTCAACGAGAAATTGGCTTTAAAAAAGGTGAAATTCTTGGTCACTTCAGCTACCTGCCTGCCATTTTCTTCAATGATATATTTTGGCTTCCAAAAGGATAGTTGCTGCTTGATCGCAACTAGCGGCTGATCATCCAAATCGGTGATTGTCAGCCGATCCTGAAAGGAGAACAGTTTACTTTTGACGCGGTAAACCTCCTGCTCCTTTTCATCAAATACTGAAAAGCTATCCTTGAAGCTGAATACTTTTTGCTTGATATAATAAGTCCCCATATTGCCGCACCTCCGCTAATATCTCTATTCCCTGCATACGAAGAGATGGAGGCTTTTGTTCCAACTTCTAGATAAGTTCTTTTTCTTTTGCTGATATAGGCATAATAGAAGCTTGACGCTGCCTCCTTGCCATTTCGCAAAACAAGATGCCAAGCAAGGTAAGCACAATATAGCTAAGGCCCATGCCGTATTTACCAATTGCTTCTCCCATGATGATGCCCCCTGCACCAATCAGCTTCCCGAATTGGAACACAAAACCGTGGAAGGCCATGTATGTCCCTCGTCTTGTATCATCGACCATATCAGCGAGCATGCTTTGTCGGGTTGGCACATACATCAGTTCTCCAATGGATAGGATCAGTACCGCTGCCGCCAGTATGAATGGGTTATTGCTGACAGCCATGATGATGAATCCCGCTCCGAACAGAATAAAGCCTGCATACATGACCAGACGTTCATTATGTCCTTTGATCAATTTGGTTACCACCCCTGTGAACAACACGATCAAAAGCGTATTCTCCACCGTCAGGAGACTGACCAATCGCAAACCGTCAATGGAAAAACTGAAACCAAATAAGGATAACCCCATTTCGGAAATGTCCTCCTCCATTCGGACTGTCAAATAATTGCTGCGCTGAAATTCAAGCGACAGAATAGCGATTCCACCTAGAACGAACAGCAGAAATGCCGTATCTTTGCTCACGCTGCGATAGCTCTCGAATAAAGATTTCAATCCCAATCCGTTCTTTTCCCCGGACATCGAGCTGATAGTATATGTTTCCTGGATGAATCCTGCAGTGACTGTCAGCGTTGCAAGTGACATGACGGCCAATCCGATAAGCAGCTGGAACATATAATCCTGGAACAGCCAGCCACCAATCGTGAGACCGATCATCATGGCCAAATTATTAGCCCAATAGTTGATGGCATACATATATGCTCGCGTTTCCTGTGTACTCACATCTATCAGCATCGCCTCTTGCGCCGGCATGATCATCCCGCTGGCAACGCTGATCACCATCAGCATGGCAAAAGTAATGATCGCGGAAGTGAAGCCCGGCATATTAGCAAGTACCATTCCGATGAATGCGATCATTTTCGCCGCTTCTCCAAGCACCATCATCCGCTTCCTTCCGATCCGGTCGGCTAAGTGCCCGCCATATAGGCTCGCAAGGAACTGGATGATGACATTGATCATCATCAGCACTCCAGCAATCGTAGCATTCATTTCCCGAACGAAATAGACCGCCATGAATGGGAAAATCATCGAACCGATCATCCGGCTCATGAAAGATGTATAAATTCTTATCCGTATATTTGGATGCAGGCTTTTGAACATTTCTGCTCCCCCTCTCTCTTTTTTCCATTATGTAGAAGTTAAAAAGAGGTAAAAAGTGTATAATTCTATTAAAGATGTCACCTTTTAGGGGGGGGGAAGTTGGATATCAGTTACTACCTTTTACGAGCTCATTTATACGGGAAAGAACAGAACCAACAAGTTTCATGTACACTGCTGGAAATCGAGGCTATTTGGCAATGCACTAGAAGGCATGTCATCCGCAAGCTGAAAAAGCTGGAGGAGCTCGGTAAGCTTCGTTATCAGCCAGGGCGCGGCAGAGGACACAGCTCTGTCCTCACGTTTTTGACCGATTTCCGGGAAGAGGTCGAAAACTGTCTGTCCCATTGTATTCGCGAGGACAAGCCAACTATTCTTTTCCAGGTCTTGCAGCTGCCGATCCCTCGTCACTGGTATGCGCATATGACGGAGCTGGAGCAGCTTTTCGGATACCAGCAGCAGGAAGGACAGGATACCCTTCGCACTGTCTTTAACCGGCAGATTACGACGCTTGATCCTTGCAAAAGCTCAGTCACTTTCGAAAGCCATCTAATCGAACAACTCAGCGATACACTTGTCATTTATGAACAAGAAACAGATAGTGTACACCCTCATCTTGCTCATCACTGGAAAACCAATGAGGATTGCACCGAGTGGATTTTTTATTTACGCAAAGGCGTACTCTTCCATCATTTACGTGAGATGACTGCTGCAGACATCGCTTATACAGTGGAACGATTTACTGTCGGTACCCCTTTTCATTGGCTAGTCAGGGATATTTCACAGTCCGAAGTGATGGATCGCTATATCATCCGGTTCAAATTAGCCAAACCGAATCCGTTTTTCCTGCGATACATAGCAAGTGCTCATATGGCCATCCTGCCGCATGATGTACCTTTCGATGAAAATGAATGGGTAGCTACCGGCCCTTATCAACTGAAAGAACGGACTGATCAAAGAATTGTACTAGAAGTCTTCCCTTCCTACTTTCATATGCGCCCCTTCCTCGACCGGATTGAAATGTGGCGCATCAAACCAGGCGAAAAAGAAGTGAATTACAGCCTGCCTGATCAAAAGGGGCCGACCCAATCCCATTATGAAATCGAGCAAGGGTTCCGATTCCTTGCATTCAACTTTCATAGTGATTCCATTATCCAGGACAGATATTTCCGGGAAGCAATGTATCACTTGGTAGATACGGAGAGAATTTTCACTGAATTAAATCTGGAGCAGCAGTTTGGTAAGCTGAAGCATGCGAGCAGCTACTTTCCCGAAAACTCTTTCCCTCCCCGGAAAAGTGTAGAGGAAATGCAGCGAGCCCTGGCTAAATCAGCATATCAAGGGGAAGCGCTGAAGGTCGGCGTTCTCCGTCATAAATCAGCCTTTGTGCAGGCCGAGTGGCTCGTAGAGGAAGCAGCTAAATACAACATCATGCTCGAACTATGCGAATATAACTTGGACAGCATTTATAATAATGAGGAAATGCTTGGATTTGATATGGCTTTTATGGGAGAAGTGGCGAACAGTGATCGGGAACTTTCCTTTATCGGCGCCTTCAAGAATGAAGCTTTGCTGTTTCGAACTTATTTCGGTCCCCATTTAAAGGAAATCGACGCACAATTAGATCGCTATCAACAAGGACAGACCAAGGACGAACGCAGCAGTATTGCTGAAAAAATCGAAGCTTATCTTCATATGGAAAGACTTATCATCTTTCAAAACCATCCGATCAAAGAACGAACCCATACTTCTTTTCTACAGGATTTGGAGCTGACCGGATTCGGCCACCCGAATTTCCGTAAACTGTGGATTGATAAATTGGCATAGGAAAAGCACCCTCGCTCAGGGTGCTTTTAAGGTTTCAAGATGACCTTGATACAGCCATCCGTTTTCGTGTCGAATTTTTCATAGCCTTCCTTCGCTTGATCAAGCGGCAGGATATGCGTGATGATGTCAGCAAGATCGACTTTCCGCTCCTGCAGCAGACCGTGTAAATAAGGCATTGTATGGATGACAGGCGCTTGACCGCTCTTGATCGTGATATTGCGCTGGAAGATGTCGCCGAATGGAAAGGCATTATAACGACCGCCATATGCCCCTGTCACTTGGATATTGCCACCCTTGCGCACACATTGCGCAGCCATGACGAATGCACCTAATGCTCCACCCTGGAGCTTCAGCCCGCTGCCGATGAACTCCATCGGCGTCATCTTCCCGTCCATGCCGACTGCATCGATGACAACATCCGCACCACCTTTGGTGATTTCTTTCAAATATTCCCCGGTATTTTCATGCTGTTCGAAATTGACTATTTCCACATTATTGGTTCGCTTGGCATGCTCCAGCCGATAATCGATGTAATCGACAGCGATGACTCGGCTGGCACCTTTTAGCCATGCGAATTTCTGTGTCAGCAGACCCACAGGACCACAGCCAAAAATGATAACCGTATCCCCTGGCTTCACGCCCCCATTATCGACGGACCAAAACGCTGTCGATCCTGCATCTGCCAGCATAATCAACTGCTCATCCGCAACCTCTGAGTTTTCCGGTATTTTGAAAGGCACAAAATTACCGTATGGCACACGCATGTATTCTGCTTGGCCGCCTGGGTAGCCGCCATTATTATCCGAGTAGCCGAAATAAGCACCCACTTGGCCATTTTCATTGCTATTATCACACTGGCTTTCCAGTTGATTTTGACAGAAGAAGCATTCCCCGCAGCTTACGTTGAACGGAATGACGACGCGATCGCCCTTTTTTACCTTTGTCACTTCCGGTCCGACCTCTTCGACGATCCCCATCGGCTCATGGCCGATGATATAATTCTCCGGCATATTCGGGATCATCCCATGGATCAAATGCAAATCAGATCCGCATATTGCTGTGGCAGTCAGCTTCACGATGATATCATCAGGTTTCTTGATCGAAGGTGTCTTCACTTCCTTTACGCGGACATCCTTTATCCCTTGATACGTCACGGCCTTCATTGCTGATTCTCCTTCGATTCGGTATTCGTCGGTGTGGCAAACATACCTAGACGGTCGGTATCATATGGGAATAAATCCATACTGACGACATCGATCGCTGTATTGGCAGCTTTGCGATCAAATGGAAACTGTGCTTTCGGGTCAGCTGGAAACAGCCAATTATGCTGTGCCATCAAAGCAGAAATAGCACCCTGCATCTCGATGGCTTCATCCAAATGGCGTACCAATGTTTGACGAAGATCCGGATTCACAGCCTCGGTGACTGCAATTGCGTAATTGTTCACAGCCGATTTCGCCGTGATGAGCAATTCGGTACAAATAGCCGAATCCATCAGGTCGGGCATTCCTTTGGCATTTTCCGGATCCAAGTAATCACGCATCAGCTCCACCTTCCTTTATTAGCATCGATCTGCTGTACAACTCCTCCAACTCCCGTATTTGACGTGCTGAGATTTCCACATCTCTCTCCATCAGCTGCTTGATCTTCTGATCGAACACGACACCTTGCAGGAATTTCGCTTTCATGACCGCTGTTGTCTTAAAATTCAGCAGTTCATGGACATCCATCGTTTCATGCGGAGCCAATCGCTGATTATCACTCATCATCCATCCCCCTTATCTTTGTTACAGCTTTTCCCCAAGACACGATTTTATGTATAAAGAAGCTTGTTCCTCACAAGCTAGCTGTAAAAAGGAGGCGCTCTGATATGCACCAATCCGGTATCCACGAAACCATGGAAGCGATGGAATTATTGAATACAGCATGCCTTTCACTGACAAAGTCCTCAAGTATGCGCTTCTTGGCTAAAGACGATGGGCTAAAGACGCTGCTGAAAGTCCAATCCGATGCGGACAAGCGCCACATCCATATGCTGCAGCGTTTCCTGAATCAGGAGGAGTCGCATGGATAAGCTCTTTGAAATACTAGGATCTGCCCGGGAAATAACAGATCAAGTGATCGTGACCGATTTGCTGGTAACCGTCAAGACGGCGATCATCAATACCGCCAAGGCAATCAATGAAACAGGCAATGAGCAGTTGCGTACAGATTTAAAACGAAAGCTGCATGAGCATATCGATCAACATGAGCGTGTATTCAGCTATATGATGGAGCATGGCTATTATTATCCGCAGGGTCCGACTCAGCAGCTGCGTGTATTGAATGAGACCGCTGAAACCGTGCTTACATTGAACAGGGATTAAGGGAAAAGCATGAGCCGAGTCGCTCGTGCTTTTTACTTGTAAGCTGTTCTTTTGCTTTCTTTTCTTTCACCTACGTATAATATTCCGTAGAGCATGTAAGTCGCATGACGAATGGGAGGCTATTATGAACGACTTCATCAACCAATTACACAATCACCGTTCTGTACGGACATTCACTGATAAAAAAATGACAGAGGAACAGCTGGATAGCATCATGAAAGCAGCTATCCAGGCACCGAACTGGATCAACGGCCAGCAAGTTTCTGTTGTTGTCGTGACTGACGAAGAGAGAAAGCGCCAGCTAGCAGAGCTGTGCGGTAATCAGAAACATGTCGATGACGCAGCTGCTTTTCTCGTCTTCTGCATGGATTACAGCCGCGCTAAATACGTAATGGATATACACGATAAGAAGCTCGAAGTCATGCATGATATCGAGTCTGTGCTAGTCGGCTCCACCGATGTCGGTATTGCACTTGGCACTGCTGTTGCAGCTGCAGAATCCATGGGTCTGGGCACCGTACCAATCGGCGGCGTCCGCAGAAGCCCAGCAGAAATCTCAGAGCTGCTCGGATTGCCGGAGCTTGCTTTCCCGATTTCCGGCCTTGCCATCGGCTATCCGTCCGAACCGCTGCCACCACAAAGTCCGCGGATTCCATTGGAAGCTTTCTATCATAAGGAGACTTATGCACACAACCAGCAGGAAGCTGTCAAAGAAATGGATAGAACGCAGCAAGCAGCAATCAAATCCCGCACTGGTGAAACAAAAGCATATCCTTGGTCGGAACGGATTGCCGCCTTCTATTCCGAACGGTTTAAGGAATACGAAAAAGTAACAGACGTTCTGAAACAGAGCGGATACGATTATAAATAAGAGGATCCAAGGAGAAAGGAAGAATGAATGATGACCAGAACACCTTTATCGGTTTTGGACCTATCACCTGTACCAGATAATAAAACCCCAAAACAAGCTTTCGAGAACAGCAAGCAGCTGATCCAGCATACAGAAAAACTGGGTTATAAACGCTATTGGGTCGCCGAGCATCACAATATGCCAAGTATCGCCAGCTCCGCCACTTCCGTACTGATCGGATACCTCGCTGGCCATAGCTCGACCATCCGTGTCGGCTCCGGCGGCGTCATGCTGCCGAACCACTCTCCGCTAGTCATAGCTGAACAGTTCGGAACACTGGCAACGATGTACCCTGACCGAATCGACTTGGGACTCGGACGCGCACCTGGTACAGATTATATGACAAGCCGCGCATTACGTCGTGACGCACATACAAGTGCAGAAAACTTCCCGGAAGACGTCCAGGAGCTGCTGCAGTATTTGGGTGATGCGAATACGCCAATCAAAGCATATCCTGGACATGGAACAAACGTGCCGGTTTATTTATTAGGCTCCAGCACCTTCAGCGCCCAGCTCGCTGCCATGCTCGGTTTGCCTTTTGCATTTGCCAGCCACTTCGCACCAGCCGAGCTGCATAATGCATTGCGGTTATACCGTGAAAGATTCCAGCCATCTGTGTATCTGGACAAACCATATGCGATGGTGACCGTAAATGGAATCGTTGCGGATACGAATGAAGAAGCAGAATTCCTGTCCACGACACTGAAGCTGAAATTCCTCAGCATCATCCGCGGCCGCTCCGGTGCCTCCACAGCACCGGTTGAAAGCATGGACCATATCTGGAATGAGCATGAAAAACTGCATGTCACCAACACGCTGACTTACTCCTTCGTCGGAGACAAAGAAAAAGTAGCCAGCGAACTGGAAGCCTTCCATGCCAAAACACAGTTTGATGAATTGATCGTTTCAGCAGACATCCATGACCAAGAAAAACGCAGAAATAGCTATACATTGCTTTCTGAGCTATGGAAGTAATTAAGAAGAAAGAACCTCATCCCAGAGGTTCTTTCTTCCTGTTATTTACCGAAAATGACAAAGAGAATAGCGTTTCAGTTTCAAACTTGGTAGTTATTATGAAAAAGCACACTAAGAATCGCAAAGGAAATTACAGCAAATAACTCACCGGAGTAAACTATATGCCCTCTCATCCTTACCGCTGAGAATATGCTTCTTGTTACTATTTACCTTAATTTTCATCCATCGGTTCGTAAACGAATCCTTCTTTCTTTTCCTCAATTTGCATCCTTTATTTCAGGTCGAGCACCCAGCAGTATCACTACAGATAAAACAAAAGTAACTCTTTCATATAGTAAGTCTACTTGAATGATAGAGAAATGCAGAATGTAAATTTTTACATATCAAATATAATATAGGGCAATAAAAAAGACCGCAAAAATAGCGGCCTTCTTCCTTTTTTCTTTAATTATAAACTTCCTTAACTGGCGTATCTCCCGCCAGCAAAGAAACAATCTTACCTTCTGCCTTCTCATTCCCGATCGCAGCAACGATGGCACGTGCAACATCTTCTCGCGGAATTTGAGTTGTCTTGAATCCGGATGGATCGGTTGTCACTTTCCCAGTTCCTGCTTCATCTGATAATCCGCCCGGGCGCAGGATGGTGTAATTCAGCTTGCTGCCTCGGACTATCTTATCGGCATAGTGCTTGGCGATATAATAGGGCTTCATGCCTTCACTCCATTCCTCGGGAGAATCTGCATGGATGGCACTTACCATGATGTACTGTTTTGCTCCGATTCTCTCAGCTGCTTCCACGGATTTTGCCGCTCCATCCAAGTCGATGGCAAGTGTCTTATCTGCTCCAGTGCTGCCGCCTGATCCTGCTGTAAATACAACAACATCGGAGCCTTGAATTGCGTCTGTAATCGCGTCCACATTATCCTCCAAGTTCAAGAAGACCGGTTTTACGCCTTTCTCTTCGAAATATCCGAATTGTTCTTCCTTCCGCAATCCGACGGATACTTCGTGCTCTTTCTTCTCATTCAGTTCGTTAACCAGGTTTTTCCCTACTTTACCGTTTGCTCCGATAATGAATACTTTGCTCATGTTCATCCCTCATTTCTGTTTATTTCAAAAAGCTGTCATAATCCGTGCGCTCATTCTGGACACCGATCCATTTCGTTTCGGTGAATTCCTCCAATGCCCATTTGCCATTGAAACGGCCAAGCCCGGATTGCTTCACACCGCCGAATGGGGCTTGCGGCTCATCATTGATACTCTGATCGTTGACATGTACCATTCCTGTTTCAATCCGTTTGGCAATCAACTCACCATGCCCCACTGTAGAATGTACGGCACCGGAAAGACCGTATGGATGCTCATTCGCCATCCCGACTGCTTCATCCTCTGTTTCAAATGTAATGATCGGTGCGATTGGTCCAAAAATCTCTTCGGCTGCAAGCGGTGACTGGTTGTCCACTTGGTTGACGACAGTAGGTTCCAGCACATTGCCATTCCAATTGCCGCCAGTCAAAATGTTTGCACCAGCATCAATTGCACGCTGCAGCTGCTCTTTTATGCTGTCCACTTGCTGCTCATTTATAATCGGGCCTACTTGTGTGTTTTTATCTGCAGGGTCACCGTATCGCAATTCTTTGACTTTTGCAACGAACTTGCTCGTGAATTCCTCTGCCACGGAGGCTTGGACGAGGATGCGGTTCAGTGCGATACAAACCTGACCTTGGTGATAGAATTTGCCATAAACAGCAGATTCCACTGCCGCATCGATATTGGCATCTTCCATCACGATAAGGACATTATTCCCGCCCAGTTCCAAAGCTGTACTTTTCAGTTCGCCAGCAGCAAGGGATGCGATATGCTTACCGACTCCTGTGGATCCAGTAAAGGATATCAGCCGCGGGATCGGATGCGTCACAAAACTATCACCGATTTCGGAGCTCTTACCGCTGACAAGGTTGATCAGGCCTTTCGGCGCACCGGCCTCCTCGTACAATGCTGCCACGAGCGAACCCGCAGTCACAGTAGTATCCTTGGAAGGTTTGATGACCACGCTGTTACCTGTAGCCAAGGCCGCTGCAACAGAACGCATCGTCAAATGAAGCGGGAAGTTCCATGGACTGATGACACCGACTACCCCAAGCGGTTCCTGGTAAACTTTATTCACCTTGCCGGGAACATGGGAAAGGAATACTTCCCCTTTCATCCGATTCGGATAGGAAGCAGCTTCCTTCATGAAATTGACCGCAGTCGCGATTTCACCCAAAGCCTTCCGATACGTACTGCCTGCTTCCTTGATCAGCCATTCGATGAACAGATCTTTGTCCCGCTCGATGATCTGAATTGCCTTCTCGGTCAGCTCCCGCTTCACTTGCGGCGGCTGCTTTGCCCATTCTTTCTGCGCTCTGGCTGCTGCTTTGTATGCTTCATCCAAGTCCTCTTCATTTGCTCCTTGAATCGTAAGCAAAGTCTCGCCTGTATATGGATTGATATTCTCAAATGACTCTTCACTGTTTCCTTTACGCCATTCACCGTCTATATAAAGTACATCGAACTGCTTTTGCATGATAACGCCTCCTTAGGAATTGCCTCGACTTAGAGATAGTTCCCGCTCTGAATGGGATTAAACAAAACATCTGTGAAACACCTTCCCTTTTTCTCAGCGTTTTCTAATTTTCACTTCATGCTGCTCTAAGATGCGTTGGATATAGTAGTACCATAACAACGAACAAGGAGATGGATTACTATGAAAAGAAAAAATCTAATAGCAAGCGGTTTAGCAGTGACTTTGGCAGCAGGATTAGGCTTCGGTTTCCACCACGTAAGTGCGGACGATGATAAAGTTCCAACTGATGCGAAAGTGAATTTGGATCAAGCAATTGATAATGCAAGCAAAGAACAAGCAGGAACAGTCACTAGCGTCGAGCTGGATACTGCACGAAATGGGCAGGCTTATTACGAAGTGGATATTAATGATGATAAAGCAGAATATGATCTTCGCGTAAATGCAGATGATGGATCAGTCGAGTCTCGGAAAGATGACGATGATGATGATAATCAAGTAACGCAGCCAAAAGTAGATATCAAAGCAGCAGCCAAAACAGCTCTGGCACAAGAAAAAGGTGCTGTACTGACTGATATCTCCCTAGATGAAGACGATGGCAGACTGGAATATGATGTGGAACTTCGTACAGATAAGGATGAAATCGAAGTGACTGTTGACGCAGAATCCGGCGACGTGACATATACAGAAAAAGAATCCATCAATGATGATGGTGATGATGACTGATCAAAACCCGAGTCTCCTTAAGGAGGCTCTTTTTTTATGTTTCATATTCTCCAAACAGGTTATTAGTAGGTGGAATCTGATATCCGAAGCAGCCAATGAACTGCTCATCCGTCCGACAAAACAGAAAAGCGGATAACAATGGAACAGCACCTCTCCGGCTGATTCCGGGAGGTGCTATTTTCGTTAATCGCTCAAGCTTCCGCCATTTGTTTCGATGACCTTTTTATACCAATGGAAGCTGCTCTTTTTCATTCTTTTAAGAGAACCATTTCCATCGTTATCCTTATCCACGTAGATATAGCCATATCGCTTCTTCATTTCCCCAGTACTCGCGCTGACGAGATCGATCGGTCCCCAGCTTGTGTAGCCAAGGATTTCCACGCCATCCTCAATTGCTTCGCGCAATTGTTCCAAATGTTTTTGAAGATAGTCAATCCGATAGGAATCTTCCACTTTCCCCTCTTCATTGACCGTATCCACTGCACCCAAGCCATTTTCCACTACAAACAACGGTTTTTGGTAGCGATCATAAAGCTGATTCGCTGTAATACGGAAGCCTGTCGGGTCTATTGTCCAACCCCATTCCGATTTTGGCAAATATGGATTTTCCACCGATCCAAATACATTTCCGGCAGTGGTCTTGCCGAGCACTTCCGGATCCGTGCTTGTCGTGCGGCTGGCGTAGTAGCTGAAACCAATATAATCGACAGTATGGCGCAGTATTTCTTCATCGCCTGGTTCCATATCGATGACAATATCATTATCTTTGAAAAAGCGTTTCGCATACCCTGGGTAGGCACCGCGAGCCTGTACGTCGATAAAGAAAAAGGAATCTCTGTCCCGCTCCATCGCATCAAGATAATCAGCCGGATTTGCCGAATACGGATAAGTTGTACCGGCAGCCAGCATACAGCCAATCTTTGCTCCAGGAATGATTTCGTGGCACAGCTTCACTGCCAGTGCACTTGCAATCAACTGGTGATGAGCTGCCTGGTACTGGATTTGCTTTTTGTCATCTCCCTCACGGAAGACCAGTCCAGCACCGACAAATGGCAGATGCAAAAGCATATTGATTTCATTGAATGTCATCCAGTACTTCACTTTATCTTTGTATCTGGTGAAAATGGTTCTGGCATAGTTTTCAAAGAAGGAGACAAGTGCCCGGTTCCGCCAGCTTCCATATTTCTGTACAAGATGGACTGGTACATCGAAATGCGCCATTGTAACCACTGGCTCAATTTCATATTTAAGCAATTCATCAAACAAATCATCATAGAACTGCAATCCTTCTTCATTCGGCTGTTCGTCATCCCCCTGCGGGAAGATACGGGCCCAAGCAATGGAAACCCGCAGTGCCTTGAACCCCATCTCTGCAAATAAAGCAATATCCTCTTTGTAGCTGTGGTAAAAATCAATCGCCTCATGTGATGGGTAATACGCCCCGGCAACTGGCTCAAGTGTTTCAATATTACCTTGCATGATGGAAAATCTATTCGCACCTATCGGCAGCAGATCGACTGTCGTCAGTCCTTTCCCGCCCTCACGATAGGCACCTTCTACTTGGTTGGCTGCAACAGCACCGCCCCATAAAAATCCTTTCGGAAAAATACTCATGTACACTGCTCCTCTCATTCAATCCACTATCAAGCATTAGATATTCAGGGTAAGCAACGGCTCGCCCCATTTCACTTGCTTTTCCTCTGTTGCCGCAACCAGATTGTAACCCTTTACATCCGTGACTACAACTGGTGTCGTGATATCGAAGCCCGCATTCTGGACACTTTCCAAATCGAACTCTATTAACAGCTGCCCTTTTTCCACACGGTCCCCTTGCTTTACTTGAGCCTCAAAGAATTTCCCATCCAGCTGAACTGTATCCATACCGATATGGATGAGAATTTCGGCTCCGTTATCCGTTGTGATTCCGATGGCATGTTTTGTTGGGAATAAAACCGACACAACGCCAGAAGCAGGAGCGTACAGTTTTCCTTCTGATGGAATGATTGCCACACCCTTGCCGAGTGCGCCTGTCGCAAATGCTTCATCCTTGATTTCAGATAAAGGAACTACAGAACCTTGGAATGGGCTAGCAATAACATCATTGCCAATAGCCAGCTTCTCTTCCTTTTGAATCGGAGTTGCAGGCTCTCCTACAGTATCCGGCTTATTGTTTTCCTTTGTGAATCCAAATAGCATTGTCAGTACGAATGCACTCGCAAACGCCACCCCTATCGAGATGAATGATCCCCAGAATCCCAAATCAAAACCGTTTGGCCCGATGAATGTAGGAATTGCGAAGATGCCAAGCCCACCTGTCATATATCCTGTTGTTTTCGTTATACCTAAAACGACACCTCCTAATGCTCCGCCGATACAACTAATGATAAATGGGCGTTTAAGTGGCAATGTAATACCGTAAATTGCCGGCTCCGTTACACCAAAAATTCCAGAGATAAAGGCAGGGATGCTTAATGTCTTAAGTTTTCTTTGTTTGATGCGGATCCAAACAGCCAATACCGCACCAATCTGTGCGAAGGAAGCACCAAAGATAAGTGCTAGTATAGGGTCTCCTCCGTAAACAGATAAGTTATTTATCGAGATCGGTACAAGTCCCCAATGCAATCCGAAGATAACGAATATCTGCCAGAAGGCACCAAGGAACAAACCAGCAATGATTGGACTTAAGTCATAGATGCTAAGGGTTGCTTGCCCGATAAGCTGTCCTGCCCACGTAGCAATCGGACCAATGATCAAGAATGTCAATGGCACAACCACCAGCAGTGTCAAAAACGGTACAACAAAGGTTTTGATGACGCTAGGTACAATCCTAGCAAAGCCTCTTTCCACTTTCGCTGCAAAGAACGTTGCCAAAATAATCGGTATAACGGACGATGAATACGTCATCAAGATTACCGGCATCCCTAAGAAAGTAATATGCACAGGAGATTCAAACAGCGTACCACTGAATAATGTATACAGCGGATCGCCCGTTGTAAGTCCCGATAATGTCGGATAAACAAGTGCCGCACCGATAGCCATTCCGATAAAATGACTGCCGCCAAATTTCTTCATTGCGGTATAACCTAAGAAAATAGGAAAGAAGTAGAACAAGGAATCGCCAATAGCATTAAGGATTTGATAGGTTCCGGAATCTTCTTCAATCCATTTAAAGGCCAGGAACATGGCATTGAAACCTTTGATCATACCTGTTGCAGCCAAAACCCCAAGTACTGGCGTAAAAATGCTTGAGATGATATCGATGAATTTATTGAAAGGATTCGCATCTTTATCGTCTTCCTGTGCTGATTGTTCGTTGCCGGTAAAGCCCCCGACATGCGTTACTGCTTTATAGACGTCAGGCACATGGTTACCAATGACAACCTGATACTGCCCTCCGCTTTTCAGGACGGTGACGACATCGTCCATGTTCTTGAGTGCATCGGTGTTTGCTTTATCTTCATCTTTCAATTTGAACCTCAAACGGGTGATACAATGGACAACACTGTTGACATTCTCCCGGCCGCCGACATGCTCGATGATATCTTTGGCCAATTGTTCATACTTCATCTTAATCCCACCTTTTATTGGAATTTGGCAAATAAAAAACCTGATTAGTTCTGGCGCACAAATGCTGTGCGGCCAAACTAATCAGGTTATGCCCTATTAAGGTAACATTCCTTCGAAGGATATTCAGCTGATGGTTAAAATGTATCACCTTCACTCCAAAATGTCAACGCTTACATTTACAATTCATTTACTTTTATGCTGATTCGATTGTTTAGTCAGACGATGTATATGAACAGTAAGATACAATTGTTCATCCTGCGTAAGTCCAGAATCAAATTTTTCCCTCAAATAGAAGTCCATTCTTTCTGTACATTGAAATGCATGCTTGTACTTCAGCCGTACTTGATCATAAAGGAATGATTCTGCTAATTCAGGCAATCTTTCATCACGCAGGAAACGCACAGCAAAAAATCGCAAGTGTGTCAGGAACCGCTCATAATTGACCGAACTCTCATCCAGGTTTCCTTTTACATGATACGTAACAATATTCAGCAGGTTACTGACCATTTCCGTCACTTGTACGGCTGTCATCACGTGCTCGCCTGTCAGCTGACTGTTGACCAAATGCAATGCGATGGATGCGGCTTCATCCTCTCCCAGATGATGGCCTGTATCCTCCTCGATTATGTCCAGCGCTTTCCATGCAATCTTATATTCTTGTTTATAATATTTCCGTATCTCCCAAACAAGCGGGTTCTTCAAGGTGATTCCTTGTTTCTCTCTGCTGATGGCAAAACTGAGGTGATCAGTCAATGCGACATAAAGATATTCATCCAAGTCGTACGGGAGATGGCCACGTGCATATTCCACTATTTTGGCAGCAATATTAAGATAAACTGGAGAAACATCCCGCAATAATGTCTCTAATTTATCGGTCATACCTGACTTTTCCAAGATGAATTTTTTCTCAATCTGGTATACATCGATGGAATCCCCGATTTTCTTCTTGAAAGCCAAACCTTTTCCCATCACAACCAGCTCTTGATTAGCATCATTCCTTGTAACCACAACACTATTGTTCAAAATCTTATCGATCTTCATCGATTTCCCCCATTTCCATAGCAGAATGAAAAAAACCCAAATTTACACATAACAGCTGTCTGCTTGTGCAAATTCAGGTTTTGCCCGCAATGCGGTAACAATCCTCGCTCAGTTTGTAAACGCTTTACACTGAAAATATCACAGCAGAATTTCCCTGTCAATCTAAGGAAGTAAAGTCCGGCTTCACTTTCTTTATTTAAACTAACGATTATTTTAATTATAAAATGGGAATTACAAGCCAATTAATCGCTTTCCTACTCTGCAGAAAGGTATAATCAAAGCTGGTATAGAAATCTACTATTAGATATTTACATATACAGAAGGGATGTAAGAGGATGAGCAATCTACGAGAAGATGCATTGAAAATACACCGTGAAAATAAAGGGAAACTGACAATGAAGTCGAAGATCCCCGTTC
>NZ_JBFEGH010000008.1:0-163060 GCF_047228925.1 Terribacillus jepli | reverse complement strand
TTTCCCTGTCACCTCCTCCCGGCGATTTAGCGCTTTTTTCCCTGTTTTGTGCGTTCTTTCTGGATTGCATTGTCTAAATCTTCCTGGTAAGAACGAGTGGATTCCTGCACTTCCTTCTTGATAAATTTTCGTTTATTCGCATTGGCTTTTAAATGAGTGGAGTCAGTAAATAAGACACGACCTCCGACCATGCGATGTTTCAGTGCCTGTTCTACAATTTCATCAAAGATTTCCTGAAAAATATCTGTGCCATTGAATCGATTACAACGATTCCAGCTAATTGTGGAGTGATGAGGGACGGGATCAGTCAGTTTCAGACCTAAGAACCAACGATAAGCAATGTTAGTCTGGATTTCTTTTTCTAGCTGTCTTTCGGAACGGATACCGAAAAGGTATCCGATAAAGATCATTTTAAAAAGAACAAGAGGGTCTAAGGAAGGACGTCCATTGTCTTCTGAATAGTAAGGACGAACTTTTTCACGAATAAAGGAGAAATCTATGTAGGTATCTATCTTACGCAATAAATGGTTCTCGGGCACAAGTTCTTCTATAGTTACGATTTCAAGAGCTGTCTGGTCGTTCTCTCTAGAATTTAACATCTCAGCACCGCCTTTTAGTCGTTTATTCTATTATAAAAAAGTTAGAAAAAGAAATGAACCCAAAATAAAAAGGCTGTCGAGACTATCTCGACAGCCTGAAGACCAGGAGATAATCACCTGGTCCTTTTTTTCAAGCAATTCTCTCTTAAATCAAAGCATACTCATAGCAACTAGAGAGATAATCCAAAAGATTACACTAGGTTCTACTGATACTACTACTCCATCTAATCCTTTTTTATAATACACATTTATACCCCCTTTATCTTTATACACCTAATTTACAATAAAAAATCCGAGCTAACGGTCACATTCTTATCAAGAAGAAAAAAACTTTTAATTTTTCTACATTATTAGTAAGATAAAGAAGTAAACTCTTTATTTTTCATTTCATTGCGACCATTCCATGGTTAGCTGTATCACAAAACAAACTCAAAGCGATCTTTGGATCGATGTTTAAGCTTTTTTGCTTATGCATCCTCCTAGATCGCTTTTTTTGTTTTGCAGAAAGGAGGGGGCTTAAATGATCAAATTAGTACTAATGGCAGGAATTATAGGAGGTGTAACGGTGTTATATCTCATCTATTGAGAAACGGTAGAGTCCTAATTTATCCAAAAAGAAAACAGAGACCGAAAGGATTATATCTCGGATTTATTGCTGATTTTCTGTTTGGATCCGCGGCAGCTATCTTTGCTGTAACATACCTGGTTTCTGACTCATTTGATGTAAAAACTATAGTAGGCATTTCTATCTTAGCTGGACTTAGTGCAGAGAATGTCCTTTTACAAAAGGAATTGAACACCGAGCGGACAAAGATAGAGAGTATGGACAGGATTAACGATCGATTAAGTAAATAAAGGGAGAGTTGAACATTGGTGAATAAAGATCTTAATCGAAGCGATAAGCAGAAGTTAAGAGAGTTAATGGACAAACTTCGGAACGCAAGTACTGTAAGGGAAATTGATCAGTATGAGAATCAAATAAACAGTCTGCTGGACCAATCAAATATGAGGAAATTCAGAGTTAGAAAGGCGTACTTTGAAACTCCTACATACAGTGAGGAAAATAACAATCTTGAAAGAGTATAAAAAGGCAGCCCACTCGTGGCTGCTTTTTTATAAAGAGAGAGATATTGTGAAAGACATATTTTAGTCTTTATTAAATAAAAGAAAAAGAAAGTTAAACTCTAACGCCAACTTAAAAAAGACATTTTACTTATAAGAATTCATTAAATTGTAATTATAAAAAACCGATATTAATTATATAAATGAAGTTGAGAGGTGTAAGTATGAATGATAATAGTAAAGAAAAGTATAAAACGCTTTTTAGTAGTCGGTTTGTAGAGAGTACATCAATTATAGCGGTAATAACAGTATTTTTTTACTTATTTTCCTACGCATTTAAATTGGGTTATTATTCTTATTTTAATATACCTAGTTATTACGTTAAATTTGATATGAATAACATCGCACCGTTTGGGTCGTTCTTTATAGCTTTAGCTTTGATGATATTATTTTTGTTGGTAACGACAATAGTATCGATAATTCTATCAGACAATGTGCTAAAACTTGATGCAACTATTGAAAAAAACTATCAAAAATAGGAGTTAATGAATTAATATATTATCTAATAAAGCATTTAGTTATGTTGTTAATAGTTCTGGCTTGCTTGGGGATAATTATTTGGGGATTTTATACAGAAGAGATACGATTAAGTCATATAGTTTGGACAGTAGTACTTTTATCAGTGGCAGGTTTATATCTTTTATTAATAAAGATGGACAAAAAATTAATTTGGTTAAAAATATCCACTATCCTCTCAGGGGGATTAGTACTAGTCTTTTTGACTTCTCTATACCTAGGTGATTATTATGCAAGAAGCACTGAAGATTTCCCTACAACTACCATAGACTCAATAGAGTATTCAATCATAGACTTATACGATAAAGGATACTATCTTGTTAAGAATTTAGAAGATAGTGAAAAAGATAATGAATTTGAGATTGTTGAATTGAAGGAAGTTAAAGAGATAACATATTAAATTCAAAAGCGATTATCTTAAACAGCACTTTTAGTGCTGTTTATTCTTTCTAAACCCATCTAATTAAATTCTCAGATTTAGTTTACCATTTGCAGTAAGGCGTGGTAGTTCGGTAACTAGAGTAAGCGCTCTCTAAGTACCATAGGAATTACGATTGCATTTATTTCTCATCCCTCCATAACATCAACATCCTTTGGAACTTTTATTGATTTACTTCGATAGTTATTTTTTTATATTAATTGCATACAATACCAAATCAAGATATAGTATAATCCTAGTAAATACATATGTTAGGGAAAAGCCCGATTATTGCATTTTAATTAATGCATTAATCGGGCTTTTTTCTATCTTTTAGGAGAGAAATAATGAAAAAGCTGAAAGTTATAGTTATGATTCTGATGGCAAGTGTTCTATGCGTAGCGTGTTCTTCTAAAGAGAAGGAGGAACAAACTGCAGAAGCGGCAGCCGGCCAAGCGGAGGTTGAATACGGAAAACACCTTGGACAAGTATTTACAAGCTCAGAGAAGCTGTTATCTTCTCTAAATAGTGCTTTGGATGGTCTTTATAAGGGAACGACTTCAGAAGCGCAGCTAAAGAAGATATTATCAGATAATGTAATTGATGAATCTAGGGAACTTGTAAAAACCGTTGAGTCTTTCGATGTCGATCCAAGTTTCTACGCGGTTGATCAGCTTGTAAGTGAATATATCAATATGCAGCATTATTTATTCCAGGATGCGATGGAAATGGTCAATCAAGAGAAACTGGATAAGGATAAAATACGTAAGAGTGTAGAGGAACTTAAAGCGATGCAATCAGAAATCAATAACCAGTGGCAACAATTATAATCCATAAATCACCCATAACTGGGTGATTTTTCATTGCTACAATCTTACAAATAAGAGTTAATATTTAGTAATATTAAGCTAGCGTTAGAGAGGGGAACATTAGTGAATAGGGACACAATAGAGATATGTATAATTGATCCGCAGCCATTATATAGAGAGGGAATAAAATTAATCTTATCCAATTGTAAGAACATAGTCATTAAAGCTGAGGGAGGGAGTATAAGGGACGTAGAAGAGATACTAGATTATAGGGGCTCTCCTATACTCTTATTCGCTAATAACCACCCACGTGATCTTCAGGATATTGAAGTTATCAAAAAATATAATCATCACTTTCGGATAGTATCTCTGTCGGAGTATATTGATGAGAGTATAGTTACAGAAGCAATTAAGAGGGGAGCGGATGCATTTATCGTTAAGGATAAAGCTGGTTCAGAGGACCTTATTAATGCTATATATTCCTTACATAATGAAGGATGTTATTTGCATCCTTGTATCACCAAATTTGTTATAGATGAGTATAGAAAGCTTGTATTTAAGACTGAGCAGCATCGCTATGTTAATAGTGGTTTGTAGTCCCATCCTAACTTGACTAAAAGAGAGGAAGAGACACTCGAACTTATAGCAGAAGGGCTATCTAACAAAGATATTGGCAAGAAACTGCATATTAGCGAAAAGACAGTAAAAAACCATGTAAGCAAATTGATGAGAAAATTGAATGTAAATGATCGTACTCAAGCAATTATTCTTGCATTCAAGAATGGCTGGTTATAATAGGTGGGGTTGGTAATTAATCCTACCAAGGTAATATTAATCGTGATAAAATTAACGATAATAAATAATGAACTTAAGAGGTGACATTATATGAGTGAGCCTATCATCATAGCTATTATAGGGGCAGTTGCTACCGTGACCGCAGCTTTAATAACAAAATCAGCTGTAACCAGAAAGAAAAACAAGATTAATAAAAACACAGGAACTTTTATTGATCAGTCCGGAAGTAATAATGTTGCTCACTCATGTACTACTATCAATTACCATGGTACTGAAGGCAAGAATCGTGAATAAGAATACTATCAAACAACCTGGTAATGGAAATGTTGCTTTTCAAAATACAACAGTAAATATTTATCAATCACCAACAAAAAGACAACAACTCGAGGCAGCAAAAAGGAAAGGGGATCAAAAGGAAGTTTACGAAATTGCTAAAGAAATGTACAAAGAAGTTGATGACGCTCATCCTTTTTATCCGCATTACAGATATAGATATGATGGGGAAAAACTTAGACATGAAGCGACTAGTAGGGAAGCGGCACTAAAACACCCATTAACTTATCGGGGTAACTTCAACATCTCAAGGGATCAAATGAGAGGATTTACAAATCTGGATGACTTGTTCAATGATGCATCATATAAGGAGTACGGTATTAAAATATCTGTATCTGAACTCAACGCCTTCATTGACGGTACAGAAGTAATAAACGACAGAGAAATTGATGAACAGTGGGAATTAAAAGTTATATCTAATTTGCCCAAAGTTAAAACTAAATTATATTTCCTCAATGAAGATATTGAAAAATCAATACTAGACTATCTTGAAATTACTGTTGAGCATTACAATCGTAAATCCAACGTTTTAACACTCAGTAACAGAAAACAGAAAACGATTCCAATCACTCTAACTATTACGATTTATTTAGATAATCAAATAGTACAAGGAGAACTTGTCGCAATACAAAAATGCAATCTAAAAGTAGACTTAAGAAAAGAAAATCAAGGGAATATAGCTGATACACTTCAATTTCTCAGGGTTCTTGAGAGTCTCAAAACTCAAAAGGAGATTATTTTCAAAAACTTAGAAACTAATAGCATATTTTATAAATGTGACGTACATTTTCATGGACCGTTAGAAGAGTTAAGAGAACGAATTACAGCGTTGAATAGGCTACTTGAGATCGAGAGATATTACAATGTGAGCTTTGATTTACCTGATAAGGTAAGCGAATCAGAGGAAGAAGCTATTGAAATCTTAGAAAAAAGCATGCGGAAGAAATCTATATACAAAACCATTAAAACTGTTCGATGGAAAGGTATCAATAGAGAGACAGTAAGCAATCTGATAAATGAGTGTACGAATAAGAAAGTTTATTCTGTAGCAGAAGTTTATACAGGCCCTGAAGGAAGAATAGAACTATTCGGTGCTACAATAAAGATAAAAGAACGTATTATTTTTTATGAAAGTCTGAAGATTAAAGATTATGATAGAGTATCAAAAAAGCTAGAGTTAATGGATGAAGAAGATACACTAACTGTGAACTTTTTGCCAGGTGATAGCAATGTCTGTAAAGACACATTCACTTTTGATGTATAATAAATTTTTGTTTGGTAGAGGAATAGACCAGAAAAATATCTGGTCTATTCCACCTTAAAAATAATCTAGTTTACATAAGATATATTATAGGGAGTTATAGATTTATTTCTAAAAGCATATGCCTTTTTTGATCCAACTTTTTATTGCCTCATTATTCTTATAGCGCATTTACACTATCATCAATATGATAGAATCTCAATTATAGCGACAAGTAATTATGCTAACCAATATAAAAAGCTGTTTGGAATGGAGAGTAGCTATGGAAACCAAGGAACTCACAAAAATCGGCTCATTTAAAGAAGAACTTGCTAGTTTATTTCAAATAATAGTCGCCGATGGTGCTTCCATGAATTATTTGCACCCAATGAGCAAGGAAACAGCATTATCGTATTGGGATTCTTTACTCTCAGAACATGTTCGGCTCTTTGTTGGTCTTATTGATGGCCAAATTGCAGGGACTGTACAGCTGCAGTTCAGTGACAAAGAAAACGGCCAGCATCGTGCTGAAGTAGCGAAGTTGATGACACATCCGGAGCATCGAAAGAAAGGGGTAGCCCGAAAGCTGTTACAGCACGTAGAACAAGTGGCTAAAGATGAAGGTAAGACCTTATTGCTGCTTGATACAGAAAGAAATGGACCAGCCAATTTGCTTTATCAGTCTGAAGGGTATGTGCTGTTTGGAGAAGTGCCGGATTTTGCGCAGGACGCATTTGGTACGCTTTTAGCTGGTAATTTTTATTACAAATTATTGAAATAAAATAAGGAAGTGCGCTGCTGCAGCGCACTTCCTTATTTTTTCGCCAAACGTTTTACAAACTGCTCATCTGGTGTGACATACAACGTCTTTTGCTGATCATATGTCACAAAACCAGGCTTCGCGCCATTCGGTTTCTTCACGTGACGAATCTTTGTATAGTCGACAGGTACAGAGGAAGAAAGTCTGGATTTACTGAACCACGCAGCCAGTTTAGCTGCTTCCTCCAATGTTTCCTCTGACGGTTCTGCAGAGCGGATCACCACGTGGGAACCTGGGATATCCTTCGTATGAAGCCAAGTATCCTGTTTGTTCGCAAGCTTCATCGTCAAGTATTCATTCTGCTTGTTATTATGTCCGACGAGAATCGTTGTACCGTCGGTTGCGGTGTATGTTTCCGGTTCGGGAAGATTCGTTTTTTTGTTCTTCTTTTGCTGCGTTTTAGCCTTCAGATAGCCCTGTTCCCGCAATTCTTCTCGGATTTCCTCTACATCCTGTTCGCGGGCGCCTTCGACTTGCTGGATGAGCTGATCCAGGTAGTCGATTTCCGCATTGGTTTTCTCCAGCTCCAACTCAACCATCGTTCGCGATTTCTTCAGCTTATTGTACTGTTTGAAGTAGCTTTGGGCATTTTCGCTCGGTGTTTTATGCGGATTGAGTGTAATGGTGAGCTGCTGTTGTTCTGGATCATAGTAATTAATGACGACAGCTTCGGTGTCCCCTTGCTTTATTTGATGCATATGAGCAGTCAGCAGCTCGCCGCGTCGCTGGTAGTTGTCAGCTTTCTCTGCTTTTTTCAGTGTGTTTTCATGGATAGACAGCTTCCGGATATTCTTTTCCCGTTCATTTTTCAAGAAACGAATCAAGTCGCCAGCCTGCTGTTTGACACGATCACGTTCGGCTTTTCCGGAGTAAAAAGCATCTATTAGTTCACTCATCGAATTGTACTGTTCCCGCACACCTTCGATAGAAGCAAGGTCCATGACGTAGAAGTCTTCTTTCTTTCCTTTAAAATAAGTGGGCTGATAGTCATCGCACTTCAGCTTGTCGATGAAATATGTGAAAACCTCAGCGTATTTCTCTTTATCACCCATATAAGCCTGCTCAGCCATTTCGTTGGCCAAGACAGGGGATACGCCTTGCAGTAGATTCAAAATTTGTTTGTTGATCTTTCCTGCGTTGAAGTCCAGCTTGCGTGCAAACTCGGCTGGATCCAGATTAAAAGGATTCAGCTTTTCCTGGCTCGGCGGCAGTTTATATGTTTGTCCCGGCAGGATGGTACGGTGCCGGTTCACACTGGATGAGATATGTTTGATGCTGTCGATGATCATGTCCGTTTCATTATCGACCAGCATGATGTTGCTGTGTTTGCCCATCACTTCCATGATGATGCGTTTTGATGTCGTATCACCGAGCTCATCTTTACTGATGAAACTGAGCTGAATGATCCTTTCGTTTTCGAATTGTTCCACTTTTTCCAGGAATCCGCCTGCCAGATGCTTGCGCAGAAGCATACAGAACATCGGAGGGTTTTGCGGATTTTGGTAGGTATCGTTTGTAATATGCACACGTGCATAGCTTGGGTGCGCCGATAAGACAAGTGCGTGATTCTTCCCTTGACTGCGGAAGGTGAGCACGATTTCTGTATCAGTCGGCTGGTATATTTTTGATAAGCGGCCGGTCGCCAATGTGTCATGGAGCTCCTTGGCCATTGCTCTGGTTACGATTCCGTCAAATGCCATATGTTTCACCTCATTCTCTGCTAGTATAGCATTTTATCGGACAAGCACGCATACATTTACTTTAGAAATAAGGGTGGAGGTATGCAATGTGCGATGGTATCAGATTTCAGCAGATGAAACAGCTAAACAAACAAATTCCGATCCTCACAAAGGACTTAGCACAAAAGAAGTGCAGCAGCGACTGAAGCGGGACGGAAGGAATGAATGGAAAGAGGAAAAAGGTGTTTCCCAGCTTGCACTGTTCTTTGGCCAATTCAAGGACTTCATGGTTCTGGTGCTCCTCGTTGCAACAGTCATCTCGGGATTGCTGGGCGAGTATATCGATAGTATCGCCATCCTGCTGATCGTCGTGCTGAATGCACTTATCGGCTTTTTCCAGGAAAGGAATGCCGAAAAATCACTCAGCAAGCTGAAGGAATTGAATGCTCCGATGGCCAAGGTGCTGCGGGATGGACAATGGTCAAAAATTTCGTCGGCCGAACTGGTCGTAGGCGATGTTGTGTCATTGTCAGCGGGTGATCGTGTACCTGCCGATTTGCGGTTGGTTTCTGTCACGAGTTTGGAAACAGAAGAATCGGCCCTTACCGGAGAATCGCTGCCGGTGGCCAAAGTGACAGAGAAACTTGAATCAGATCAGCTGGGACCACAGGATCAGCTTAATATCGCCTTCATGAGTTCACTTGTCACGAGGGGGAGCGGTACCGGCATTGTCATTGGCACAGGTTCCGATACGGCAGTCGGGCAAATCGCCGAGCTGCTTGTGGATACGAAAAGAAAAGAAACGCCGCTCGAGAGAAGGCTGGAGAAGCTCGGGAAGGTCTTGATCGTCATCGCCTTGCTTCTTACTGCTTTGACCGTTTTGGCAGGTGTGTATCGAGGCAATCCTGTATATGAGATGCTGATTGCCGGTGTATCGCTTGCTGTGGCAGTCATTCCGGAAGGCCTGCCGGCGATCGTGACCGTGGCTCTGTCGCTCGGCGTACAACGCATGATTAAACAAAAAGCGATTGTCAGACGTTTGTCAGCCGTGGAAACACTCGGCTCCGCAACGGTTATCTGTTCGGATAAAACAGGAACACTCACAGAAAACCAAATGACCGTGAAAGAAATTTATCTGGATGGAAACACCTACACGGTCACAGGAGATGGCTACGATCCATCCGGCGGATTTTACCGCGACGATAAAGAATCGAAGGAAGAAGCACTGCAGCAATTCCTACGCTATGGTGTGCTTTCAAGTCATGCGAAGGTATTCCGGAAAAAGAAGCGTTGGATGATTGATGGCGATCCAACAGAAGGCGCATTGGTTGTCGCAGCCAAAAAGGCAGGAATAGATGAAGAGAAGCTCTCTGACTATGATATTTTGCACGAGATTCCTTTTGACTCGAAGCGTAAACGGATGACAGTGCTGGTAAGGACGCCAGATGGCAAACAAATAGCCATCACCAAAGGTGCACCAGATGTTTTAATAGAAAAAGCTGCGTATCTCGGAGCAGATAAAAAGCTGCTTGCTGATAAGGATAAGCGGAAATTATATGAAGCCGTCGATCAAATGGCGGCCAAAGCGCTTCGTACGATTGCAGTCTGTATTCGTCAGTTCCCGGCAGGTTACGAACCGAAAGAAGAAGAACTGGAGAAAGAAATGAGCTTCATCGGGCTGAATGGATTAATCGACCCGCCGCGCAAGGAAGCAAGGGATGCTATCATCGACTGTCGCAAAGCCGGCATCAAAACGATCATGATAACAGGCGACCATGTCAAGACGGCCACGGCAATTGCCAATATGCTGCATATCCTGCCGCCAGCAGGAAAGGTAGTGGAAGGTAAAGATTTGGATCATATGTCAGACGAAGAACTGCAGGCAGATGTAGATAAAATGTATGTGTTTGCGCGGGTTACACCGGAGCATAAGCTCAGGATAGTCCAAGCTCTGCAGAAGGTCGGTCATATCGTTGCCATGACCGGTGATGGTGTCAACGATGCCCCGGCTATCAAAGCTAGTGATATCGGGATAAGCATGGGTGTGACTGGTACAGACGTTGCCAAAGAAGCATGTGCACTTGTCTTGATGGATGATAATTTTGCCACGATCAAAGCAGCCATCAAGGAAGGGCGCACCATCTATTCGAATATAAGAAAGTTTGTACGCTATTTGCTCGCCTCCAATGTAGGGGAAATCTTGGTGATGCTGTTTGCCATGATCCTGGCATTGCCGATGCCGCTTGTGCCTATTCAAATATTATGGGTGAATCTAGTGACAGACGGTCTGCCGGCCATTGCCCTCGGTATGGACAAGGCAGAGGATGAGGTGATGAAACAGAAACCGCGTCATCCCAATGAAGGAATCTTTGCCAGAGGTCTTGGCACAAAAATCGTCACCCGCGGTATCTTGATCGGATCCGTGACGATCATTGCGTTCATGCTGATGTACCAAGGAGATCCGGAAAGGCTGGTTTATGCCCAGACAGCAGCATTTACTACATTGGTAATGGCACAGCTGATCCACGTATTCGACTGCCGCAGTGAGAAATCGGTATTTGCTCGTAATCCTTTGGGGAATGTCTGGCTTATCGGAGCCGTTCTTTCGTCCATCATTCTATTACTCGCTGTCATCTATGTCGGCCCGTTGCAGCCAATCTTCCATACGACAGACTTGATCATGCGGGATTGGATGCTGATTTTGGCATTGAGCGCAATGCCGACCGTACTTTTCGGTTTTATTAAAAAATAAGTTGAGAAGCATGCTGTTCACTCGAATAGCATGCTTTTATGTTTTTCCTCCGTTGCTCAAGCAGGACAAACAGTTGCGATTTTGATACACTGTGACTACCAAAAAGCCGGAGGGATCAGCTTGACTAGGAGTATGACAGGGTATGGAAGAGGTACGGCATCCGGAAGCGGTTTGAATGTCACAGCGGAATTAAAAAGCGTCAATTACAGGTACTTGGATATAAAATGCAAGCTGCCAAAAGCTGCCGCCGTTTTAGAAGCGACTGTGAAGGATCAGCTGCAGCAAGCTGTCAGCAGGGGGAAGCTTGAGCTGACAGTGGATGTGGAAGGCGGGGCATTGCGAAAACGAGAAATATCCATTGACTGGGAATTAGCGGAAGCTTATATGGTTAAGCTGAAAGCTATAAAGTCAGCATTCGATCTGCGTGGCGATATTACGATCGACACATTGCTGACGCAATCGGCAGATATTCTTGTGGAAGAAGCACAGCCTGAGCTGACGGAACTGCCTGGATTGGTGGATAAGGCATTGCAAGAAGCACTTGGAGAATTCCTCTTGATGCGGATGACAGAAGGAACTGCTTTGGCAAGTGACATCCAGAACAGGATGACGGCCATTCAAGCGATGCTGAAACAGCTGACAGAGCTACGGCCCCAAGTGATGGAAGCATACAAACAACGCATCGAGGACAGGGTTGCAAGCTATGTTGACGACGGATTACCGGAAAGCAGCCGCTTGCATCAGGAAATAGCGCTGCTGGCTGAAAAAGGGGATATAACAGAGGAACTCATTCGGTTGGAAAGTCATTTGGACCAGCTTGCTGTGAACCTGGAGAAAAAAGGGCCAGTCGGCAGGACATGTGATTTCATCCTGCAGGAAATGCAGCGGGAAGTGAATACAATCGGATCCAAGTCGACAGCTTCCTCCATCAGTATAATCGTTGTCAGCCTCAAATCGGAGCTGGAGAAAATAAAAGAACAAGTGCAAAATATAGAATAGTATTGAGTTTATCAATCAGTATAATTATAATGTAAGATAGTCTCATTAAGTAAAATAAATATATTTAATGATAAAGGTAAAATAATTATCATCATCCCTTTACTTGAAAGAGAGATCAATATAATTATTTTGCAGCGCCAGTCAAGAAGAGCAGTACAGCAGGAAGGGAGAAGCAAGATGAGTCTGAAATTAATCAATATCGGTTTCGGAAATGTCGTTTCTGCAACCAGGATTATCTCGATAGTTTCTCCTGAATCGGCTCCCATCAAGCGTATCATCACGGTTGCCCGTGATGCGAATAAGCTGGTGGATGCTACATATGGTCGGCGAACAAGAGCTGTCATCATCACAGATAGTGATCACGTCATCCTCTCGGCTGTACAGCCAGAGACGGTGGGCCAGCGTGTCCTGCGTGACGATGAACTATCTGAGGAATAGCTAGGAGGAAGCACATGATTGAACAGAAAGGGATCCTTTTCATCCTGTCCGGACCTTCCGGTGTCGGAAAAGGGACAGTAAGGAAGGCATTATTCGAACAGGACACACATCTTCGCTACTCGATCAGCATGACAACAAGGAACATGCGGCCAGGTGAACAAGATGGCGTGGACTATTTCTATAAATCGAAGGAAGAATTCGAACATTTGATTGGCCAGAATAAGCTCCTTGAATATGCGAGCTATGTAGACAATTATTATGGCACTCCTCGTGATTATGTAGAAGAGACTTTGGAAGCAGGTCATGATGTCTTTCTCGAAATTGAAGTACAAGGTGCACTTCAGGTGAAAGAGAACTTCCCGCAAGGCGTTTTCATTTTCCTCATTCCGCCAAGTCTGGAGGAATTGAAGAATCGTATCGTCGGACGTGGAACCGAAACACCAGATCTTGTCAAGAACCGTTTGAACGCTGCCCGGGACGAAATCGAGATGATGGATGCTTATGACTATGTCGTGGTCAATGATCAGCTAGATCATGCTGTGTCGAAAATCCAATCCATCGTCCAGAGTGAACATTGCAAGCGCGAGCGTGTCGCAAAAGAATACAAGAAAGCATTGGAGGTAAATTGATATGATGCTAGAACCGTCTATTGATAAACTACAGGAAAAAATCAATTCGAAATACACTTTGGTCTCATTGTCATCCCAGCGTGCTCGTCAGCTGCAGGAGACAAAGACAACGAAGATTGCCAATCCGAAATCTCATAAATACGTTGGTATTGCGCTGGAAGAAATCCAAGCTGATCAATTGGAATATACAGAAGAATAAACGGTGAGGATGCCAGGTGCATCCGATGGAGATGCCCTCGCGATGGTGAACACCTAGCGGGGGTTTCTTTCTTATTGTCCATCAGGAGGGGGAAGTGAAATGAATTTAGCTGGAAAGACGATTTGTCTCGGAGTTTCCGGAGGAATTGCAGCGTATAAAGCATGTGCACTGACAAGCAAACTGACTCAAAAGGGTGCAGATGTGCACGTCATCATGACAAAGCATGCCGCAGAATTCGTGACACCGCTTACGTTCCAAGCTTTATCCCGTAACCCGGTATACATTGATACATTTGATGAGAAGCATCCGGAGAAAATCGCCCATATCGACCTGGCAGATAAAGCAGATATATTCCTGTTGGCACCAGCAACAGCCAACCTGATCGGAAAGCTTGCCAATGGTATCGCAGACGATATGCTTACGACGACATTGCTTGCGACCGAGGCACCTGTCTATATAGCGCCTGCGATGAATGTCCATATGTATGCGCATCCTGCCGTCATTCGCAATATGCAGCAGTTGGATGATTGGGGCTATCATTTTATCGAACCGGAAGCAGGTTATCTTGCTTGTGGATATGTCGGCAAAGGCAGACTGGAAGAACCGGAATCCATCATCCGAATCCTGGAAGAAAGAAATGAACCTATACGTGATTTGGCGGGTAAACGTGTGTTAGTCACGGCCGGCCCGACTCAGGAAACGATCGATCCGGTCCGTTTCTTTACGAATCATTCCTCGGGCAAGATGGGTTATGCTCTTGCCGAAGCGGCCGCTAGACGCGGAGCAGATGTTACCTTAGTGAGCGGACCGACCCAGCTGATTGCACCTCGGAGTGTAAAGCGAGTGGATATTACGAGTGCCCAGGATATGCTCGATCAAGTACTGGCTCGGTATGAGGAGCAGGACATCGTCATTAAGGCAGCAGCTGTAGCTGACTATCGGCCAGTGCAGACTTTTGATTCCAAAATGAAGAAAAAGGATGGCAATTTGTCAATCGAGTTGGAACGTACGACCGATATCCTCCAAACGCTCGGACAGCGGAAACAGCACCAGTTCCTAGTCGGCTTTGCGGCAGAGACAGACAATGCAATAGAATATGGCAAAGGGAAGCTTGAGCGTAAGCGTCTGGATGCCATTTGCGTGAATACAGTCGGAAAAGCAGACAGCGGTTTTCAATCCGACACCAATGAAGTGATTTATTTGAATAAAGAAGGCAAGGAACAGCATCTTCCTACTGAAACGAAGAAACAAATCGCTCACCGGATTTTGGATGAAATCCTGGAAGATATGGAGGCTGACAGAAAATGAACATCGCGAAGGTTGTTGTTGACGTCCCGGCTAGTCAGACCGACCGCGTGTATGATTATCTGATACCAGAGAATATGATTGGCGTCCTGCAGCCGGGGATGCGTGTCGTCGTGCCATTCGGAAATCGCCGCATCATGGGTTTTGTCCTGGAGATCGGCAGCTCAGCTGAAGTGGACAAGCTGAAGGAAATACAGGAAACGATGGATTTGCTTCCGGCACTGACACCTGAATTGCTTGATTTGGGAGTGTGGATGGGAGAGCAGACATTGAGTTTCCACATCACAGCTCTCCAGGCAATGCTGCCCCAAGCGATGAAGGCGAAATATCAGAAACTGCTTATCCGGACAGGAGATATACCGGAAGCTTTGCAGCCGCTGTTTCTGGAAGGAGACACTGCTGGTTATGAACAATTTGAGCATAGCGGCGTACCATTAGCAACGCTCCAGCAAGCGATCAAAGCCGGGCAGATTGAACTGCATTATCAAGTCAACTCCAAGGAAACGAAGAAAACAATCCGGATGGTGGATGCCAGCAAGAACGTGGAAGAACTTCAAAAGGCTCTTGAATCCGTGAATGCTCGTGCCATGAAACAAAGAGCGCTGCTTGAGCATTTTATCGAAGAGCCAGGACCGATCGTACAAAAGCACTTGCTCGACATGTATGAGACGACAGCATCCACTCTCAAGCCATTGCTGGAAACAGGCTTGCTCCACTCATATGACAAAGAAGTGCTCCGGGACCCATATGAAGATAGGCAAATTGAACGTACAAGGCCGCTGCAGCTTTCAGATTCACAGGCAAAAGCACTTGAACCGATCCTGGGGAGCATCCAGTCGGAATCACATGAAGTATTCCTATTGCATGGTGTCACGGGAAGCGGGAAAACGGAAGTATACTTGCAGGCAATCCAGCAAGTACTTGAAAAAGGACAGGAAGCCATTGTGCTCGTTCCCGAAATTGCACTTACCCCACAGACAGTCAACCGATTCAAAGGTAGATTCGGCTCTGACGTTGCCGTGCTCCACAGTGCTTTATCAGCAGGTGAAAAATATGATGAGTGGCGGAAAATTCAGCGAAATCAAGTCAAGGTAGCTGTCGGAGCAAGATCCGCCATTTTCGCACCTTTTGAGAATTTGGGGATCATCATCATTGATGAAGAGCATGAAACAAGCTACAAGCAGGAAGATCATCCGAAATACCATGCCAGGGACATAGCCGTTTTTCGAGGGGAGTATCATCAGGCTCCTGTTGTCCTTGGCAGTGCGACACCTTCGCTCGAATCATTTGCCAGAGCGGAAAAAGGTGTCTACCACATGTTGGAGCTGCCCGAACGCGTGAATCAAGCAGCGATGCCCGATTATCAAATCGTCGATATGAGGGATGAATTGCATGCGGGAAATCGTTCGATCTTCTCCCGGGATTTACTGGAACAAATGAAGGAGCGCTTGCGCAGAAAGGAACAGACCGTTTTGTTCTTGAATCGCCGGGGTTACAGTACCTTTGTCATGTGCCGTGACTGCGGTCATACGGTTGAGTGCCCGCATTGCGATATTACATTGACTTATCATAGGAGCAGTGAACAGCTAAAATGTCATTATTGCGGCTATGAAGAACCGATTCCTTCGATTTGTCCGGCTTGTGAAAGTGATACGATCCGCTACTTCGGAACTGGTACTCAAAAAGTCGAAGAAGCGCTCACGCAGCTCCTCCCGGAAGCACGTGTCATCCGGATGGATGTCGATACGACGAGAAGAAAAGGTGCACATGAAAAGCTGCTAGGTGCATTTGGCAGAGGCGAAGCCGATATCTTGCTCGGTACCCAGATGATCGCAAAAGGTCTGGATTTTGAAAAAGTGACGCTTGTTGGTGTCCTGGCAGCAGACTCGATGCTGCATCTGCCGGATTTCCGAGCTGCAGAGAAAACATTCCAGCTGCTGACACAGGTAAGCGGACGTGCGGGACGGCACAGCTTGCCTGGTGAAGTCATCATCCAGACTTATTCGCCGGAACATTATAGTGTCGAACTGGCTGCAGCAGGCGATTACCGCCCATTTTTCCAAACAGAAATGCAAACACGCCGGGCCTTTCAATATCCGCCGTACTATTATCTGGCGCTCATGACCATCAGCCACCAGAACCAAGTGAAGGCGATGCAGACGACACAGACAATCGTACAGCTGCTGCAGAAGCATTTGTCCGACCAAGTCCGGATTCTTGGACCGACTCCATCACCACTGGCGCGGATCAAAGATAGATATCGCTTCCAGTGCATGGTAAAATACAAAAACGAACCGAACCTTCGGGATGTGATCAGGAGAATCCTCCATCATTACGAAGACGCACGGAAAAAAGAAGATTTGCAAATACATGTTGATTTACAGCCGTATTCGCTCATGTAGGAAAGGAGCTTATTTGAATGAAACGTATCGTATTCATGGGTACACCCGATTTTGCGGTGCCCGTACTGAAACAGCTGACAGAGGAAGACTGCGAGGTGGTGCTCGTCGTCACCCAGCCCGATCGCCCGAAAGGACGCAAACGCATCCTCACCAGCTCACCTGTGAAGGAGGAAGCTCTGAAGCACGGGATTCCGGTTTATCAGCCGGAAAAAATCAAGGAAAGTTTTGAAGAGATCTTTTCCTATGAGCCTGATTTGATCGTAACGGCTGCGTTTGGCCAGATATTGCCCAAAGCACTGCTTGATTACCCGCAATATGGCTGTATCAATGTACATGCTTCCCTGCTGCCGGAACTCCGCGGCGGAGCACCGATTCATTATGCCATCCAGCAAGGAAAAGCCGAGACAGGCGTCACCATCATGTATATGGTAGAGAAACTGGACGCAGGCGATATGCTGCTGCAGCGTTCTGTTCCGATTACATTGGAAGATCATGTTGGAACGATGCATGATAAATTGGCAGTGCTTGGGGCGGAAATGATCCATGATATCCTTCCTGATATCTTTGCTCGAAACGTGACACCGATCAAGCAGGATGAAGACAAGGTGACCTTTGCCCCGACAATCAAACGGGAACAGGAAGTGATTGATTGGAGCCGTTCGAACTGGGAAGTATTCAATCATATCCGTGGGATGCACCCATGGCCGGTCGCCTTCACGACATACAAAGATAAGCCTTTCAAAATATGGGGCAGTGAACTGCTGGATCAAAAGTACGACGGAGAACCAGGGGTCATTGCTGCAATCGAGTCCGACGGTATCGTTGTTGTTTGCGGTAACAACAAAGCTGTCAAATTGACACAGGTTCAGCCGGCAGGCAAGAAACAAATGACTGCAGCAGATTATCTGCGCGGTGTCGGTAAAGATATGCAAGCTGGAGAAAGGTTGGGCCAGCATGAAGAAGTATGAACTGCGTGACACAGCGGTCACATTATTGACACGGATCGGGGATCAGGGCGGTTACAGTCACCTGCTCCTTGATCAGGCAATACGGAAAAAAGACTTTGACAGCCGGGATACGGCACTCCTGACAGAAATCGTCTATGGAACGTTGTCTTATAAACTGACATTGGAGCATTTTCTCGGTCGGTTTGTGTCCAAGAAATTGGAAACATGGGCCAAATGGCTCCTGCTGTCTGCTTTTTATCAGATGTACGCGCTCGATCGGGTGCCTGATCATGCTGTCATCCATGAATCTGTCGAAATCGCCAAGCAGCGGGGACATAAAGGTATTGCATCACTTGTGAATGCTGTACTGCGCAACGTGCAGCGAAAAGGCTTTCCGAATCTGGATGAAATCAAGGACCCGGCAGAGCGTATTGCATTGGAAACGAGCCATCCCCGCTGGTTGGTTGAGCGCTGGATTTCACAATATGGAGAGAAAACAGCCCGGGAAATGTGTGCTGTCAATCAGGTGGAAAAGCCCATAAGTGTCCGCGTACAGCCACTGCTTACAACACGTGAGAAAGCGATGGAGGAACTGGAGGCCCAAGGCTTCACTGTCCGTCCTTCTGTCATCGATACGCAAGGAATCATCATTGAAAAAGGCAATGTCCTGAAAAGCGATCTATTCCTCTCCAATCAAGTGACCGTCCAGGATCAGACGAGTATGCTTGCAGGTCGGATGGTGGATGCAAAAGCAGGGATGACAGTGCTCGATGCTTGCAGCGCGCCAGGTGGCAAGACGACGCATATTGCGGAAACGATGGACAATCAAGGCAAGCTCTATGCGTATGACCTGCATGCCAAAAAAGCGAAACAGGTCCAGCAGAAAGCCGAAAAGCTCAAACTGACCATCATCGATGCCAACCAGGCAGATGCCCGGAAGCTGCAGGAGAAACACGAACGAGAGAGCTTCGATCGGATTCTGCTTGATGCACCTTGTTCCGGACTAGGTGTGCTAAGAGGTAAACCTGATATCAAATACCATAAGTCGGCACAGGATGTCTTATCACTTGCTTCCATTCAAGCCGACCTGCTGGAAGAGGTGGCGCCGCTTCTGAAAATAGGCGGGAAGCTTGTCTACAGTACTTGTACTGTCGATCAAACAGAAAATGAACAAGTTGTCCGCGCTTTTCTAAAACAGCACCCTGAATTCGAAGTCGATCCGGATTTCCGCAGTGATTTGCCGCCAGCCATTCACGATGCACCTGGACTGACTGATGCGGGTTTGCAGATTTTCCCGCAGGATTTCAATACGGATGGCTTTTTCCTTGTTCGACTTGTTAGAAAAGGGTAAGAAATGTGGTAGGATAAACTTGGAGCAGCAAACAGACTGCATATAGATGAGGTGAAAAGCGTGAGAGGTTTTTTCATTACCGACCGTGGCCAGATCAGAAGTCATAATGAGGATGCAGGCGGGGTGTTCTCTAATTCCCATGAACAATATCTAGCAGTCATTGCAGATGGCATGGGCGGACACAAGGCGGGGGATGTCGCCAGTCAGCTTGCCATTTCCCATTTACGTAGCTGGTGGGAATCCGCAAGTGTCTTCGATTCTCCGCAACAGACGGAAGAAGCAGTCAAGCAAGCAATCAAAGAAGTCAATCTGCGTGTTTATGAAGCGTCACGTCAGAGCGAGGAATTGTCAGGTATGGGGACGACGATCGTTGCAGCTGTTTGTACAGATGATTTTGTGACAATTGCCCATATTGGCGACAGCCGCTGCTATCTGCTGAATGACGAGGGATTCAAGCAAGTGACGGAAGATCACTCCCTTGTAAATGAATTGGTCCGATCGGGTCAGATCACGGAACAGGATGCCGAGCACCATCCGCGAAAGAATGTTCTGCTGCGCGCACTCGGGACAGATCAGGAAGTGGAGATGGACTTGGTATCCATCACCTGGGAAGCCGGTGATCGTCTGCTGTTATGCTCGGATGGACTATCAAATAAAATTGACAAGCAAGAGCTTTTGCAATATCTCACATCGGGGGAAGAGATTGAACATATCGCTGCCCAGCTCGTGACGGTTGCCAACGAGCGAGGCGGGGAAGATAATATTTCTTTGATCATAGCCGATTTGGCTGATACACCTGTCCGGGAGGGTGCTTAGCATGCTCGAAGGACGTACGCTGAATGAACGGTACGAAATTCACCGTCCGATCGGCGGAGGCGGTATGGCAAATGTCTATCTGGCTCAGGATGTCATTCTCGATCGTGAAGTTGCCGTCAAAGTCCTGAAATTGGAATATGCCAATGATGAAGAATTCATCGCCAGATTCCACCGGGAAGCCCATGCGGCTACCAGTCTTTCACATCCGAATATCGTCACGATATATGACGTCGGCGATGAAGAGGGCATCTACTATATGGTCATGGAATACGTCAGCGGAATGACATTGAAGCAATACATACAGACGCATGGTTCCATCGTGGTACCTGATACGGTGGATATCATGAAACAGGTCACCTCAGCGATTTCTCACGCACATGCCAATGGAATCGTTCATCGCGACATCAAACCGCAGAATATCCTGATCGATGATTATGGCAAGGTGAAGGTGACGGATTTTGGTATTGCCACAGCCCTGAGTGCAACCTCTTTGACCCAGACAAATGCCATGCTGGGCTCTGTCCATTATTTGTCTCCCGAACAAGCAAGGGGAGGCATTGCAACCAAGAAGTCGGATGTTTATTCCCTTGGTATCGTCATGTTCGAATTGCTTACCGGCCGTCTGCCATTTTCCGGCGAATCAGCAGTGAGCATCGCTTTGAAGCATTTGCAGACGGAAACCCCATCGGTCAGACGCTGGACTGGCGATATCCCACAAAGTGTGGAGAATATCGTGCTGAAAGCCACAACAAAAGATCCTTTTTACCGTTATATGAGCACCTACGATATGGAAGCTGATCTGGAAACATGTCTGGATCCGTCCAGAGCGGATGAACCGCGCTTCACGCCGCCTAAGGACGATGGCGAAACGACCAAGGCGATTCCGATCATATCCGAGAAAGACCTTAATCAAGCGTCATTAGCCGATACGATCGTACATAACGGTCATACGAATCCGCCGAAACAAGAAGAAAAGCCAAAAAAGAAGAAAAAACGCTGGAAAGTCCTTTTATGGATTGCTGTCATCATTTTGGTGCTGGCGGGTACGGGAATAGGTCTGGTGCTTGCGACGACGCCGAAGGAAGTTACGATGATCGATGTGACTGGAGACTCTTATGCAGATGCAGTTGATAAGCTATCCGATCTGGATTTGCATGTAAAACGCGAAGCTACGGCATCTGATACAGTGGAGGAAGGGAATGTCGTCAAGACGGATCCTTCAGCCGGCAGTAAAATCAAGGAAGGCACCAGTGTCACGGTTTACACAAGCATTGGGAAGGAAAAAGAAGAGTTCGATGATTATGAGGGCAAATCATTCTCCCAAGTGGAAAAACTGTTGGATGATAAGGGATATAAAAATGTACGCTCTTATGAAGAGTTCTCGGATGAACCGGTTGGTACGATCATCTCCCAGATCCAGCCTCAAGCTGGATCCAAAGTGGTTCCGGAAGACACGACTGTCATCTTTGAAGTGAGCAAGGGACCGGAAGCGGTGACATTGACGGATCTTACGGGTATGACGGAAGAAGAGGCTCAATCTTACTTGGATAAGAATAATCTTGATGGCAGTTTCATCGAACAGCCATCTAATGAAGTCGAAGAAGGCGTCGTGATCCGTCATGAACCAAGAGCGGGACAGTCGATTGAAGAAAATGGCAGTGTCGATCTGTATGTCTCGACTGGTCCGGAGAATCTTCCGCCCGCAACACATACCGTGACTTTTACTGTTCCATATGAACCAGAGGATGCTCAAACGGGGGATGCGGAAGGAACAGGGGAGGGACAGGATGAACCTGTCCCGCAACTTGTTCAGATATACGTCGGTGATGCCGATCATGATGTGACGGAACTTTATGATGAACGTTTGATCACAGAGGATGAAGAAATTTCGCTCACACTCAGCATACCGGCAGGCGGGGAAGCTGAATATCGCGTACTTCGAAATGACGAAGTGTTCTTGGAAAAAACTGTTCCGTATGAAGACAGGGAAGGTGAATAAATGCCATCAGGTAAGATTATGAAAGCATTGAGCGGGTTTTATTATGTCCTGACAGATGACGGAGAAACCTATCAATGCCGTGGCAGAGGTGTGTTTCGCAAACAAAAGATAACGCCGCTTGTCGGTGATGAAGTGGAATTCGAGGCAAAGACAAAAAAGGAAGGTTATGTGCTGGATGTCCTGCCGCGAAAAAATGAGCTCATCAGGCCGCCGATTGCAAATATCGATCAGGCCATCATCGTAACGTCGGCAGCACAGCCGGATTTCAGTACGGCTTTACTCGACCGATTCCTAGTTTTAGTGGAATCAAAGCATATCGAGCCGGTTATTTTCATTACGAAAATGGACATGCTGTCGACAGATGAACTAGCTAGGATGGAAGCATTTAAAGAAGATTATCAGCGCTTCGGATATCCCGTGGAGATGTTTTCTTCCAAGGAAGAAACTAATTTGGATCGAGTCAAGCTCCATATGAAAGACAAAATCTCGGTTATAGCGGGGCAGTCAGGTGTCGGCAAATCATCGATGCTGAACGCCATCGATCCGCGGCTGGAGCTGGAAACAAAGGAAATATCCGAAAGTCTTGGACGTGGCCGCCATACGACCAGACATGTAGAGCTGATTCCGATTGGCGGCGGTCTTGTCGCCGATACCCCGGGATTCAGTTCGCTGGAATTTACTGAATTAGAAGCCGAAGAGCTGCCATCATGCTTCCCGGAATTCAGGGAGCGGGAAGACAGCTGTAAATTCAGGGGCTGTATGCATCACAAGGAACCTAAATGTGCAGTGAAGCAAGCGGTGGACGCAGGGGAGATTCCGGAATACCGCTACACGCATTATTTGCAGTTCCTTGAGGAAATCAAATCGAGAAAGCCGAGGTATTAATGATGACAAAAATCGCACCATCTATTCTTTCAGCTGACTTTGCCAACCTGGCTGCGGAAATCCGTGATGTGGAAAAAGGCGGAGCCGATTACATCCACGTGGATGTAATGGATGGACATTTTGTTCCGAATATTACGATCGGACCGCTGATCGTCGAGGCGATTCGTCCTGTGACGGAGCTTCCGCTCGATGTTCATCTCATGATTGAAAAACCCGAACAATATATCAAAGCATTCGTAAAGGCTGGTGCCGATATCATCACTGTACATCAGGAGACGTGCATCCACCTGCACCGCACCATCACGATGATCAAGGAACTGGGAGTCAAGGCAGGGGTCGTGTTGAATCCGGCCACACCTGTCAGTTTGATCGAAGAAATTTTGCCGGAGGTTGATATGGTACTTTTGATGACGGTCAACCCTGGTTTTGGCGGTCAGCGCTTCATTCCATCTGTATTGAAGAAGGTGGAAGAATTAGCAAGCCTTCGCACAGCGCTGGGAATCGACTTCGAAATCGAAATCGATGGCGGTGTGAATGCCGATACAGCTAAATTATGTACGGATGCCGGTGCGGATGTACTGGTCGCCGGCAGTGCGGTCTATGGCCAGGAAGACCGGGCAGCGGCAATTGCAGCAATTCGGGAAGCGGCTGAATGACAAATGGCAGCAAAATTTAGTATCGGGGTGGTCGGAGGTGCTGGCAGACTGCCGGATTTACACGCTGAAAACCATCAGATATGGATCGGAGCCGATGCTGGTGCAAAAGCACTGGCGTCTGCCGGTATCCGGATGAAGCTGGCGATAGGAGACTTTGATTCGGTGTCAGATGCGGATTTGGTGTTGATCCATCAATATGCTGATCAAGTACTCATGTACCCGCCGGAAAAAGATGAAACGGATTTTGAACTGGCAATTCGTCATGCGGAAGAAATCGGTGCAAGTGATGTGGCCCTGTATGGAGTGACTGGCGGAAGGCTTGACCATGAACTGATCAATATCCAGATGCTTTTCAGGCTGCTTGATGCATTTGATCAGGCCGTCATCATCGACAAGCAGAACATGATCCGCATGCACAGACCAGGTACATACCGAACAATACAAGATGATACATACCGTTATGTATCATTTCTTTCCTTCTCTGAGCAAGTTACTGGTCTAACCTTGACCGGCTTTAAATATCCTTTAACAGATGCTTCAATCCATTGGGGCGAGACGCTGTCCATCTCCAATGAGCTTGTTGCACAAACTGGTACTTATTCATTCACCTCAGGCATAGTAATAATGATAAAGAGCAAGGATGTTTAAAAGCTACAGCGTTAGGCTGCTCAGGAAAAAGGAGGAAGGGGAACTTATGAAATTCTATACCTTTAAACTCCCGAGGTTCATCGGTGGCTTCGTCCGTGTCATTATCGGAACGTTTAAAAAAGATTAGCACAAAAAAAGCACTCCTTTTGAAAAAGGGTGCTTTTTTTGTCGCATGCGAATGCTACCATAAAAGTATTTTAGAAATGCTATTTATACGCGTTCGATGTTACCTTTTTTAAGCGCACGAGCTGAAACGTAAACTTTTTTAGGTTTACCATCAACAAGGATGCGAACTTTTTGAACGTTTGCTTTCCAAGTACGTTTATTAGCGTTCATGGCATGAGAACGAGCATTACCAGAACGAGTTGTGCGTCCTGTGATTACACATTTGCGTCCCATGTTATCCCTCCTAATATGACGAGTAGTTTGTAACACTAAACAAATTTATCACAACTTGGCGCGTAATGCAATAATCTAACAAAAATATATCAAGAAAAATTACTTGACAGTATTCTGTTTAGCTGGCATTGTAGAAAGGGCTATTTTTAATCCGCTTTCAAATAAAGCTTCCATATAGTATAGTAGGAATAGATTTGATAAGCGTTAGGAGGAGCCGCATGAGCCTTCATCTGACTACAGAAGATGGAAGAATCACGATTGCAACGGATGTAATCGCAACATTGGCTGGGAGTGCCGCCGTAAAATGCTATGGCATCGTCGGTATGGCTTCCAGACATCAATTACGTGACGGCATTGCAGAAATTCTCCGCAGGGAGAACTATTCAAAAGGAATAGTCGTAACCCAGGCGGACAACAAAGTCCAGATCGACTTGCATATTATCGTAAGTTATGGAACGAAAATATCCGAGGTTGCACATAATGTGCAATCACAAGTGAAATATACATTGGATCGGGCATTGGGCGTGCTGACGAGCTCTGTGAACATTTATATTCAAGGCGTCAGCGTTTCTGCAGACTAGAATAGCCGGCAGATTTAAGGAGGAAACAGTTTGAGTGTTGGAAATGTGGATGGGAAGACATTTGCGGGGATGCTGCTGACCGGTGCACATCATCTGGCGGATAACGCCAAGACGATTGATGCATTGAATGTATTTCCTGTGCCGGACGGCGATACAGGTACGAACATGAACTTAACGATTACGTCTGGGGCAAAGGCTGTCCAAGAATCGGACAGCGAAGAAGTCGGCGTGCTTGCTGCAGCCTTTGCCAAAGGTTTGCTGATGGGGGCAAGAGGAAACTCAGGAGTCATACTTTCTCAGCTTTTCCGCGGTTTTGCCAAAGCGCTGGAAGGAAACAAGGAACTGACTGCAGGCAAGCTTGCCAATGCATTGGATGCTGGTGTTAAAACTGCATATAAAGCAGTCATGAAACCTGTCGAAGGGACAATTCTGACTGTAGCGAAGGATGCTGCGGCTGCGGCTGTCGAAAAATCAAAGACTGAAGCCGACCCGGTGGCGTTATTCAGATTTGTGGTGGAAGCTGCAAGAAACAGTCTGAGCCGAACTCCTGATTTACTTCCTGTTCTCAAGGAAGTCGGCGTTGTGGATAGCGGTGGCCAGGGACTGGTCACAGTTTATGAAGGTTTCCTTGCCGCTTTGACAGGGGAAGAGCTTCCTGCTGAGGTTCAGCATGGCAAGATGGAGAATCTTGTGAGTGCAGAGCACCACAAGCAGGCGCAGGATTTTTTGGATACAGCTGATATCACGTATGGCTATTGCACGGAATTCATGGTCAAATTCGAAGCGGACAAACTGAAGGAAAATCCATTCGATGAACAAGCTTATCGTGAGAATTTGAACGGTAGAGGGGATTCCTTGCTGGTGGTCGCCGATGAGGATGTCGTGAAGGTGCATATCCATACGGAATATCCAGGGGAAGTCATGACATACAGCCAACGCTATGGCAGTTTAATCAATATGAAAATCGAAAATATGCGGGAACAGCATGCAGCTATCGTCGGTAAAAAAGAAAAGCAGGAACGAAACCAACACGCTATTGTCACAGTGGCGATGGGTGATGGTGTGAAAGCTTTGTTTGAAAGCCTTGGTGCAAATACTGTCATTTCAGGCGGACAGACGATGAATCCGAGCACGCAGGACATTGCTGATGCCATCAAAGCAGCGAATGCGGAATCTGTTTATATACTGCCTAATAATAAGAATATCATAATGGCCGCTGAGCAAGCTGCTTCCATGGCTGAGGTACAAGCTTTTGTGGTTCCGACCAAAACGATTCCGCAGGGTATGCGATCCTTGCTTGCTTTTGAGGCATCTCAGTCGGCAGATGCTAATAGAGAGGCCATGACGGAAGCATTGACACAAGTGAAATCCGGTCAGGTGACGCATGCTGTTCGCGATACGACAATCGAAGGCGTCACAATCAAGGAAGGCCAGCACATTGCTATTTTGGAAGGCAAGATCATCTCAGCTGCTTCCGATGCAGAAGCAGCGCTGGAGCTATTGCTTGAGAAAATGGTAAGTGATGAAGATGAATTGATTACAGTCATCCGCGGAGAAGATGCGACCGGAGCGGACGACCGCTTGGAGGATTTCGTCGAAGCGAAATTCCCTGAAGCGGAGATTGAGGTCCATGAAGGCAATCAGCCGGTTTACACGTACTTGGTTGCAGTTGAATAAGAGTGGGGAAAGCTCCTTGACGGGAGCTTTTTTCATTGGTTGCAGTAGGAACATATGTGTGATGCATGATAAAATAGAAGCAAGAGGAGTGAGCCTATGAAATATCAATCCGTATTCGATATTATCGGGCCGGTCATGGTCGGCCCATCCAGTTCTCATACTGCCGGTGCAGCCCGAATCGGTCGTGCCGCCAGGCTGATTTTCGGGAAAGAGCCGACTTGGGCGACGATCCATTTATATGGTTCATTTGCAAAAACGTATCGCGGGCATGGTACCGATTTGGCAATTGTCGGCGGTTTGCTTGGTTATGACACTGATGATGATCGAATCAGGTTCGCACTGGAAACAGCAGATAAACAAAATATGAAAATAGAATTCATAGAAGATACTGCTGCGACAGATCATCCGAACACGGCCAGAGTAAAGCTTGGTACCGAAGACAGCAGCATGGAGCTGGTCGGTATCTCAATCGGCGGTGGGAAAGTGGAAATTACCGAACTGAACGGTTTTGAACTGCGAATGTCAGGTAATAAACCAGCTATTTTGATCATGCATAACGATCGATTTGGTGCAATTGCATCCGTAACGCAAATATTGGCACAGCACGAGATAAATATAGCGCATATGGAAGTTTCCCGGAAGGATGTCGGGAAGGATGCGCTGATGGTGATCGAGACGGATCAGAATGTGGAGGATGATGTGATGCGTATTCTGGAGAAAGCTTCACACATCAACCGGGTATCCCGATTGATCAATTAACAGGAGGAATGAAATATGTTTCGCAATGTAGCGGAATTGCTTGAACAAGCGAATGCGGACAGCATTTCTATCTCAGAAGTGATGATCCGCCAGGAAATGGATGTCCATCAGCGTTCCCGCGAGGAAGTCATGGGGCAGATGGAACGCAACCTGGAAATCATGGAAGAAGCAGTGGAACGCGGTTTGAAGGGGGTTACCTCCCATTCTGGATTGACTGGAAATGATGCCGTCTTGCTTCAGCAATACATGGAAAAAGGCAATACACTGTCAGGGCATCTGTTATTGGATGCAGTCAGTAAAGCTGTTGCAACGAATGAAGTGAATGCAGCAATGGGAATGATTTGTGCAACTCCGACTGCAGGAAGCGCAGGATGTGTACCTGGTGCTTTATTTGCTGTTAAAGAAAGGTTGAATCCGACTCGTGAGCAAATGGTTCGTTTCTTGTTCACAGCAGGAGCTTTCGGATTCGTTGTGGCCAACAATGCATCCATCAGCGGTGCTGAAGGTGGTTGCCAGGCTGAAGTAGGCTCTGCTGCTGCGATGGCCAGTGCAGCTGTGGTGGAAATGGCTGGCGGTACACCAGAACAAAGTGCCGAAGCATTTGCGATAACATTAAAAAACATGCTTGGCCTTGTATGTGATCCTGTAGCTGGTCTAGTAGAAGTGCCGTGTATCAAGCGAAACGCTGCTGGTGCTTCTAACGCCATCGTATCTGCTGATATGGCGCTGGCGGGTATCACAAGCAGAATACCTTGTGATGAAGTGATTGGAGCCATGTACCGGATCGGCCGTTCCATGCCGTCAGCACTTCGGGAAACAGCGGAAGGCGGATTGGCTGCCACGCCGACTGGGCGCAGACTGGCAGATATGATTTATGGGATAACAAAAGGGAAAGAGTGAGGAATGTGTTGAAGCAACCGGTTGATCAAGTCAAGGGAATCGGTGCAAAGCTTGCGGAAGGATTAGCGAATATGGGGATCTTCACAGTCGAAGATCTCCTTTTTCATCTGCCATATCGCTATGATATTTTCGATGTGCAGCCGCTCGCAGAACTGATTCATGATGATAAAGTGACGATTGAAGGTGAAATCGCTTCCCCTGCCCATGTGCAATACTATGGACGGAAGAAAAATAAATTGACTGTGACACTTTTGGTGGAAAATGTTGCAGTGAAGGCGATCATGTTCAATCGTGCATTTGCGCAGAAACAGCTGCTGCCGGGCCGGAAAGTGACGATGACGGGAAAATGGGATCAGCATCGCCTGCAGCTTACGGCTAGTAATTTCAAGGTTGGCGGAGCAGATGAACTGACTCCTGTACAGCCTGTTTACGGTGTGAAAGGATCGGTGACGGTTAGACAGCTGCAAAAAAGTGTGAAACAAGCACTGGAACAATATGACGACGAAATCGAAGAGATTCTACCTTCTTCTTATTTGGCATCCTATAAAATGCCTGACCGGAAAACAGCACTGCAGCATATGCATTTTCCGCCTGATAGAAAAGCTTTGGCTCATGCGAGGAGGCGATTCACTTACGAAGAATTCCTCCTTTTCCAGCTGAAGATGCAATTTATCCGAAAACAAAAACGGGAAGCTTCCAGCGGGGGGAGCTTAAGCTTCGATAACGAGAGGGTACAAGCATTCGTTGCTACCTTGCCATTTACGTTGACGAACGCCCAGCAGCGTGTATTGACAGAGATCATGCGCGATCTTAAATCGTCATATCGGATGAATCGTCTGCTGCAGGGGGACGTGGGTTCAGGTAAAACAGCAGTTGCCGCAGTTGCACTTTATGCAGCTGTGACAGCTGGCAAGCAGGGTGCCATCATGGTTCCGACAGAGATATTGGCAGAACAGCATGCCCAATCTCTTAGCGGGATGCTGGATGGCTTTGCCACTGTAGCGCTTCTGACTGGAAGCGTTAAAGGCAAGCGCCGGAAAGCCGTTCTTGAACAAGTTGCAAATGGTGAAGTGGATATCCTGGTCGGGACGCATGCGCTGATCCAGGATGAAGTCCATTTCCGTGATCTTGCATTGGCCATCGTTGATGAACAGCATCGTTTCGGTGTTGCGCAGAGGCGGACACTTCGTGATAAAGGCTTGCACCCGGATGTCCTGTTCATGACAGCCACCCCGATTCCGCGTACCCTGGCGATCACTGCTTTTGGGGACATGGATGTATCAGCAATCGATGAGATGCCGGCCGGCCGCAAAGAAATAGAAACCTACTGGGTGAAGGAAAATACGATTGACAGGGTGCTGGATTTCATCCGCAAGGAAGTTTCAGCAGGTCATCAGGCATATGTGATCAGCCCGCTGATCGAGGAATCGGACAAGCTGGACATCCAGAATGCCGTCGATTTGCATGAAATGCTGTCTGCTGTTTTCGAACCGGATATCCATGTCGGGCTCATGCATGGGCGGCTTCCCGCCGATGAGAAGGAAGAAGTGATGAAGGAGTTCGCGGCCAATGATACACAAGTGCTTGTATCCACTACGGTAGTTGAAGTAGGGGTGAACGTACCCAATGCCACTTTGATGATCATCTACGATGCGGAACGTTTTGGCTTGTCACAGCTGCATCAGCTTCGTGGGCGAGTGGGCCGGGGAGATGCGCAAAGCTATTGTATCCTGATTGCGGAACCGAAAGGGGAAATCGGCAAGGAGCGAATGCGTATCATGACCGAAACAAATAATGGTTTCGAGCTTTCCGAACAAGATTTGCAGCTTCGCGGACCAGGTGATTTCTTCGGGAAAAAGCAGAGCGGTATACCGGAATTCAAGGTGGGGGATATGGTGCATGATTATCGTGCTCTGGAAACGGCGCGTAAGGATGCAGAGCAAATCATAGCAGAGGAAAGGCTTGAAAACGACCCGGCTTATCGTAATTTATTGCAAGCACTGGACGCTGAGTTTGCCTTGAATGGAAACGTATTGGACTAAAAACGGCGGTTGCAAATTCTGGGCTGCTATTATATATTACTTTTAGTACCTAGTCTTAATTTTGGCGGTGGAGAAATGAGAAGAAGCAAAAAAGACAGACAGGACTTACTGCGGGAAACGATTGAAAAAACACCGTTTATCACAGACGAGGAATTGGCAAAAAAATTCGGCGTCAGCATCCAGACAATCCGACTGGACAGAATGGAGCTAACGATACCGGAATTACGGGAACGAATCAAGCACGTCGCCAATTCGCAATGGAATGAAACCGTGAAATCCATCAATATTGATGAAGTCATCGGGGAAATCATTGATTTGGAACTGGATGAACGGGCAATCAGCATATTGGATATCAAGCCAGAGCATGTTTTCTCACGAAACCAGATCGCCAGGGGGCATCACCTGTTTGCGCAGGCCAACTCGCTCGCTGTGGCGCTGATCGATGATCCGTTTGCCCTTACTTTCCACTCCGAAATCACCTTCACAAGACAAGTGAAACTCCACGAGCGGGTAGTAGCGAAAGCGAAGGTCATTCGGCAGGACAGGAAGCGGACGGTCATCCAAGTGGATAGTGCTGTGGATCAGGAACAAGTATTCAAAGGTACGTTTGAGATGTTCCGCTCGAGCGTCAAAGAAGGGAAATAAGTTATGCGAATCGCAATCGATGCAATGGGCGGCGACCACGCACCAGAGGAAATAGTCAAAGGTGCCGTGCTTGCAGCAACAAAGGATGCTTCTTTGGAACTGACACTTGTTGGGGATCAAAGCAAGATCGAACCGCATCTCGGCGAGGTCCGTCCGGCTAATATCCGGATTATACATACCGAGGAGTTTATTACAGCAGATGACGAGCCTGTAAGGGCAATCCGTCGCAAAAAGCAGTCATCACTCGTATTGACCGCACAGGAAGTAAAAGAAGGGCGTGCCGATGCTTGTATTTCAGCAGGGAATACTGGTGCACTTATGACAGCAGGGCTGATGATTGTCGGACGCATCAAAGGCATTGAACGGCCGGCGCTGGCTCCTACGCTTCCGACGGTGGATGGAAAGGGCTTTGTTTTGCTGGATGTCGGTGCCAATATTGACGCCAAAGCGAACCATTTATTACAATACGGCGTCATGGGCTCCATCTATGCGGAGAAGGTCCGGGGAATAGAAAGACCGCGTGTTGGATTGCTGAATGTCGGAACGGAAGACGGTAAAGGAAATGACCTGACAAAAAAAGCATTCGAGCTTCTCGGCAAAGCACCGATCAATTTCGTCGGCAATGTCGAAGGACGGGACTTCCTTTCCGGGGATTATGATGTGGTAGTGACAGACGGCTTCAGTGGTAATATCGCATTGAAGACGACGGAAGGTACAGCGATGATGTTCTTCTCGATGATCAAGAAGGCCTTTTTGAAGAATATGAAGACAAAGCTTGCTGCCGGAATGATGAAACCGGAGCTGAAGGAACTCAAAGCAAGCACGGAATATGCCGAATACGGCGGTGCTGCTTTGTTTGGCCTTGCTGCGCCAGTAGTAAAAGCGCATGGATCCTCCAATGCACGCGCCATCCAGGTCGCTATCCAGCAGACCAAGCAAATGGCCGAAAATAATGTTACAAAAGTCATCGAAGAAACAATTCAGGGTATGAAAAAAGATGAGGAGGAAGCTTAAGTGAAACGAGTAGCTTTTGTATTTCCTGGACAAGGCTCACAGGCAGTGGGCATGGGTCAGGAAATGTACAATGAATACGAAGAAGTGAAAAGTCTATTCCAGGCTGCAGATGAACTGTTGCCTCAGCCGATTACACCTTTGATGTTCGAAGGGCCGGCAGAAGAGCTGACAAAGACGGAGAATGCACAGCCAGCATTGCTTCTGACAAGCGCTGCCATCCATCAAGTGCTGTTAAATGAGGGTGTACGACCTGTCGTTACAGCCGGGCATAGCCTGGGTGAATACAGTGCGCTTGTCGCAGCTGGTGTACTTCAGGCTGAAGACGCAGCTGTACTTGTCAACAAGCGCGGGCAGTTGATGGAGAAAGCTTATCCAGCAGGTCAAGGCTCCATGGCTGCAGTATTGGGACTCAGTTTGGAAGATATCGAGACTGCTCTTGAGACGGTTGACAAGGAGCATGGCGAAATCGTCGATGCCGCCAATATCAATTGTCCTGGCCAAGTTGTCATTTCCGGTACGAAAAAAGGGATCGAGCTTGCAGAGCCGCTCTTGAAAGAAGCAGGAGCGAAACGCGTGCTTCCGCTTAACGTAAGCGGTCCTTTCCATTCCAGGTTGATGAAACAAGCTGCGGAAGAATTCGCATCTGTACTTAGGGAAGTTGAAAAAGCGGATGCATCGATCCCGGTATATGCTAACGTAACGGCAGAAAAAGTACTGGACCAGAAAGAAATCGAGCAGCTGCTCGTACAGCAGTTATACTCTCCAGTCCGTTTTGAAGAGACTGTTGTCAACATGCTTCAAAATGATGAATTGGATGCCATCGTGGAAGTCGGAAATGGCAAAGTGCTCAGTGGATTGGTGAAAAAAATCAACCGCCGCACGACTACTTTCAACGTACAAGACCCTGAAACATTGCAAGCATTCTTGGCGTGGTACAAGGAGGAAGAATGATGCTTACAGGTAAGGCAGCACTTGTTACAGGTGCATCCCGTGGAATCGGCAGGGAAATTGCATTGGAACTTGCGCGTAACGGCGTGAACGTAGCGGTGAACTATTCCGGAAGCAAAGAAAAGGCAGAGGCCGTTGCGGAGGAAATCCGTGCCCTTGGGCAGGAATCGATCGTAATACAGGCGAATGTAGCAGAAGAAGAAAGCGTAAAAGATATGGTCAAGCAGACAATTGATGCGTTCGGAAGTTTGGACATACTAGTGAATAATGCTGGTATCACGAGGGATAACCTGCTGATGCGTATGAAAGAAGCAGATTTCGATGCAGTCATCCAGACGAATTTGAAAGGTGTATTCCTTTGCACGAAAGCAGTGACACGTCAAATGATGAAACAAAAAGCTGGCCGCATTATCAATGTGGCAAGCATTGTCGGTGTCAGCGGAAACCCTGGGCAGGCTAACTATGTCGCAGCAAAAGCAGGAGTCATCGGTTTAACGAAAACGGCTGCCAAAGAGCTGGCTGCGCGAAACGTTCTGGTAAATGCCGTTGCTCCGGGATTCATCACGACTGATATGACGGATGAAATGACAGACGAGCAGAAACAGGCAATGCAAAGCATGATTCCGCTCGGTAAACCGGGCAAACCGGAAGACGTTGCCCGTGTCGTTCGCTTCCTTGCATCCGAGGACAGCAATTACATGACTGGCCAGACACTGCACATCGATGGCGGCATGGTTATGTGACTCAAGTGAAAAAATTGTAGTTTTCCGGGACGAAATGTCCTATAATACTGAAGGGAGGTGAATTTCCTATGGCAGATGTATTCGAGCAAGTAAAACAAATCGTTATTGATCGTCTTGATGTAGACGAATCCAAAGTAACACTAGAGGCTTCTTTCAAAGAAGATCTAGAAGCAGATTCCCTTGATGTGGTGGAATTGGTTATGGAATTGGAAGATCAATTCGACATGGAAATTTCTGATGAAGATGCGGAAAAAATCGCTACTGTTGGCGACGCTGTAAACTACATAAACAGCAAACAGTAAGATTTAAATATGATGCATAGGAGAGAGTCCCGCTTGATTTCAAGCGGGACTCTCTCCGCATCATCACAACAAATGGAAAGTGGGGACAGCAGAATGAACTTATCTACACTGCAGGAGAAGCTCGGGATACATTTCCATGATGAAGCTTTGTTGCAGAATGCCTTGACCCATTCATCTTATGTGAATGAACATCGTCACCTGAAAAAGACGGATAATGAGCGCTTGGAATTCCTGGGCGATGCGGTACTGGAGCTTGGCGTGTCCCAATTCTTGTACAAGCATTATCCCGATATGCCGGAGGGGAATATGACGAAGCTCCGTGCTGCCATCGTCAGAGAGGAATCCCTTGTACTGTTCGCCAAAGAAATGGATCTTGGTGCTTATGTGCTGCTCGGAAAAGGGGAAGAGCGCACGGGCGGCAGAACGCGCCCTGCATTGCTGGCCGACGTTTTTGAAGCGTTTGTCGGTGCGTTGTACCTTGATCAGGATTTCGAAGTGGTACTCAGATTCTTTGAAAAGATCGTCTTCCCTAAAATCAGCCAAGGTGCTTTTTCACATGCGATGGATTACAAGAGCAAGCTGCAGGAGGTCATCCAGCAGGACAAGGATAAAGTGATCACATATACGATCATCGATGAGAGAGGTCCTGCTCATAATCGGGAATTCGTGGCAGAGCTGAAGATTATGGGAGAACTTGTCGGCACAGGTATTGGCCGGACGAAGAAAGAAGCGGAACAGCAGGCTGCCCGGATTGCACTGGAAGCCCTTAAAGAATAGATAAACGGCAGAGAACAAAGCTGTTCTCCGCCGTTTTTTTATTTTCGGTAATTCGCCAGCTCCTGGATGAATGCCTCTGTCTCTGAGACACTGAGCTGTCCTTTTGATTCGATATGATCATATAAAAACTTAATATCATGGTATTTCTCCAGCTGGTAGTCCTCCGGCTGCATGATGGAACGGTTGACGACAACGAGCCGGTCGGCTATGCCATTGATGAGGATGGCCAGGTTCTCCTCCGATGCCTGTTCAAGCTTCATGGACGAGCCTCCTTTGACGTAATTGATACCTATTATGTACCTTTAGTTTATGATAAAATAAATAAGTTAAAAACGAAAGAAAAAATCAATCACAATGCAGAAATAAGCGAAAAGCTTTCATATAGGAGAATGAGTATGTTCCTGAAACGATTAGAAACCGTCGGATTCAAATCATTTGCCGAAAAAGTGACATTGGACTTCGTGCCAGGTGTGACGGCAGTGGTAGGTCCGAACGGAAGCGGGAAAAGCAATATTACCGATGCCATCCGCTGGGTATTGGGCGAGCAGTCGGCAAAAAGTCTGCGCGGATCCAAGATGGAAGATATCATCTTCCAGGGAAGTGATACGAGAAAAGCACTGAATGTCGCGGAAGTGACACTCGTATTGGACAATGCTGATCAGACGTTACCGCTGGAGTATCAGGAAGTGAGTGTGACCAGACGGGTATTCCGTTCTGGGGAAAGCCAGTTTTTGATCAATAACCAAAGCTGCCGTCTGAAGGATATCATTGATTTGTTCATGGGTTCCGGATTAGGCAGGGAAGCCTTTTCCATCATAAGTCAGGGGAAGGTAGAGGAAATCCTGAACTCTAAGCCAGAGGAGCGGCGGTCGATTTTCGAGGAAGCAGCCGGTGTATTGAAATACAAGCAGCGCAAGAAGAAAGCTGAATATAAATTAGCCGAAACACAGGAAAACTTGAACCGAGTGGAAGATATCACGTATGAAATCGAGGGGCAGCTTGAACCATTGCGTGAACAGGCTGCCATCGCCAAAGACTTTCTGGAGAAAAAAGCACAGCTGAAAGATATCGAAATCGGATTGCTTGTTGCCGAAATCGAGCAATTACATAAGGAATGGCAAGCCGTTCTTCAGGAGCTTGAGGTAAATAAGCACAAGATGGAAAGTCAGAAACAATCAATCAATGAGAAAGAGCAGCTGCTTGAGTCTGATAAAACGGAATTGCAAGCATTGGACGCCTCCATTGATGAGTTGCAGGCATCCTTACTCATCGTCACGCAGGAATTGGAGAATCTTGAAGGCAAGAAACAACTGCTGAACGAACGATCCAAGCATCTGGCGGAAAACAAGGAGAAGCTAAAGAAGGATACAGGGCAGCTCGAAATTACCCTCCAGCAGCAAAAGAAACAGCTGGAGCAGGAACAAGCTGCACTGACGGCATTGGATACAGAAAATAAAGCGATCAAGTCGGATTTGCGTACCTTGGACAAGCAGCTGTCTCGTACACAGGAAGATTTGAGTGAGCAAATCGAGGAGAAGAAAAGTGACTATATCGATTTGCTGAATGAACAAGCTGCCAAACGGAATGAAACGAATTCACTGAAACAACAGCTCACTGGAATTGATGCGAAAAAAGAACGTCAGCGTACGAAATATAAGGATGTCGTTCAGAATCGTGACGAAATCAGTGAAAAGCGAGACCAGCTGGCTGCAAGTTTAGCAGAAGCAACTGCCAGCAGGGAGCAAGCTGAGGAAAAAGCGGATTCACTTCGTATGGAAGCAGCGAAAAAACGAGAGCAGTATCAGGAAGCACAGAGCAGATTGTACACTGGGTACCAGCATATCGAGAAGTTGCGTTCCAAGCAGGAGATGCTGCAGGAAATGAAAGAAGAGTACCAAGGCTTCTTCCAAGGAGTGAAAGCAGTCCTCAAAGCGCGACAGGAAGAAAAGCTTGGGGGCATCGAAGGAGCTGTCATCGAATTGATCGATGTCCCATCAGCATATGTGACTGCGATGGAAACAGCCCTTGGCGGTCAAGCGCAACACATCGTGGTCGATACAGAAGCGAGTGCACGTCAGGCAATCAACTGGCTGAAGCAGACGTCTAACGGCCGGGCAACATTCTTGCCATTAACATCGATTCAGCCGAAGCAGATTCCGGGGAATGTATTGGCGAATGCTTCCAATCGGGAAGGGTTTGTTGGTATTGCAGCAGATCTAATCCGGGTGGATGCCCCTTACAAGGCGGCAGTGGATTTCCTTTTAGGCAATGTGGTCATTGCAGAAGATCTTCAGCATGCCAACACGATTGCCGCCAGCTTGGGCAGAAGGTATCGGGTCGTTACGCTGTCTGGTGATGTGGTAAACCCGGGGGGATCGATGACCGGAGGTGCGCAAAAGCGCAGCAGTCAGTCTCTGTTCACCAGGGAAAAGGAAATGCAGGAAGTAACGGATAAATTGTCCGATTTTCAAGCAAGAACCGAAGTTTTCGAACGAAAAGTTTCTCAGCTGAAAGAAGAACTCCAGCAATTGGAGGCTTCGGCAGAAGAAACGCGCCACAATTTAAAACAGCTTCAGGAAGCCGAGCAGGAACTTCAGGCTGCACATACCGAAACGAGCATTCGCTTTATGCATGCCAATGACAATCTTACCATGTATGACCAGGATAATGCCCAGTATGATGCAGAACGGGAAGAAGTCGAGAAACGTATGGAGCAGCTTCAGGCTGAACTTTCCGATTTGGATGGGCAGCTTCAGGAAATACAGCAGGAAATCAGCGAGCTGACCAAAGCCCACCAGGCTTGGCAGCAGACGAAGGAGACCAAACGAAAAGAGCAGCAAGCCCTTCAGATACGTTCCGCAGAAAGTCTTGCCAAGCTTGAGAATCAGCAGCAGCGACTGGCTGAACTTACAAATCAGCTGGAACAGACCGAGCTGAAATACGAAGAGCAGCATCAATTATTGCAGCAGATGACCGAAGTGTCCGAAAAAGGCCAGACGGAAGAAGAGATAATTGAGTCGATCAAGGTGAAACAACTGCATAAGCAGCAGACAACGACTTTGATCGAGGAGCGCAAAACCGAGCGGCAGGAGCGTTATGACCGGGTGCAGCAAGAGGAGCTTTCTGTCAAGGAAGCAAATCGTCTCCATCAGAACCTTGTGCAGCAAGTTCAGGATCAGGAGGTCCGTTCAAATCGTTTGGATGTTGAGCTAGAGAATCGTTTGATGAATTTGCAGCAAAGCTATTCCTTGACCTTTGAGAAAGCACTGGCTACATTTGGAAGGGCGGAAGATATCGAAACTGCCCAAACCGAAGTGAAGCTCATCAAACGTGCCATTTCGGAACTCGGTACAGTCAATGTGGGAGCGATTGAAGAGTTTGACCGTATCAACGAGAGGTACAGCTTCCTTACGGAACAAAAGGACGACCTTTATCAAGCGAAAGCGACATTGCTTGCTGTCATCGATGAAATGGATGGAGAGATGAAGCGACTTTTCGAGGATGTCTTCACGAAAATCAAAACAGAATTCACAGAAGTATTCCGTTCCCTCTTCGGCGGTGGGCATGCAGAGCTCAAGCTGACCGATTCTGGTAATCTGCTGGAGACAGGGGTCGATATCATCGCCCAGCCACCCGGCAAAAAGCTGCAGAATCTAGGTCTGCTTTCAGGCGGAGAGCGTGCTTTGACAGCAATTGCTTTACTGTTCTCCATCTTGAGAGTAAGACCTGTACCTTTCTGTATCCTGGATGAGGTGGAAGCAGCACTGGATGATGCAAACGTCAGTCGCTTTGCTCAATATATGAAGCAATTCAGTGAAAAGACCCAGTTCATTGCCATAACCCACAGAAAGGGTACAATGGAGGAAGCAGACGTCCTTTATGGCGTGACGATGCAGGAATCCGGAGTATCAAGACTCGTATCTGTCCGCTTGGAAGATGCACCTGAACTAGTGAAGGTATAAGAAAGGAAGAACAAAATGAGTTTTTTTCAGAAACTGAAAAACAGATTCTCCAGCACCAATAATGAAACAGAAGAAAAAAAACCCGAAAAATACAAGGAAGGTCTCAAGAAGACACGTTCATCCTTCTCCGAGCGGATGAATAATCTGATGGCGCGTTATCGGAAAGTGGATGAGGATTTCTTCGAGGAATTGGAAGAAGTATTGATCGCTTCTGATGTCGGTGTCAACACCGTGATGGATTTGGTGGATGAGCTTCGGATGGAAGCAAAGCGCCGGAATATCAAGGACAGCAGTCAACTGAAGGATGTCATTTCTGAAAAACTGGTTGAAATCTACCAAGGGGATGCAGATGAACAGCCGCAGAGACTGAAAGTCAACGAAGATGGGCTTACGATTTACTTGTTTGTCGGGGTAAATGGTGTCGGAAAAACGACTAGCATCGGTAAGCTGGCATATAAGCTGAAGCAAGAAGGTAAAAAGGTCGTCATGGCAGCTGGAGATACATTCCGGGCCGGTGCGATCGAGCAACTGCAAGTATGGGGAGAACGTACTGGTGTCGAAGTGATCCGACATAATGCCGGCAGTGATCCGGCAGCCGTCATCTATGATGGAATCAAGGCAGCACAGGCACGCGGTGCAGATGTCCTTCTTTGTGACACTGCGGGTCGATTGCAGAATAAAGTGAACCTGATGAATGAGCTGAACAAAGTACACCGTGTCATCGAACGCGAGGTACCAGGTGCGCCGCATGAAGTATTGCTGGTCCTTGATGCGACGACGGGCCAGAATGCACTTGCACAGGCGAAGACATTCCAGGAGACAGCAAAAGTATCTGGAATCGTCCTGTCCAAGCTGGATGGAACGGCCAAGGGCGGTATTGTCCTGGCAATCCGGAACGAGATGCAAATACCTGTCAAGTTCGTCGGACTTGGGGAACAGATGGAAGACCTGCAAGAGTTCGATCCGGACGCTTTCGTATACGGTTTGTTCGCAGATTTGATGCAAGATGAGGAGCAGGCGGAATAGCAGTTTCTTGACAGCTGCGCACTAGGTTGGCTACAATTTTGTAAAGGCATTTCACTTAACAAGGAGTGCAGCGCATGTTAGAGAAAACGACTCGAATGAACTATTTATTTGATTTTTATCAGGCACTGCTTACGCCGAAGCAGCGAAGTTATATGGAAATGTATTATTTAGAGGATTTGTCACTGGGGGAAATTGCCGAATCATTCGAAGTATCCCGCCAGGCAGTCTATGATAATATCAGGCGCACCGAAGCGATGATCGAGAGCTATGAAAAAAAGCTTCATCTATATGATCGTTTCAAGGAGAGGAGTGCACTGCTGGATGCATTGGAAGGAGCATTCGATTCCGATGACCAGACTGGTGCAAAGAATCTGATCCAAAAGATAAAAGAATTAGATTAGGAGGTCGATTCCATGGCATTTGAAGGATTAGCCGACCGACTGCAGAGTACGATACAGAAAATACGCGGGCGCGGTAAAGTTACAGAACAAGATGTAAAAGAAATGACAAGGGAAGTAAGGCTTGCGCTCTTGGAAGCGGACGTCAACTTCAAAGTTGTCAAGCAGCTGATCAATAAAATCAAAGAACGGGCTGTCGGTCAGGAAGTGATGGAGAGCCTTACACCCGGACAGCAGGTCATCAAGGTCGTCCAGGAAGAGCTGACGCAGCTCATGGGCGGCGAGCAAAGCAAGATTGCTGTCGCAGACAGGCCGCCGACTGTCATTATGATGGTCGGATTGCAAGGTGCAGGTAAAACAACGACAACCGGGAAACTGGCTAATCTTTTGCGTAAAAAGCATAACCGGAATCCATTGCTCGTTGCAGCGGACGTCTATCGTCCAGCTGCCATCGATCAGCTTGAGACACTTGGCAAACAGTTGAATCTGCCGGTATTCTCCATGGGGACGGATGCGAATCCGGTTGATATTGCCAACGAGGCAATCAAGAAAGCCAAAGAAGAACACCATGATTACGTCATCATCGATACAGCCGGTCGTCTCCACGTGGATGAGAAACTGATGGATGAACTGACGCAGATCAAGACGGATGTGAAACCAGCGGAAATTTTCCTTGTCGTCGATGCGATGACTGGTCAGGACGCGGTGAACGTTGCCGAAAGCTTTGATAATCAACTCGATATTTCCGGAGTGGTCCTGACAAAGCTAGATGGTGATACACGAGGCGGAGCAGCACTATCCATCCGCGCCGTAACCGGGAAACCGATCAAATTCGTCGGTATGGGAGAGCGCACAGATCAGCTGGAGGCTTTCCATCCAGAGCGGATGGCATCCCGTATCCTCGGTATGGGCGATGTGCTCTCCCTGATCGAAAAAGCGCAAGAAAATGTGGACGAGAAGCAAGCGCGCGATTTGGAAGAAAAAATGCGCAGCATGAGCTTCACCTTTGACGACTTCCTGGAGCAGATGAGCCAGGTTAAGAAAATGGGACCGCTTGATGACTTATTGAGCATGCTTCCGGGTGCAGGCAAGATGAAAAATATGAAGAACGTCCAGCTGGATGAGAAGCAGCTCGTGCATGTGGAGGCCATCATTCAATCAATGACACGCAAGGAGCGCCAGGAGCCGTCCTTGATTAATGCCAGCCGCAAGAAACGGATTGCAAAAGGCTCTGGCCGCAGCGTATCCGAAGTCAATCGTCTGCTGAAACAATTCGAAGATATGAAGAAGATGATGAAGCAAATGACGAACATGCAAAAGGGCAAAAAAGGCCGAGGAATGAAATTTCCTTTTATGTAATGTAAAAACCCTTTACAGTGTTTATTTAATCTGATACAATCATATCTTGTGAGAAACATTATTTTGGAGGTGCAACAACATGGCAGTTAAAATTCGTCTAAAACGTATGGGTTCTAAAAGAAACCCTTTCTATCGTGTGGTAGTTGCTGATTCTCGTTCTCCTCGTGATGGACGTATTATCGAGCAAATCGGAACATATAATCCTACAGTTAACCCAGCTGAGGTTAAAATGGATGAAGTGAAAGCACTCGACTGGATGGCTAAAGGTGCGAAGCCAAGCGACACTGTTCGTAACCTTTTCTCTAACGAAGGAATCATGCAAAAGTTCCACGATTCAAAAAACCAGAAGTAAAGGGCTGATTGATTCTGAAAGCACTCATTGAAGCGATGGTTGCTCCGCTTGTTGATTTTCCCGAGCAGATCGTCGTGCGTCAAAGGGAAGAACAGCATAAGGTCATCTATCAGCTTCAGGTGCACGAATCTGATATTGGCAAAGTGATCGGCAAAGATGGCCGCAATGCTCGTGCCTTTCGCACAGTGCTGCGGGCTGCTTCCGCTGATCATGAAAAACGCATTTATCTGGACATAATGTAAAAGGGAGAGGGAAACCTTTCCCTTTTTTACCATGTCAAAAAAAGCTTTGTCAGCAGAAAGCCAGGTGTCCGATGAAGATAATCAGAAGCTTGCGCGTCGATGAAGTAATCACCGAATCCAGCAAAACAGCCATCAGAGAACGTCTTCAAAGATCGGCGCATCAACTTGACCAAGAGTGTCAACAGCTGTTATTCGAGAAACGGAAACTCGAAAAGAAACAAGGTGTATCCAAACAAGATGTACACAGACGTTTCCAAGCAGAAATCCGGAAGCGGGAGGAAAAGGCGGCTTCGATCGCTTTCCAGCTCACGCAGCTGGACGTGCTGCCAATCGGCAGCGAAATCATGATTCAAGAGGTTGAAGCTCTTGTTGAGGTTGAAGTAGGCATGAAGTGGGACGAGCTTACAACGCAGAAAATCGTCATCCAAGATGGCATTGTCATCCGGATAGAATAATGAAGGTGATATACAATGGAAATGAAAATGTTTAACGTAGGAAAAGTTGTCAATACCCATGGCGTTGCGGGAGAGGTCAGGGTCGTTCGAATCACGGATTTCGATGAACGCTTTGAACCGGGTGAGGAATTGTATTGGTTCCAGGATGAGAACAGTAAGCCGCAAAAGCTGATTGTGAAAACACACAGAAAACATAAAACGTTTGATTTGCTCACTTTCCAAGGGTATGCCTCCATCAATCAAGTGGAAGAATTGAAAGGCGGTATCCTGAAAGTACGCGAAGATCAGCTGGAAGACTTGGAAGAAAATGAGTTCTATTACCATGAAATCATCGGCTGTACGGTGGAGACAGTTGATGGGGAAATGCTAGGGAAAGTAAAGGAAATCCTTTCCCCTGGTGCAAATGACGTATGGGTTGTACAACGTGAGAAACAAAAAGATTTGCTGGTGCCGTATATCGAGCCGGTCGTCAAACAGATTGATGTCGATAGCAAGCGTATCGTGATCGAACCGATGGAAGGATTGCTGGATCTATGAAAATTGATATTCTGACACTATTTCCCGAGATGTTTTCAGGGGTGCTGCAGCATTCCATCCTGAAACGTGCACAAGATCTTGGGGCTTTTCAGCCGAATCTCGTGAACTTCCGGGAATTCACGACCAACAAACATAAAAAAGTCGACGACTATCCATATGGTGGCGGAGCTGGTATGGTTTTGGCGCCTCAGCCGATATTCGATGCAATCGAGCACGTGACCGAAGGATCCGCCAAGCCGCGTGTCATTCTCATGTGCCCGCAAGGCGAGACATTTAACCAGAAGAAGGCAGAGGAACTGGCGAAAGAAGAGCATCTTATCTTCATTTGCGGTCATTATGAAGGTTATGATGAACGTATTCGCGAGAAGCTTGTGACGGATGAAATTTCCATCGGGGACTATGTCCTGACTGGCGGGGAAATCGGCGCCATGGCAGTGATCGACAGTGTTGTCCGACTTTTGCCGGATGTATTGGGCAATGCATCATCTGCTCCGGAAGACTCTTTTTCAACCGGCCTGCTGGAACATCCGCATTATACACGTCCTGCCGACTTCCGCGGCATGCAAGTGCCTGAAGTCCTCACTTCAGGTGATCATGGCAAAATCGAAGCATGGCGCCGGGAACAATCACTTTACCGGACAGCTACGAGAAGGCCCGATCTCCTTGTCGATGCAGAACTTACCGATAAAGAGCAGGAACTAGTGAAAAAGTGGCAAAAAGATTAAATAATACTTTGAATTCATGATGTAAATATGATATATTTAATGCTGTGCTTACAAAGGTAAGTGCCATATTACGATGTTCCGCTGTCGCGTTTGCGAGGATGAGCATTGGTGAGAAGGAGTTGAACAGAATGCAGGAATTAATTCATGACATTACAAAAGAACAGCTTCGCGCTGATCATCCTGAATTCCGTGCTGGAGATACGGTTAAGGTTCACGTTAAAGTAGTAGAGGGTACACGTGAGCGTATCCAGGTATTCGAAGGTGTCGTTATCAAACGTCAAAACGGTGGAATCTCAGAAACTTTCACAGTACGTAAGATTTCTTCAGGCGTTGGTGTGGAACGTACTTTCCCAGTACACAGCCCACGTTTGGATAAAATCGAAGTAAGCCGTCGTGGTAAAGTACGTCGTGCGAAACTTTATTACCTACGTAAACTTCGCGGAAAAGCTGCTCGTATCAAAGAAATCCGCTAAGTACCAGAAAAGAGAGCTTGCTTCGTCAAGCTCTTTTTTTGCTATATAAACTAAATGGATCTACTAAACAATTGGAGGCTTATAGATGGCCAAAAAGAAAAATGAGTGGCTGGACTGGCTGAAGGCTTTGATCATCGCAGTCATCATTGCGGTGGTCGTTCGGATGTTCCTGTTTGCTCCGATTGTAGTCGACGGACCTTCCATGCAGCCGACCTTGCATGACAATGATTTCATGATTGTGAATAAGATCAATTATCGCTTCGGTGAACCAAAACGTAAGGACATCATTGTCTTTCATGCAACTGAATCCAAGGATTATATCAAACGCGTAATCGGTGTGCCGGGAGATCATGTCGAGATGATCGATGATACATTGTATATTAATGGTGAAATCGTGGATGAGCCTTATTTGGATAGTGAGAAAGCCTCACTTACGGATGGAGGCAATTTGACGAATGATTTCACGCTTGAAGATCTGCCAGGCAATTACGAGGAGATCCCAGAAGGTTACGTACTCGTACTCGGGGATAATCGCAGAAATTCAACCGACAGCAGATACATCGGCTTAATACCGGAAGAGCAGATTGTCGGAAAAGTACAGCTGACTTTCTGGCCGCTGGATCGCATCGGTCTGACAAAATAGGAGGAACAAATTCTCGTGACGATTCAATGGTTTCCCGGTCATATGGCCAAAGCTAGAAGAGAAGTGGAAGAAAAACTAAAGCTCGTGGACTTTGTCATCGAGCTGGTGGATGCAAGGGCACCAGAAGCATCACAAAATCCGATGCTCAGGAAAGTGCTTGGCAATAAACCGAAAATGGTTGTACTAATGAAAAAAGACTTGGCGGATATATCGGTTACCGACGCTTGGATCCGCCATTATGAGGAGCAAGGCACACCGGCTCTGGCAGTCAATGCGGATGAAAAAGGGGATATCCAGAGTGTCATCCAGCGCGCACACGATATGCACGCTGCCAAACGGGAAAAATGGAAGCGTAAAGGCGTGCAGAATCCACCGCCAGGCAGGGCGATGATCATCGGAATTCCAAATGTCGGAAAATCGACGCTCATCAACCGTCTTGCAAGTAAAAAAATAGCCAAGACTGGCGATCGCCCTGGTGTAACGACACAGCAGCAATGGATCAAAGTGAAAAAAGATTTCGAACTGCTCGACACACCGGGTATCCTTTGGCCGAAATTCGAAGACCCGCAGGTTGGTCTTGTCCTTGCTGCCATTGGTACAATCAAGGACCAGATCCTGCCGATGGAAGAAGTGGCGACTTTCATCCTTGCTTATTTGAAAGAGCATTATCCGACGCAATTGGCAGAAAGATATGCGATTGAAGATATTTCCATGGATACGGTCGAAATGTTCACGCATATCGGCCGATTAAGAGGTGCACTCGAAGCTGGCGGTGCCATCAATTATGAAAAGACTTACGAAATCATCATTCGTGACCTCCGCAGCAAACGGATAGCGAATGTAACATTCGAAAAGCCAGAAGCAGAATGACGGACATACATATTTCTTTATGTATGTCTTTATTTTTTGCATGTATAACCGATAAATAGAGAAAAGGGAGATTGTTCATGAAAGATGCAATGACGATCCAGCAAATACGCGTCCACCTACAGGACGGTACATATTCGGACGAAATGCTCTCCTCCTGGCAGGAGGATCATCGTGCAGGTGTCCAAAAGCTCATGGAAGCCCATAGACGAAAAGTGGAGAAGGAAAAAGGACTTCGCGAACGTTACAATCAGATGTGCACTTTCGAAAACATCTATTATGACAAAGGAAAGCAGTATATCGCTGGTATAGACGAAGCAGGCAGGGGACCCCTTGCAGGACCAGTCGTTGCAGCTGCGGTGATTTTGCCAAAAGATGCCTACATAGCAGGTTTGAATGATTCCAAACAGCTTAGCGAGTTGAAAAGGGAAGCATTGTATGATCAAATCATTGATACATGTATCGCCTTTGGTGTCGGAATCGTGGACAGCCAAAGAATTGACGAAGTGAATATTTATCAAGCTGCCAAACAAGCAATGCTGGAAGCTGTAGCAGAGATGGAATGCCAGCCGGACCATGTGCTGGTGGATGCCATGCCGCTTGCAGAATTGACTTGTACCCATGAATCGTTGATCAAAGGAGATCAGCGGAGCGTTTCGATTGCAGCAGCAAGTATAATTGCGAAAGTGACACGTGACCGTATGATGAAAGAGGCTGATATACAATATCCAGGCTATGGGTTCAAAGATAATATGGGTTATGGAACAAAGCAGCATCTGGAAGCATTGCGTAAACAAGGTATTACACCTCTGCATCGAATGAGTTTTGCGCCTGTCAAAGAACTTTCCCGCGTTTAAGAAGGAAGGGATATCATGCATCGTTTATCCATTCAAAAGTCAATTGGAATACCGTCTGCAACACACCCGCAGCAGGAGAAAAGATTTCAGCCGGGTGAGATTGTCACCGGCAGGATAAATAAGTTTTTTCCAGATAATAAAGCCCTGCTCCAAATCGGTGCCAAGCAAGTCATAGCAGAATTGCAGACATCATTATCCGCAGGCGGCACTTACTGGTTTGAAGTGAAGGAAGGCGGCGAACACCCCCTTTTACAGGTTCTGCCCCAAACTTCTGGAAAGCATGCAGGCGTCTCTCAGTTGATAGAGCTTACTGGCAATAAGCCGAATAAAACGACTGCCAGCTTTGTGGAAGGCTTGTTGAAACAGCAGACCCCGTTTACAATGCAGCAGCTGAAAGAAGCCCTGAATCTTCTGCAGCAGACAGATTTGCAGCCCTTGGAGGCTAGAAAAGACGCGCTCCAGCTCATCATGAATCGGCAGCTGCCTGTGACAGAGAATGTTTTGCAGGCAATCACGGCTCGTCAGACTCAGGATATGACAGCTGCCCTGCGTCAGCTGACCAATGGCTTGTCTGTCGAACAGGATGAAGCAATGCCACTCAAACAAATACTGGGTAAACTTTCAGCTGATGGACCGGCAGTCAATGAGCATCATCTTCTGCAGCGGATCATCCATGAAGCAAAGATAGGCAAACAGGATTTGTACCAGGCTATCCGTCCGTCTTTTTCATCCAGTGCGCCATCATTTGATTCGTGGCAGAAAGCTTGGCTTGCTTTCGAGAATCAATTGACTGATAGCGAAAATATTCCACGGTCATCCGGGCTGGAGTCAGGAAGGTTGCCGATGCGAACGACAGTGGCGCTCCCGTACGCTCCTGTTCTTGATACTTTCATGTCCGAACTGCAGGGTGTCGGCAACCATACTGCGGCAGCTCGAGACAGCCTGCAGACTACGCTGGCGACTGTTCGACAGCAGCTCAGCATGTTCCCGGACCGCGCGCTTTCGGATGATGTAGCTGTCAATCTCCGTAATTCTTTGGAAGCTTTTCCGTCAGTTTCATTGGTTCAAGACATACACAGTCAGCTGCATAAAGGGAACATGGACAATGAGCAGTTATTGGCGAAGACTACAGAATTGCTGCAATTGCTGCAAGCTTCGAATAGAAATGAGCAGAGTAAAGATGGAGCCTTTTTCAAACAAATGATGCAGGATATCTTCCGGCAAGTAGGGTATTCATTCGAACATGATATAAAAGAAGCAAATACTGCGGATCTGCCACTGAAAGGCTTGCTGCTGCAGCACGCAGCGCATGGTGCTGAAAAGGCGGAGCTGTCTTTTCAACTTCTCCAGCAGATCACCGGAAGCCAGCTGCTTCAAGTGCATGATGAGAAGCAGATGGCCTACATCCAGCTCCAGCTTCCTGGAGCGCCTTTTGGATTCGATAAAGATCTGCTGATGGAACTTGAAGGAAGAAAAGAAGATGATGGAAAAATATCCTCAGATCACTGCAGAATTTTGTTTTACTTGCATTTACCGATTTTGAACGACATGGTAGTCGATATGTATATACAGAAGAAAGCTGTCAATTTGCATATTTATACAGCGGCTGAAAAAACAGAGCAAGTAATGCGCCCGCTTCAGCATAAGCTGAAATCTGCCCTGGAGGCGAGCGGCTATCATCTGTCTTCTGTCAAGTACACTGTCAGCGCTGATGGCAAGGAATCAAATCGCATCAGCACTGGTTTGGTGGCTGATTTGCCTGAACAGAAAGGTGTCGATTATCGTATATGACCGATAAGAAGAATATACGGCAAGCAGCTGCCTTGAAATATGATGCTGCCAAACGCCAGGCACCTGTCCTCACAGCGAGCGGCCATGGCTTGACAGCAGAGGCAATCATAAAACGGGCGACAGATAATGGGGTGCCGATCCAGCAAGATCCGGCCTTGGTCGGCCTATTGTCTGAGCTGCAAGTAAATGAAATGATTCCGGCCGATCTTTATGATGCGGTAGCCGAAGTTTTCGCTTTCATTTATCAGGCAGACAAGCAGGCAGGAAAATAAGCGTCCGCGAAAGGCGGTCGCTTATTCCATAAATTCTCTTATGAAAGCATTTTCATACATTTTCACAGGAAACGGCACCTTCTTCTTGATCCCTTGTTATAAGTTTTATGTAGATTCTGTCTTTTCTATAGTTTTTGGTAGACTTTTGCAGAAGTAATCGTTTACAATGGTCTTGCACGGAATCTGACGGGGAGGGTACAGAATGAATATTCATGAGTATCAAGGCAAAGAGGTTTTGCGTGAATTTGGTGTGTCTGTTCCTGCTGGTAAAGTGGCATTCAGTGTCGAGGAAGCTGTGGAAGCAGCAGAGAGCCTGGGCACAAATGTATGCGTTGTCAAAGCGCAGATCCACGCCGGCGGACGCGGAAAAGCAGGCGGTGTAAAAGTCGCCAAGGGCTTGGATGAAGTTCGTACATATGCGGAGGAAATCTTAGGCAAGACGCTTGTAACGCATCAGACAGGCCCGGAAGGAAAAGAAGTGAAGCGGCTTCTCATCGAAGAGGGCTGTGATATCCAGAAAGAATATTATATCGGTCTTGTTCTCGACCGCAGCACGTCCCGGGTCGTCATGATGGCGTCTGAAGAAGGCGGTACGGAGATCGAGGAAGTTGCAGCAGAGACACCGGAGAAGATTTTCCGGGAAACGATCGACCCTGTTGTCGGTTTGACTGGCTACCAAGCTAGAAGATTGGCATTTGCCATTAATATTCCGCCAGAATCACTGAACAAAGCTGTCGGGTTCATGATGAGCCTGTATCAGGCTTTCGTGGAGAAGGATTGCTCCATCGCTGAGATCAATCCGCTTGTAACAACTGGCGATGGTCAAGTACTGGCGTTGGATGCAAAACTGAACTTCGATGAAAATGCATTATACAGACATAAAGATATCGTCGCGCTTCGCGACTTGGATGAAGAAGATGAAAAAGAAATCGAAGCCTCCAAGCATGACTTGAGCTATATTTCCCTTGATGGGAATATCGGCTGCATGGTAAACGGTGCCGGCCTAGCAATGGCAACGATGGATATCATCAAGCATTACGGCGGAGATCCCGCTAACTTCCTCGATGTTGGGGGCGGTGCTACGACAGAGAAAGTAACCGAAGCCTTCAAGATCATTCTGGCTGATCAGAATGTAAAAGGTATTTTGGTCAATATTTTCGGAGGCATCATGAAATGTGACGTCATTGCTGAAGGTGTCATCGAAGCGTCCCGACAAGTCGGATTGGACATTCCGCTTGTGGTGCGTTTGGAAGGGACGAATGTGGAGCAGGGCAAGAAGCTTCTTGATGAGTCTGGACTGAACATCACTTCAGCAGCGTCCATGGCAGATGCAGCAGAGAAAATCGTCGCACTTGTAAACTAACGGGGAGGTATGAATCATGAGTGTATTTATTAATAAGGATACAAGAGTACTCGTACAAGGTATTACTGGATCTACTGCACTATTCCATACAAAGCAGATGATTGAATACGGCACCCGTATCGTTGCTGGTGTCACGCCGAAAAAAGGCGGTACCGAAGTGGAAGGTGTACCTGTTTATAATACAGTCAAGGAGGCCGTACACGAAACCGGTGCCACTGCATCTGTCATCTATGTGCCGGCAGCTTTTGCGGCTGATGCCATTTTGGAGGCAGTAGATGCCGAGCTTGACTTGGTTATCTGTATCACAGAGCACATTCCGGTCATGGATATGGTCCGCGTGAAACGGGCGATGGAAGGCAAGAACACAAGATTGATTGGACCGAACTGCCCGGGTGTCATCACGCCCGAGGAATGCAAGATTGGTATCATGCCTGGATATATCCATAAGAAAGGGCATATCGGGGTCGTATCACGCTCCGGTACCTTGACGTATGAGGCGGTGCATCAGCTCACACAGGCTGGTATCGGCCAGTCCACGGCTGTCGGAATCGGCGGAGACCCGGTCAACGGTACGGATTTCATCGATGTATTGAAGGCGTTCAATGAAGACCGGGAAACGAAGGCGGTCATCATGATCGGGGAGATTGGCGGAACAGCGGAAGAAGAGGCAGCAGAATGGATCCGTCAAAATATGAATAAACCAGTCGTCGGCTTCATCGGCGGGGCGACAGCACCTCCAGGAAAGCGCATGGGTCATGCAGGTGCGATCATCTCTGGAGGGAAAGGCACAGCGGACGAAAAAATCAAGGTCCTGGAAGAATGCGGTGTAAAAGTAGCGGACACACCGGCAGTAATGGGAGAGACTTTGATCGAGGTATTGAAAGAAAAAGGACTATACGAAATCTGTCAAACGCACTAAGATGAAAGTGGGTCGAAACTCGACCCGCTTTCTTATTCTTTTCAAAAGACAGGAGTGTAAATTTGGAAAAACGCAAAAGATTATTGCTGCTGCACAGAGTGCTGCGTGGGCGCCGTAAAACAATGCAGCGGATCCTCAGACTCGACCCTCAATTGGACAACCTTCTACATTCATCCTTCCATGAACTGATGATTCATTATCAGCTTCCTGAAACCTTTGCAGTCACTTTGTTCCACGAACTGCAGAAGGAAAGCCACATGAATGCGTTGGAACGCGACATGCAGAGCTTCCATACGTTGACTTGCTTTGATGAAGCTTATCCTGTTATCCTAAAGCACATTCCGGACCCTCCACTTGTCCTTTACGCAGCTGGCAGACTTGAACTCCTTGTAAAGCAGCCGGCAATCAGTGTAGTCGGAACTCGTCAGCCAACAAAAGCGGCAGCAGCTAAAATCGCTTATCTGCTCGCCCCCTTGGCAGCTGCCGGATGGACAATTGTGAGCGGAATGGCGAAAGGGATCGACAGTATGGCACATCATGCAGCGATTCGCAACGAAGGCAATACGATAGCAGTATTGGGAAGCGGTTTGCGCCAAATCTACCCGCGTTCTAATCAGCGGTTATTTGACTGCCTGGCGGCTGGGCAGCTTGTCCTCAGTGAGTATTATCCGGATCAGTACCCCAAACAACATCATTTCCCGGAAAGAAACCGTATCATCAGCGGGCTTGGCTTCTGTACGCTTGTAATCGAAGCAAAAAAACAGAGTGGTTCGATGCATACGGTCATGCATGCATTGGAGCAAGGAAAGGATGTATTCGCCATACCTGGAAATCCTTATGAAGACCAGACGGCGGGCTGTCATCAGATGGTCTCAGATGGAGCCGGGATTATTTTCGAGCCGGGCCAGCTGCTTGACGAATGGGAACATAATAAGTCGAAATGGATGCAATTTATATAGTAGAAACTAGCTTTTTTATGTATGTTACATTACAAGAAATAACAAATTATGTTTGACAAACGGAATATAAGTATTCAATAATAGGGAAGATTTATCGAACAGCATCATATAAAAGACAAACAGAAAAAGAAACCTCTTGGGAGGAAACAATATGGCAGATTATCTTGTAATCGTGGAATCTCCAGCAAAAGCGAAAACAATCGAACGCTATCTAGGAAAAAAATATAAAGTGAAAGCAAGTATGGGACATATCCGTGACTTACCGAAAAGTCAGATGGGTATCAATGTCGAGGAATCTTTTGAACCTCGTTACATTACGATCCGCGGCAAGGGACCTGTGCTCAAAGAATTGAAAAGCGCAGCAAAGAAAGTGAAGAAAGTATATCTTGCAGCCGACCCCGACCGTGAGGGAGAAGCAATAGCTTGGCACTTGGCGCATAGCTTGAATATCGATGAAACATCTGAGTGCCGGGTGGTTTTCAATGAAATCACGAAAGATGCAATCAAAGAATCATTCAAGCATCCTCGCAGTATCGACATGGATTTGGTTGATGCACAGCAGGCGCGCCGGATATTGGACCGGCTGGTAGGTTATAACATCAGTCCGCTCCTTTGGAAGAAAGTTAAGAAGGGCTTGAGTGCAGGGCGTGTCCAGTCTGTAGCCGTCAAAATGATCATGGACCGGGAAAATGAAATCAAAGAATTCATCCCAGAAGAATACTGGTCGATCGATGCTGCTTTCCAATCAGGCAAAAATAATTTTGAAGGTGCATTTTACGGAGTGGACGGGGAAAAGGTCAATCTTGCTTCAGAAGAAGAAGTCAATGAAATCCTTGGAAAACTAAAAGGAAAAGACTTCCAAGTCGACAAAGTGAATAAACGGGAACGTAAACGTAACCCAGCAGCACCATTCACGACATCTTCCCTCCAGCAGGAAGCAGCCCGGAAACTGAACTTCCGGGCCCGCAAAACGATGATGGTTGCCCAGCAGCTCTATGAGGGAATTGACTTGGGCCGCAAAGAAGGCGGTATCACAGGTCTGATCACATATATGCGTACCGACTCCACTCGTATCTCCAATACGGCAAAAGAAGAATCGACTAAATATATCAAAGAGACGTATGGGGAAGAGTTCCTCGGAGCTGGCGGTACGAAAACGAAACAAGCGGAAGGCGCGCAGGACGCCCACGAAGGTATCCGTCCGACATCCGCTTACCGTCACCCTGATAGTGTCAAGGCGATCTTGTCACGTGATCAGTTCAGACTGTATAAGCTTATCTGGGAACGTTTCATTGCTAGTCAGATGGCGCAGGCGGTGCTTGATACGATGACTGTGCATCTTGTCAATGAAGGCGTGGAGTTCCGTGCCACAGGATCCAAGGTCAAATTCAAAGGTTTCATGAAGGTATACGTGGAAGGTAATGATGATAACAAGAGTGAAAAGGATCGTATACTTCCGAATCTGGAAGAAGGAATGACAGTGAAAGCGGATGAGATTACACCTAATCAGCATTTCACACAGCCGCCTCCACGCTATACAGAAGCCCGGCTTGTCCGTACGATGGAAGAGCAAGGGATCGGCCGACCATCCACATATGCTCCGACATTGGACACCATCCAGCGTCGCGGCTATGTAACATTGGACAACAAACGCTTCGTTCCGACAGAATTAGGAGAAATCGTCATTAATATCTTGGAAGAATTCTTCCCTGAAATAATTGATCTTGAATTCACGGTGAAAATGGAAGAAGACCTTGACCACGTGGAGGAAGGCAAAACAGAGTGGGTTACGATCATCGATGATTTCTATAAAGGATTCGATATACGCTTGGAAAAAGCCGAGCAGGAAATGGAAAAAATCGAGATACGCGATGAACCGGCCGGGATCGATTGCGAGGAATGCGGTCATGAGATGGTATACAAAATGGGACGCTACGGAAAGTTCCTTGCATGTTCCAATTTCCCGGATTGCCGCAATACAAAACCGATTTTGAAAAAAATCGGCGTAACTTGCCCGAAATGTAAGGAAGGTGAAGTCGTCGAACGCAAGTCGAAGAAAAATCGTGTGTTCTACGGCTGCGACCGTTACCCGGATTGTGATTTCCTCAGCTGGGATAAACCGATTTCCAGACCATGCCCTAAATGTGCTTCCATGCTGGTCGAGAAAAAAGCGAAAAAAGGAACCCAGATTACATGTTCCAGCTGTGATTATAAAGAAGAAGTGCAGCAGTGATACAAAGGACCCCAGCTTGTAATAAGCTGGGGTTTTTTGTTTAAATTGTTAAGAGTCTGTGAAAATAGGAGTATAAAGCGAAAATGATTTGACACAGTTTTGTACGAGGTCTATAATAACGGATTGGAAAGGGATTTTGCTTGACACACTTGAGGGGGAGAATGCTGGAAGACTCAGGTAATATTTCAAAGGTTTCCTGTTGCAAAGAAGCACCGATCATCCTGTTGCAGGAGAGCCCCTTCGAAGTCTTGCATTTACGTATACAACAGTTAGGACTTCCATCCACTTAGCGACCTAATCAAGCAACGGACAAGCCAATGAAGTATAAGCACGGCATACTAAAGCCAATGCTGACCCCGATTCAGAATTTTTCCACAATTTGATTTCTAATGTTTGCTTCTCTGCTTGAAGTTATGTTAAGCTTTATACGCTTGAAGTGAGGCGATCAATTTGAAAAGAGCAGAACAGTACGTCCAAGAGTTCAAATCTTATTTGCAAGTAGAGAAGCATGCTTCTCCGCACACCGTATATTATTATCTGAATGATGTGAATTTTTTCCTGGAATTCCTTCTTTCAGAATCTATATCATTTGAACAAGCAGATCCTGCCGTGGTTCGCGTATTCCTCACTAAGCTATATGAGAAAAAGCTGTCAAGAAGGACTGTTTCGCGCAAGATATCCAGTCTGCGTTCTTTTTATAAGTTTCTGGAGCGGGAAGATGTTGTGGCGGCAAATCCGTTCTTGCGGCTCGTCCAGCCGAAGGCACCTGCTTATGTTCCGAGTTTCCTTTACGAACAGGAGTTAGAGAAACTGTTCGAGGCTTCGGATTTGGAAGCTCCTTTAGGACAGAGGGATCAAGCCATCCTCGAGTGCCTTTACGGAACAGGTATGCGTGTCAGTGAGTGTGCAGGTATTACGATTGATGACGTGGACTTATCTATCGGTACCGTCCTTGTACGAGGGAAGGGACGCAAGGAGAGGTATGTTCCGTTTGGCAGTTTCATGGAGAAAGCGTTTCGTAGATACTTACAGGACGGACGCGAGCGCCTTTTGGAGAAATCAAAGGAAGAAACCGGCAAACTGTTCCTGAACAGCCGGGGAAAACCGATTACGGAACGGGGGATACGTCTCATCCTGAATAAACTGGTTGAGCAGTCCGCTGTACATATGCACCTGCATCCGCACAAGCTGCGCCACACATTTGCCACGCACATGCTGAATGAAGGTGCTGATTTGCGTGCTGTGCAGGAACTGCTTGGTCACGAACATCTGTCATCCACGCAAATTTATACGCATGTGACGAAAGACCGACTGCGTACGATATATATGAATACCCATCCGAGAGCGAATCGGGAATAAAGGAGATGGATAGCCATGAGTTCCGAATTTCATGCAACCACTATTTTCGCTGTACGCCATAAAGGCGAGTGCGCGATGTCTGGAGATGGACAGGTGACACTTGGCAATCAAGTTGTCATGAAACATAAAGCGAAGAAAGTGAGAAGACTTTTCAAGGGACAGGTGCTGGCAGGTTTTGCAGGCTCTGTTGCGGATGCCTTCACATTATTCGAAAAGTTTGAGGGCAAGCTGGAAGCGTATAATGGAAATCTTGCCCGGGCTGCGGTGGAATTGGCGAAGGAATGGCGCAGTGATCAAGTCCTTCGCAAATTGGAAGCGATGTTGATCGTGATGAATAAAGAGCAGATGTTCCTCGTATCAGGAACCGGCGAGGTCATCGAACCGGATGATGACATTTTGGCCATCGGTTCAGGCGGCAATTTTGCTCTCAGCGCAGGACGGGCATTGAAGCGATATTCCGAAGAAAAAAGTGCAGCTGAAATTGCACAGGCTGCACTCGAGATAGCTGGGGAAATCTGTGTATTCACGAACGATCAAATCACGTTGGAAACATTGGAGGCGTAATGATGGAGGCAAATTTGACCCCGAAACAAATCGTAGCACAGCTGGATCGTTATATCATCGGACAGCAAAATGCAAAAAGATCGGTAGCGGTGGCATTGAGGAACAGATATCGCCGTATGCAGCTGGAAAGTGATTTGCGCGATGAAATAACGCCGAAGAATATTCTGATGATCGGGCCGACTGGCGTTGGTAAGACAGAGATAGCCCGAAGGCTTGCGAAGCTGGTTGGTGCACCATTTGTCAAAGTAGAAGCAACGAAATTCACGGAAGTGGGTTATGTCGGACGTGATGTCGAATCGATGGTCCGGGATTTAGTCGAGGCTTCCGTTCGCCTCGTACGGGAAAAGAAAATGGAAGCTGTCCAGGATAAAGCCAAAGAGCAAGCGGAGAAACGCTTAATCAAACTCCTTGTACCGGAAACGAAGAAGCAGTCGAGTAATTTCAAAAATCCATTTGAGATGCTTTTCAACCAGCAGCAAAATGAAGAACAGGATGAAAAGCCTTCTGATGAGATCCAATCCAAACGCGCCCGTACGGAGCGGATGCTTGCGATGGGGGAATTGGAAGATACGATGGTGACAATTGAAATCGAGGAGCAGCAAGCTTCCATGTTCGATATGCTGCAAGGTTCAGGTATGGAGCAGATGGGTATGAATATGCAGGATGCATTGGGTCAATTCATGCCGAAGAAGAAGAAAAAGCGCCGTCTGCCTGTATCCGAGGCCCGTCCGCTGCTTGTGCAGCAGGAGGCGCAGAAGCTGATCGACATGGATGAAGTATCCCAGGAAGCTGTGCAGCTTGTGGAACAAGCTGGTATCATCTTCATCGATGAGATAGATAAAGTCGCTTCAAAGGGCGATCAAGGAGCCAATGTATCCCGTGAAGGTGTCCAGCGTGATATTCTGCCGATCGTGGAAGGATCCACTGTGACGACGAAATATGGACCTGTTAAAACAGATCATATTCTTTTCGTTGCAGCTGGTGCTTTTCATATGGCAAAGCCGTCGGATTTGATACCTGAGCTGCAAGGGCGCTTCCCGATACGTGTGGAACTGGAGAAATTATCCGTCGATGATTTCAAGAAGATCCTGATTGAACCTTCCAATGCATTACTGAAACAATACCGTGCTTTATTGGAAACAGAAGGTATAAATGTGGAGTTTACGGACGAAGCTGTTACCAGACTGGCGGAAGTGGCTTTTGAAGTGAATCAGGAAACAGACAATATAGGAGCACGTCGACTTCATACCATTTTGGAGAAGCTGCTGGAGGACTTAAGTTTCGAAGCGGCAGATATCAACATGGGTACGATTCAGATCACACCTAGTTATGTAGATGACAAGCTGGCATCAATTGCGAAAAATAAAGATCTGAGCCAGTATATTTTATAAAATCACAGGAGGAAATCATGAAATTATTAGATAAGGCAAGAGATATAAACTTCATGCTGCAAAAAGCAGCAGGAAAGGCTGTTAACTTCAACAATATGTCCGAGACCTTGCAGCGGGTCATCGAGAGTAATATCTTCATCGTAAGCCGCCGCGGCAAACTGCTCGGTTTCTCGATCAACCAGGCAATCGAGAATGACAGAATGAAACAAATGCTCGAGGAAAGACAGTTCCCCAAGGAGTATACGGAAGGTCTTTTCCAAGTACAGCAAACGACTGCAAACATCGGTATCGACAGCCCTCATACAGCATTCCCTGTCGAAAATAAAGATCTTTTCCAAGGCGGATTGACAACGATCGTACCAATCATCGGCGGTGGTGAACGTCTTGGAACATTGATTCTCAGCCGGGTTGCAGAGAACTTCAGTGATGATGACCTATTGCTTGCTGAATACGGTGCAACGGTTGTTGGTATGGAGATCCTTCATCAGAAATCAGCAGAGATCGAGACAGAAGCACGCAGCAAAGCTGTCGTACAAATGGCAATCAGTTCTCTTTCCTATAGTGAATTGGAAGCGATCGAGCACATCTTTGAGGAACTGGACGGTAGCGAAGGTTTGTTGGTGGCAAGTAAAGTGGCAGACCGCGTAGGCATTACACGTTCTGTTATCGTCAACGCTTTGCGTAAGCTTGAAAGCGCAGGGGTAATCGAATCTCGATCCTTAGGGATGAAAGGAACATACATCAAGGTCCTTAATAATAAATTCCTAGTTGAATTACAAAAGCATACAAGCTAATCAAAAGGGAAGCAGGTCTAAAAGCCTGCTTCCTTTTTTTTTATGGTTGTTTGTGACTCTTATACTATAACTTATTCATTTTATAGAAAGCCCTTTCAAAAATCAGATATTTCTAATCAAACAGTAGTAAAATGTGTTCAGATTTTCTGGTTCAGAAAGGAAAAAACTCGGGATGGGAATTGTGGATAATAGACTTTATTCATACCATTAAAAAGTTAACACCAAAAATCACGCGAAAAATGTAATTAAATGGATGTTAAGTAGATTAAAAGACTTAGTATGCTTAGACCATTTTTTTAAATATAAGAAAATTATCATAGAACGTATAGACATGACTTCCTGCATTCAATACAATAATCGTGTACATTAGAGCTAATTCGACGGCATACATAGCACTCTGGGAGGAGTTACAATGGACCTATATGGTAAAACGATACAATCATTGGATCGTTCACTGGATTACGCTAATCTCAAAAATCAGACCATTGCTAATAATATAGCGAATGCTGATACACCTGGATATAAGGCAGAAGCAGTTTCGTTCAAGGATACCTTGCAGGAGACAATGGATGCCTCCTTCACTGCCAAGCGTACAAATCCGAAACACCTCGCTTTTGGAAGTACAACGGATCATTCTGAATTCCAAGTGACGAAAAAGGAAGATACATCTTATACCAATAGCGGAAACAATGTTGATGTCGATAAGGAAATGTCCGAACTGGCAGATAACCAGTTATACTACCAGGCACTTGTCGATAGGATGAGTGGCAAATTCAACAGCTTATCCAAAGTGATCAAAGGAGGCAACTAATCTTGACAATTTTTTCTTCCTTGAATACAAGCGCTAGTGCATTGACTGCACAGCGGCTGCGGATGGATGTGGTATCATCCAATATTGCGAATGCAGAGACGACACGGGCAACGATTGATGAAGATGGCGATTATGTTCCGTACAGACGGAAAATGGTTTCGCTGGAATCGCAAAATACGAACAGTTTCTCTTCCTTTTTAGAGCGAGCGCAAGGCAGTTCGACAGGCTCTAAGGGTGTGAGGGTTTCTGAAATCACCGAGGACGAATCGGAATTTCAAATGGTATATAACCCTACTTCGCCTGATGCGAATGAAGAAGGATATGTAGCAATGCCGAATGTCGATCCTTTAAAGGAAATGACCGATCTTATTAGCGCTACTAGATCATATGAAGCTAACGTTACGGCAATGAATGCAACAAAAGGTATGCTCCAGAAAGCATTGGAAATCGGAAAATAAAGGAGGGTGACAAATGGCAGTTGAAGGAATCAGCGGACTTAGTGGAACAAACAGTCTTACTGCAGTCAAGCAGTCTACACCAGCCCAAGCACAAGCTAGCTTCACTGATAGCTTGAAATCTGCAATCGAGAGTTTGAATGAAACGCAGCAGGAATCCGATAAAATGACAGAAGCCCTTGCTGCTGGAAAAGTGGATAATCTGCACGATGTTATGATTGCGTCTCAAAAAGCAAGTGTAGCTATGGATGCGGCTGTTCAAGTGCAAAAGAAAGCGATCGATGCTTATACTGAAATGATGCGCATGTCTATGTAGAAAAGGATGGTAAATCTATCCTCAGTCAAAGTAGATATGCTTTTATTATGAATTTGACCTATGCTTTGGGGGAACCAGATGAATCAGCGAATTGCAAGTTACAAAGAAAAGATAACTAGTTTCTGGCAGGCAAGACCAGTATGGCAAAAGGCACTGTTGATATGTACCCCGATCGTTCTTGTTTTAATCATCGGTATCAGTTCTTACTTTGCTACAAAAGAGACGATGGTGCCGCTGTATAAAGATCTTTCTGCCCAGGAAGCCGGCAAGATAAAAGAAGAGCTGGAAGCACAAGGTGTTAAATATGAACTTGAAGGAAATGGAACCACCGTACTTGTTCCGGATACACAAGCTGAAGGGCTGCTCGTTGATTTAGCAGCAGCGGGCTTGCCGGAGACAGGCAGTATCGATTATTCATTCTTCAGCAACAATGCTTCATGGGGAATGACAGACAACGAATTCGATGTGATCAAACTTGATGCCCTTCAAACGGAATTGTCAACATTGCTGACCAACATAGATGGTATCAAGAGTGCGGAAGTTTTGATAAATAAACCTTCTGACCCTGTTTTTGTCACGGATGAGCAAGAAGAGGCATCCGCTTCCATTGTACTTAACACAGAGACGGGGTATGATTTTCAGCCGGATCAAGTAGAAGCGATGTATCGTCTGGTATCGAAGACGGTTCCAAATCTTCCGGAAGAAAATATCGTTATTACCAACCAGGATTTTGAGTACATCAACATGGATACAGCACAAGCTGGCGGAGATGTTTATACAAATCAGATGGGCATCAAACAGGAAGTGGAACAAGGGATTCAGCAGCGTGTGCAGCAAATGCTTGCAGCCATGGTCGGAGCTGAAAATGTCCGTGTATCCGTGACAACAGATATCGATTTTGATCAGGAGACACGGACGGAGGAACTTGTGGAGCCTGTTGATGAGGAAAATAACGAGGGCTTGCCGGTAAGCGTGGAGACTATCACAGAAACATATGAGGGTGAACCGACTGGTGATGGCGGGGTTGCCGGAACCGGTGAAGAAGAAGTGCCGAATGTAGCGGCGGAAGATGAAACAACTGGTGATGGCGCCTACAACAATGTGAAAGAATCCGTTAATTACGAGTTCAATAAAATCAAGAAAGAAATTACAGAGAGCCCATACAGCATCCGCGACATCGGAATTCAAGTCGCAGTTGATAGCAATAAGAACACTACAGGAGACAATGGAGAGGCTGAACAACTGACACAGCAGGAGCAAACCCAAGTAGAAGATAGCATCTCCTCCATTCTGAATTCGATCGTGTCGACATCCGTGGATGCGGAAGCGGCACAGACAATAAATCCGGAAAACAGTGTCTCGGTCGTTTTCCAGCCATTTGCTGCAAATCAAAACACACAAGCCGATGATGATGCCGGTGCAGGCATTCCGATATGGGCATACGTTGTTGGCGGTATTCTCTTGGCTGCAGTGGCAGTTCTCGTATTTATGCTCATCCGCTCCAGAAGGAATCAAGTGGAAGAAGACGATGAATTGCTGGAAGAGGAAGTGGCAGTACAACCAGTCGTCGTAGAAGAGATAGATGATAAACCAGAAACGGAAGCAACATTGAAACAAAAGCAATTGGAAAAATTAGCACAAGAGTCTCCAGAGGACTTCGCCAAACTATTGCGAAGCTGGATGGCTGAAGATTAAAGGAGCAATGAAGGAATGGCAGCTGTGAAAGGACGTTTGACAGGTAAACAAAAAGCGGCGGTCTTGATGATCTCCCTTGGAGCTGATACGGCTGCAAATGTATATAAGCATCTGACTGAAGAAGAGATTGAACGAATGTCATTGGAAATATCTTCCGTCAAGAAAGTGGACAGCGAAGAGAAGGAATCCATAATAGATCAATTTCACCAAATAGCCATTGCTCAGGATTATATATCCCAAGGCGGGATTGCCTATGCGAAGTCGATTCTGGAAAAAGCCTTAGGAGCAGAAGAAGCCGCTGCAATCATGAACAGGCTGACTTCCACGCTGCAAGTAAGACCTTTCGACTTTGCACGAAAGGCAGATCCGACACAAGTACTGAACTTCATCCAAAATGAGCATCCACAGACAATAGCATTGGTGCTTTCCTATCTGGATCCAGGTCAATCCGGCCAGATCTTGTCTGAATTGCCGCAGGACATGCAGGCCGATGTGGCAAAGCGCATTGCAACTATGAACAGTACATCTCCTGAAATCATCAATCAGGTTGAACAGATCCTGGAAAAGAATTTATCGACGACCGCAACACAGGATTTCACACAAACTGGCGGTATCCAGGCAGTGGTGGAAGTGCTTAATGGTGTAGATCGCAGCACGGAAAGGACGATCTTGGAAGAGTTGGAAGTTCAGGATCCCGAACTTGCTGAGGAGATCAAGAAACGTATGTTCATCTTTGAAGATATCGTTACATTGGACAACCGTGCCATTCAGCGTGTCATACGTGAAGTTGAAAATGATGATTTGAAACTAGCCCTGAAAGTGGCCAGCGACGAAGTGAAGGACATTGTATTCCAGAATATGTCTGACAGGATGGCGCAGACATTCAAAGAGGAGATGGAATTCATGGGTCCTGTACGTCTGAAGGATGTAGAAGAAGCGCAAAGCCGTATCGTTTCCGTTATTCGACGATTGGAGGAAGTGGGCGAGATAATCATATCCCGTGGCGGAGGAGATGACATCATTGTCTAATATTTGGCAATCAGTTGCAGTGAAAGAATCGAAAATCATTGGTATCAGGCCGATCAAGCTGACGCTTGATACCGATGAAGATGCCGAACATGAAGCAGCACGCCAAGCAGAGACAGAGCACTATCAGTATATCCAGGATGCGAAAGCGGAAGCAGAACAAATTCTGCTAGCAGCCCGACAGGCAGTGGATGAACAGAAAAGTCAATGGGAGTCAAAAAAGCAGGAACTGATGGAACAAGCACAGCTTGAAGGGTATCAAAAAGGCTTCGACGCCGGCCAGAACGAAGGTTTGCAATCGTATCAATCACGAATTGACGAAGCAAAGCACCTTATTGAGCTGGCGCAGCAAGACTATAAAGAAACCGTCGAAACAAGTGAGGACGCCTTACTGGATCTTGGTTTGAAGCTAGCAGAAAAGATCTTGCATCAGCAATTGGAAGCTGAACCGGAAAGTTATTTGGCACTTGTAAAAGGTGCAATAGCTGACTGGAAGGAACGCAGCGATTTGCGTCTTTATGTTCATCCCGACAGCTATGAGCTAGTTTTGCAGCAAAAAGAGGAATTGGCTTTATTGACTGGCAAAGATTTCGATCTCATGATCATGCCGCAGCATGATTTGCCAGCAGGCGGCTGCATTTTGGAAACCAAGCATGGAAGGATCGATGCAAGCATCGATTCCCAGCTGGCTGTTCTCCGAGAGAAGCTGTTTGAGCTCAGGCGAGAGGAATCGAAGTGATGCTAAGTCGATACATCGATGAATTGGATAACTTAGATACCTACAAACGATACGGGAGAATTCATAGAGTCGTCGGATTGCTGATTGAGTCACATGGTCCGGTGACGAGTGTCGGGGAAATCTGCTATATACATCCATCTTCTGCGTCAGAGGAAAAGTTCCTGGCAGAGGTTGTTGGGTTCGATGACGAGAAAGTATTGCTCATGCCATTTGCACCGCTGAAAGATGTTGGACCTGGCTGTCTGGTCGAAGCGACCGGTGCCCCGCTGTCAGTCAAAATCGGTCATGGGTTGATTGGCAGCATCATTGATCCATTAGGTCAGCCGCTAAATGGCAGCATGCTCCCGAAAGGATTGAAATCTTTTACGACGGACCGCAATCCCCCGAATCCGATGACCAGACCAAGGATATTGGAACCACTTGAAACAGGTGTCCGTGTGATAGATAGCCTTTTGACGGTCGGTCAAGGGCAGCGAGTCGGTATTTTCGCCGGAAGTGGCGTGGGGAAGAGTACACTTCTTGGAATGATAGCTCGTAAATCGAGTGCCGATGTCAATGTGATCGCGTTAATCGGCGAGCGCGGAAGAGAAGTACGTGAGTTCATTGAAAAAGATTTAGGGGAGGAAGGAATCAAAAGGTCGATTATCGTTGTTGCTACATCCGATCAGCCTGCCCTCATGCGAATCAAAGGTGCGTACACGGCGACAGCTATCTGTGAATATTTCCGTGATCAGGGAATGCATGTGAACTTGATGATGGATTCGGTCACCCGGGTGGCGATGGCACAGCGGGAAATCGGCCTGGCTTCAGGTGAGCCGCCAACAACGAAAGGGTATACGCCATCAGTATTTGCTGCTCTCCCTAAGCTCTTGGAGCGGACTGGAACGAATGAATCGGGTGCCATTACTGCGTTTTATACCGTGCTTGTGGATGGGGACGATATGAATGAACCGATTGCAGATACAGTACGAGGGATTTTGGATGGGCATTTTGTCCTGGATCGGAAATTAGCTGAACAAGGCCAGTTTCCTGCGCTTAATGTACTGAAATCGATCAGTCGGGTGATGCCGCAGATTACCGATGAAGAAGTGTATCAGCTGGCACAGCGGCTTCGGACGATGCTGGCACTTTATGAAGAAAACCGGGAATTGATCCAAATCGGCGCTTATAAAAAAGGGACGAGTAAGGATATCGATGAAGCAATCAGCTATCAAAAACCGATACTCGATTTTCTGAAGCAAGGGATGCATGAGTTTACCAGTCGTCCAGAAGCAATCCAGCTGATGAGGCAGCTGATAGGAAAGGGATGATCCGATGGCCGACATGAAGGTGTTCGAAAAGATATTGCGCATGAAAGAGCGTGAGCGGAAAACAGCACAGCAAGCCTTTGCTGAGAAACAGCAGCAGTTCGAAGCAGCAGCAACAACTTTATATGAATTGCTCAAGAAAAAAGAAGATGCTGAAGAGCAGCTTTCCAAAGGTTTGGCAGCTTCCGTTCCTATCCAGCGGTTATCCGAACATCACGCTTTTTTGGAATCGATCAACCGACAGATAGACCGGGCCCAGCTAGCGGTACAATTTGCTCGTCAGGCCATGATGGAAAAGCAGGAATTGCTTTCGGAAGCTTATATCGAAGTGAAGAAAATCGAAAAGCTTTTGGAGAAGAAGCGCCAGGAAGCATGGAGGAAGCTGCAGGATGAAGAAAATAAGCAGATGGATGACATATCCATCCGCCAATTCTTAGCAAATGGAGCACGATAGTATATGGCAAAACAAAAAAACGATCAACCAAAGAAAAAAGGTAAAGGAAAAGGATTCATCCTCTACTTTTTATTGCCAGTCGTACTGGCAGCAGTACTTGTTATCGCGATATTGGAATTTTCGGGTGTGTCGGTCGCAAAGCTCGCATCTGGCATTCCAGTCATTGGCAACATGGTCAATGATGAATCGACCTCTGCTTCAAGCAGCACCGCAGATGCAGAAAAACTGAAAAAACAGCTGAAAGACCAGCAAGCAACAATCGACATGATGAAAGACACCGAGGATGCTAAAAATGCAGAAATAGATGATCTCAATCAACAGATCATCAAACTGGAGAATCAGCTCAATGGTACCGAACCAGCCAGTGATACTGCCGGGACACAATCGACTTCTGGTGGAGGGACAGCAGAAGGGGAAGAAGCGGCGACACCATATAAGGAAGCTGCATCGTCTTTTAGTAAGATGGATGACGCAAAAGCAGCGGCCATCATCAGCAAGATGGATAACGAAAAAGCCTTGGGAGTTCTGCAGGAGCTTTCTGGTAAAAAACGGGGAACGATCCTTGCTGCCATGGATGCGGAGGCAGCGGCAACCTACACGAGTGCGATGGTTGATGAGGCCGAGAAGGGGGAGGAGAAGAATGAATAATATGATCTTATCTTTACCTTCAGCCCAGGCTGTTCCTACTTTACAGGCACAGAAGAAAACAACCGTTGGAAGTGATGTATTTCAAAGTCTGTTTCAGCAAGCTACGGCAAAAACAAATAACGAGATATTGAATTATCCCGAAGGCTCCGTACCTGAGATGGAAGATTTACAGGATAAGCAAGATATGCAGGTCGTTTTAAAGGCATTCTTCGATAAGTCTCCTTCAGAGGATTCCCTTGACCTTAAAGAGCAACCTGAAGATGCTTGGGAACTTGTGGAACAAGTGCTAGGGGAAGATATTTTAGCAGCTTTCCTGCCAACCCAGTTGAAGAACAAGGCGGAAGAAGTACTGAGAAACATCAAACCGTCGGAGCAGGAGTCAGGGGTTCAGGATATTTTAGCGCAGCTTGCGGAATTACAGATTAAGTTGGCGAACAGCGATGCTGCTGCAAACAGTAATGGAATCGGGGCATTCTTGCAACAAACATTACCAGCCAAGACGAATTCAGCGGCTCTATCTACATTGATACAAGCAGGTAATCAATCGTCTGAAACTCAAGCGGAAAATACGGACGTTCAGAAGCATGCTCCGAAAGATTTGTCGATGGCTACCACGTCACCTTCTAACAAACGAGATGCACTATCCTTGTTCCAGCCGGCAAAGGCAATGACCGCCACCAATACAATGGATAGCCAGACAGTGAGAAATCAAACAGCATTGCAAGAACTTAAGCAGACGCCTAAGTTGACCGAAGCTGCTAATGCAATCCGCCAAGTAGTAGAGGCTGCTAAGGATGAAACAGCTCAAACCAGCAAGGCAGGATCAACACAGCCAAAACAAGAACTTCAGAATTTTGATGCAAAACAAGTCAGCACACTGCAAGTATCGAAACAGGAGCAGCTTGTTTTCCACCTGAAGCAAGCTGAACAAGCTCCAGAGCAAGCTGGCAAAGAGTTGGTTCAAAAAATAGAACAAGCTGTAAAGTTCAGCGGTATGTTATCTGACAGGAATGGTTTGAAAGAACTATCGATCCAACTCCGACCTGGTAATCTTGGTGATTTACAAGTGAAATTGGTCCGTGAGAATGGGGATATAACTGTTCAGATCGTTGCAGCTTCCAAACAAGCAAAAGAGATGCTGGATTCCAATATATCGAGCCTCAAGCATATGTTTTCTCCTCATCAAGTGAGTATTACAGAGCGTGTGGATCAAATTCAAACCGCATCATCTGAGCGGAGCAGTCAGCAACAGTTTCAAGATGCCAATGAAGAACAGCAGAACCGGGAACGAGGCCAGCAAGAACAGCACAGCCAAGATAGTTTTGATGCAGCTTTTGCAGAAATTCTCTCTGAACAGGAGGAGCTGAAGGTATGACAACAACAAGCAGTATTGATTCCAGCTATTATTTAGACTCGCAGAAAACGAGAACGCCAAGTGCCACACTGGACAAAGATGATTTTCTTCAGATCCTGATGGTCCAATTGCAAAACCAAGATCCAACTAGCCCGATGGATGATTCGAAGTTTGTTGATCAAATGACTTCCTTTACCAACTTGGAGCAAGTGATGAATATATCGGAAGCCGTTGAATCCATTGCCACTAATCAGACAGTCATGTCTCCTGTTCTCCAGTATAGTCATATGATCGATAAGCAAGTGACTTATAACGAATATGACTTGGATTCAGGCGAAATCACTGACACTATCACCAGTAAGGTGACAGCTGTGACGCAAAATGGTGGCTACGCTGTTTTGGAACTTGAGAATGGAAAGTCGATTTACGCAGACGCTGTTATTAAAGTAAGCAACGAATAAAAAAGAAAAGGATGATGAAGCATGTTACGCTCACTTTACTCTGGTATCTCGGGAATGAAAGGTTTTCAAAATAACTTGGATGTTGTCGGAAATAATATCGCCAATGTCAATACAGCAGGCTACAAAAAAAGCAGAATAACGTTCCAAGATATGATGAGTCAGCAAATTAAAGCCTCCACTGACCCTGTTGCCAATGGCACTGGAGGAACAAATGCCAGCCAAGTAGGTACTGGATCCCAAATAGGTGCAATTGATAATGTACATACTCAAGGTAACCGTCAAAATACAGATCGTAATCTGGATTTGCAATTGGAAGGTGATGGAATGTTCATACTTTCATCAAATCCGGAAGTAGATAGTATAAATGATGCGGGCATCAGTTTTACTAGAGCGGGCAACTTCTACCTGGACGGCGAGAGCAGACTCGTCAATAGTGATGGTCTATTTGTTCTCAATGCTCTAGGTGAAGCCATTACAGTTCCAGAAGGTGCTACACAAATCAGTATAGATGGAACCGGGAAGATTTCGTTCACTGGCGGGGAAATCCCGGAGGGCGCAACTGATAACTCCTACCAAATTGCACTTGCTAAATTCTCCAATCCAGGTGGCCTTGTGAAGAATGGTGGCAGCACATACAGCTTAACTGCAAATGCAGGATTAATGATTGAAGATAACTATCAGGGTGGAGCGGATGTGCCGTTGAATGGTTTTAAAATACCAAACAGCGAGGCTGACGGTACTGCGAAAGTGGTTGCTGGTGCCTTGGAAATGTCCAACGTCGACCTTTCCGAAGAATTCACCAATATGATCATCGCGCAGCGTGGTTTCCAGGCAAATACTAGAATCATCACTACTTCCGATCAAATTTTGGAAGAGCTTGTTAACCTGAAACGTTAAAAGGAGGTGAAGGGGGTTCCTGGCTCCCTTTAGATATGATTCAGTTAACAAGATTGAATGGAGAATCATTTTCATTGAATGCATTGTTCATTGAGCAAATCCAATCCTTTCCTGATACGACGATCACACTCACTTCCAGTAAAAAAATCATCGTTCAGGAGTCAGAGATAGAAGTTGTGAGGAAAATCCGCGAATTCTATCAATCTATCGGCTTGATCGGTACAAAGGAGAAACAAGAGAAGAATGAACGCTAAAGTAATTATAATCATTTTATCGGTTGTCATCATCTTGGGTGCTGGCGGTTACGCGGCTTGGAATTTCTTCACGAGCCCTACATCGGAAGCGAAGGAACCTTCTGCAGCAGAGCTTGCTGAGAATTCCGTGACAACGGATGAGATCACGACGGACTTGGAAGATGGCAGTATTGTCCGGATTCAATTCCAGCTCATCACAGACGGTGAAAAAGCGAAGGAAGAACTGACTGCAAGACAGTTTCAGCTGAAGAATCTGGTGATCAAGGAAATGACCACGATGAATAAAGAGGATTTCCAAGCTGGATTGACAGACTTGGAAGCAAATCTGAAGAAGAAATTGAATGAAGAAATGCAAGAAGGCTCGATCAAGGATGTCTATACGATCAGCAAAGTACTACAATAAACCACTGAAAAGCAGGAACGGAGGTGACGTGCATGGCAGAAGAGGTCTTATCACAGCATGAGATCGATGCACTGTTATCCGCTATATCTTCCGGTGAAATGGATGCAGATGAGCTGAAACAGGACGATAAAGCCAAAAAGGTGAAAACATATGACTTTAAACGGGCACTCCGTTTCTCGAAAGATCAAATACGCAGCATCACGCGTGTTCATGAGAATTTCGCAAGATTACTGACGACTTTCTACTCAGCCAGGTTGCGGACGTTTGTTCAGATATCGGTCGCGTCTGTCGATCAAGTGCCTTATGAGGAGTTCATCCGTTCGATTCCGACGATGACCATTCTGAATACATATAGTCTATCACCGCTCGAGGGCAAGATTATGATGGAGTATGATCCGAACATAGCGTTTGCAATGCTGGATAGGACACTTGGCGGGCGCGGCAGCAGTGTCAATAAGATCAACAATTTGACTGAAATTGAAACGATACTCATGACACAGTTGTTTGAATCCGGAATGGAGAACTTGAAAGCGGCATGGCAATCGATAGAGGAAGTAGAGCCATTATTGGAAGAGTTTGAGGTCAACCCACAGTTCCTTCAAATGGTCTCTCCGAATGAGACGGTCGTCGTGGTAACACTGAATTCAACAATCGGGGAAACGTCCGGTATGATCAATATCTGTATTCCGCATGTTGTCTTGGAGCCGATTATATCGAAGCTTTCCATTCATTACTGGATGCAGGCTCCTGTAGACAAGCAAGGTAACGAAACGGAATGGCGGGATTTATCGGCCAGTATACAGAAAGCTTCCATCGACTTGAAGGCGATTCTCGGAGAGACGACGATTCAGGTAGAGGAATTGATGAAACTCCAGGAAGGTGATGTGCTGATGCTGAATCAGCCGATTGATCGTCCAATGGATGTAAAAGTGGACAACCAAGTAAAATTCAAGGCGCAGCCAGGCAAACAGAAAAATAGAATGGCGATACAAATAATGGAAGAGATTGAAACAGGGGGGGAAGAAAATGACTGACAATATGTTATCCCAAGAAGAGATAGATGCATTATTGAATGGATCAGATGATGATTCGACCAGCACAGATGATGAGCAGATCCTCCCTAAAGAAGATTTGGATTCGATGGAAGTAGATGCACTTGGTGAAATAGGCAATATCTCGTTCGGTAGTTCAGCAACAACATTATCGACACTTTTGAATCAGAAGGTGGACATCACAACACCTAAAACTTCAATTGTCAAACGGTCCGATTTATATGAGAAATTCCCACAGCCCAATGTGGCTATCGAAGTAAGCTATACGGAAGGGTTTTCGGGTACGAACTTGTTCGTCATCAAGCAGAGTGATGCTGCCATCATTGCTGATTTAATGCTTGGCGGTGATGGAAATGCACCAGCTGAGGAGTTCAATGAAATCCATCAAAGTGCTGTACAGGAAGCAATGAACCAGATGATGGGTGCAGCGGCTACGAGCATGAGCACCGTATTCAGTAAAAAGGTGGATATTTCTCCTCCGTCCATTGCATTGATGAATCTATCGGATGGTACTGGAGCCGATAAATTGCCTGACGAAGATCAGGTAGTGAGTGTGTCATTCGATTTGAAAATCGGTGAATTGATCGACTCTTCCATCATGCAGCTATTATCAACCGATTTTGCCAAGGACATGGTCAATGAGCTGTTGCAGCCTGCTCCGGCAGAACCGGAAGTAACGGCACAGCCAGTACAGGAAGCTCCAAGTCAAGCACAGCCGTCTGTTAAGGAAACAACTGCACAAACAATGCAGCAAACAGCACCGCAGCCGACAAGCCCTGCCCCGAATGTGCAGCAAGCAGCTTTCACGAGTTTTGATACACCAGCTGCTGCCCCGGCCGAGCAGCCGCGCAATTTGGATTTGCTTATGGACATCCCTTTGAAAGTTTCGGTTGAGCTAGGCCGTACAAAACGCACCATCAAGGAGATCCTTGAGCTATCGGTCGGTTCTGTCGTGGAATTGGACAAGCTTGCAGGTGAACCGGTGGACATCCATGTCAATGATAAATTGATTGCTAAAGGGGAAGTTGTCGTCATCGAAGAGAATTTCGGTGTACGTGTAACGGATATCCTCAGCCAATCCGATAGATTAAAATCAATCAACTAATTTGACCATTGAAAGGAAGAGAAAAATATGGGAAACAGAATTCTAATCGTAGACGACGCTGCATTCATGCGCATGATGATCAAGGATATCTTGACAAAGAACGGCTTTGAAGTTGTAGGGGAAGCACAAGATGGCCAGCAGGCAGTTGAAAAATATAAGGAATTGACTCCTGATTTGGTGACGATGGATATTACAATGCCGGAAATGGATGGTATTGCAGCAATGAAGGAAATTACAAGCCAATATCCAGATGCAAAAGTGATTATGTGCTCTGCCATGGGGCAGCAAGCGATGGTCATCGATGCCATTCAAGCTGGTGCCAAGGACTTCATCGTCAAACCATTCCAGGCAGATCGTGTTGTAGAAGCAATCCAAAAAGCATTGAGCTAAAAAAGGTGAGTAGGAAATGATGAAAAGAACAGTCTGGGCATGCATGCTCCTTGTGTTGGTGCATCTAGCCATTTCTCCGATTCCTGTCGAAGCGGCAGCGAGTGTGGAGGATTGCTTAAAGACAGATGCTGCGCAATCGGATGACTGCAAAGATATGAATGAAGCCGGAAATCAACAAGAGAATACACCTGCAGCGGATTCGGCTGATGCAAAAGCTGGAGGCACATCGACCTTTTTGAATCTAGTAAAGCTTGCATTGGCACTGGCAGTCGTGCTTGGACTGATCTATGTCCTACTCAAGTTTTTGAATAAGCGGAATCGACTATTCCAGCAAGTCCGGGCTATGGAGAATATTGGTGGTATCGCACTTGGTAACAATAAGTCAGTCCAAATTGTCCGGGTTGGTGAAAAAGTGTATATGCTTGGAGTCGGGGACAATGTCGATTTACTGACTGAAATCGATGATGAGCGGACAATCAAGGAATTAACGGAACAAGATCAGCAGGAAATGAAGGCATCAGCCTTATTGGCGAATATAATGCCGGGCAAGAAACAGCAAGAGGAAAAGCACCAGCAAGCGGCAATACAGGAAGGTGAGGCTGCATCCAGCTTCCAGGAACAATTCAAAGAGGAAATAAGGAAGCTGAAACAGTCACGAAACAAATTGAAACAGCAGCAAAGGAAGGATACGGACGATGAATGATTTTATCAATATATTTTCTGGAACCGACCCCGAGAGTGTATCGACCTCGGTAAAATTGCTGCTATTATTGACTGTTTTTTCCTTGGCACCAGGAATTTTGATCCTGATGACATGCTTTACGAGGATTGTTGTCGTGCTTTCGTTTGTAAGGATGAGCTTAGGGACACAGCAGACACCACCGACACAAGTTTTAATCGGGATTGCATTATTCATGACCTTCTTCATCATGGCACCGACCTTCAATGAAATAAATGATCAGGCTATCACACCATTGATGAATGATGAAATATCGCTTGATGACGCCTATACAGAAGCAAGCGGTCCGATCAAGACGTTTATGGCGGAAGAAACAAGACAAAAGGATTTATCTCTATTCATGAATTATGCCGGATTGGAAAAACCGGAATCAGTCGAGGATATTCCGTTGTCAACGCTTGTGCCGGCCTTTGCCATCAGTGAGCTGAAGACGGCTTTCCAAATGGGGTTCATGATTTTCATCCCATTCCTGGTCATTGATATGGCCGTGGCCAGCATCCTTATGTCAATGGGGATGATGATGCTGCCGCCGGTAATCATTTCATTGCCATTCAAGATTCTGTTATTCGTTCTGGTGGATGGCTGGTATTTGGTCACATCCTCGTTGCTGCGAGGGTTTTAGCGAATGAAGGAGCGTAACGTTTATGAGTAGTGAATTTGTTATTTCCATCGCAGAACGCGGTATCTATACAGTGCTGATCGTCAGCGGACCTTTGCTTATCCTGGCACTTGCTGTTGGTCTGATCGTCAGTATATTCCAAGCGACAACGCAAATACAGGAACAGACGCTTGCGTTCATTCCAAAAATTGTCGCAGTATTGGTGGGTTTGGTATTCTTCGGACCGTGGATGCTGACAAGAATGGTCGAGTTCACTGCAGGTATACTGCAGAATTTGGATCAATTTGTGGGCTGAGTAGATGCTGGAGCAGATTGATTATACCGTTGTACCAGCATTTGCATTGATTTTGGTTCGTCTGGTCGCTTTTTTTGTGACAGTCCCGCTATTTTCTTACCGGAATGTGCCGACAACATTCAAGATTGGATTCAGCTTTTTCCTTGCTTTGATCATTTTCTTTACGATCGATCGGCCGACGATACCGGTCGACCATACGTATTTCCTTTTACTTTTCAAGGAAGCGATGGTTGGCCTGACAATCGGCCTGCTCGCATTCATCGTCATTCAGGCAATCAATGTTGCCGGAGGTTTGATCGATTTTCAAATGGGATTTGCGATTGCCAATGTCATCGATCCGGTTACGAGGGCTCAAAGTCCTTTGACAGGTCAATTCCTTTATACGATTGCAACGTTGTTCCTGCTGTCCGTCAACGGGCATCTGCTCTTGATCGATGGTATTTTCTACAGTTATCAGCTGATTCCTTTGGATGAAATGGTGCCATTTGGCGATCAATCATTTATAGAATTGGTGCTCCGATCCTTCGGGCAGATGTTTCTAATCGCATTCCAGATGAGTATACCGCTTGTCGGCTGTCTGTTTCTGGTTGACGTAGCCATCGGAATAGTAGCAAGAACAGTGCCGCAGTTGAACGTTTTTGTCGTTGGCTTGCCGATTAAGATACTTGTGGCATTCGTGCTGCTATTTCTTTCGATCGGCGTTTATATGACAGTGGTTCGGCACTTGTTCGACTATATGCTTGTGGCGATGCGTGATTTGATGGTTCTGTTTGGAGGGGCTTAAATGAAATACCGTTTGGATCTGCAATTTTTCGCTGGTGAGAAAACAGAGAAAGCGACGCCGAAAAAACGGCAGGATACTAGGAAAAAAGGACAGGTTGCCAAGAGCCAGGATGTCAATACCGCAATATTGCTTTTAATCTCCTTAGGGGTCCTGGCTTTGATGGGCGGATATTTCAAAGGACAGTTCCTCCAGTTATTCACAAGTGTATTTGATGTATATCTCACACAGGAAGTCACCGCAAATACAGTGCAGACGCTGCTAGTCGAGATGAGCATAGCCCTGGCTAAAATCGTCGGCCCGATAATGGGCTTTGCCATCGTTGCAGGTCTGGTTTCTAATTTTGGGCAGTTCGGATTGCTTTTCAGCGGGGAAGCAATAAAGTTTGACTTGAAAAAGATTGACCCAATCCAAGGGGCAAAACGTATTTTTTCTGTCCGAGCTTTGGTCGAGCTGCTGAAATCTTTGCTGAAGATCGGGTTGGTAGGTGCGGTGACTTTCTATGTGCTTTGGCAGAACATGGATACGGTTATGACCATGTTCATGAAGGCTCCGGAGAATGCCATGCAGTTTTTCGGCAAGATAACGTTATATATGGGTTTTGCAGCTACTTTGGCTTTGCTGTTCATTGCAGTACTGGATTATGCGTATCAGCGGTTTGACTTTGAGAAGAATATCCGCATGTCCAAACAGGATATCAAGGATGAGCATAAAAACATGGAAGGTAATCCATTGATTCGTTCCAAAATTAAAGAAAAGCAGCGTCAGATGTCCATGATGAGGATGATGAGTGAGGTTCCAAAAGCCGATGTCGTCATTACCAACCCGACTCACTTCGCGATTGCCATACAGTATGACGACAAAAAGTCTGATACACCGATTGTCATTGCGAAAGGAATGGACCATGTAGCGCTTAAAATCAAGGAAATTGCAAAGGCGAATGATGTAATGATGGTGGAAAACAAACCGCTGGCACGCGGATTATATAAAAAAGTGGAGCTTAATCAGCCGATCCAGGAAGAGTTTTTCCAAGCAGTTGCAGAAGTGCTCGCCTTCGTTTACCGCACGGAGCGTAAATTGTAAGAGAAGAGGAAATTCAACATGAAACTTAAGGATATGTCAGTACTTATAGCAGTAATTTTAGTGATCGTCATGCTCGTCATCCCGATGCCGGGCTGGCTTTTGAGCATTTTGATCCTGACGAATATCTCGCTTGCTTTGATAGTTATTCTCGTGTCGATGAATACCGAGGAAGCGCTGCAATTTTCGATCTTTCCTTCTCTCTTACTTTTGCTGACGCTGTTCCGCTTGGCATTGAATATCTCCACCACTAGAGCCATCCTCTCTGAAGGACACGCCGGTGGGGTAGTAGAGACGTTCGGCAGCTTCGTGATCGGGGATAACCCGCTTGTCGGCTTTGTCGTTTTCATCATTTTGGTCATCATCCAATTCCTGGTTATCACAAAAGGATCGGAGCGAGTTTCTGAAGTGGCTGCCCGTTTCACCCTTGATGCGATGCCAGGAAAGCAGATGAGTATCGATGCTGACTTGAATGCAGGCATGATATCTGATGTGGAGGCAAAAAAACGCCGAGAAAAAGTAGAGAATGAAGCCGATTTCTACGGTGCAATGGATGGTGCGAGCAAGTTCGTAAAAGGTGATGCCATTGCTGGGATCATCATCGTGTTGATCAATATTGTTTTCGGTTTGATCATCGGAATGATGCAATTGGGGATGAGCTTCCAGGAAGCAATCAATACGTATATGCGTCTTACGGTAGGTGATGGATTGGTAACACAGATCCCGGCAATCCTGATTTCTACTGCAACAGGTATCGTTGTGACAAGGGTAGCTTCAGAAGGGAACCTCGGCAGTGATGTAACCAAACAGCTATTCCGTTTTCCTAGCTTGCTGTACATTGCGGCAGGTACGATCTTCCTGCTTGGTTTGACACCGATCAACTTCTTCCTGACAACTTCCATCGCTGCCATACTTGCTGGTGCTGCCTTCTTCCTATCCCGGGCACAAAAGCAAGAAGAGACAATAAGCGTCGAGTCGGAAGATGTACAGGAGGAGACTTCGATGAAGTCTTCCGACAATGTAGTGAATCTGCTCAGTATGGATCCGATCGAATTCGAATTCGGTTATGCACTCATACCGCTGGCTGATACGAATCAAGGCGGAGACTTGCTTGATCGGATTGTCATGATCCGCAAGCAGTTGGCAATCGAGCTCGGTATTGTCATCCCGGTAGTTCGTATACGCGATAATATCCAGCTTGGACCAAATGAATATCGTTTGAAGATCAAAGGAAATGATGTGGCAGCCGGCGAGGTGCTGCTTGACCATTACTTAGCGATGAGTCCGGGAGTCGAAGATGACGGCTTGGATGGTATCGATACGCTGGAACCAGCTTTTGGTTTGCCTGCCAAATGGATCAGTGAGGAAACGAAGGATGAGGCAGAGCTCTCCGGCTACACAGTCGTCGACCCTCCATCGGTTGTATCGACTCATCTTACGGAAATGATCAAACGCCATGCCCATGAACTGCTCGGCAGACAGGAAACGAAGCAGCTTATCGATCATTTGAAGGAATCGTATCCGATTCTTGCAGAGGAAGTGACACCAGAGCCGCTTTCCGTCGGGGATGTGCAAAAGGTGCTGGCAAAATTGCTGCGTGAGCATGTATCTGTCAGGAACTTGCCGGTCATTTTCGAGACTTTGGCTGATTTTGGCCGGATGACGACGGATACTGATTTGCTTGCGGAATACGCTCGCCAAGCACTAGCACCGCAAATCACCAAGCAATATGTCCAAAATAGACAGCCATTGCAAGTCATCACCGTTTCTGGGGGTGTCGAGAAAATGATAGCGGACCATATCCAGCAAACGGAACATGGGAACTATTTGTCCTTGGATCCAGAATCTCAGCAAAAAATCGTAGAGTCAGTCATGGAACAGGCAGAACGTTTGTCATTGCGGGAAGAGACAGTCATCGTTTTGTGTTCACCTACGATACGCATGTACGTACGCCAGCTGCTTGATCGCAGCCTGCCTCATGCAGTCGTTCTATCCTACAATGAATTGGACAATACAACAGAAATCAGAAGTGTCGGGATGGTGAATGTCGCATGAAAATGAAGAAATATACAGCTGCTACGATGCCTGAAGCGATGATTCAAATCAGACGGGACCTTGGCAAGGATGCAGTCATCCTGCGCACGAAAGAACTGACAAGCGGCGGAATCCTCGGTCTTTTTAAAAAGAAGCGGATCGAAGTCATCGCAGCACTCGATCCTGATGTCACCAACGGAAGTCAAACAGTGCAAAAAACTGTGATTTCAAGGGATGAGCCTCTGCCAAAAGCGGAGAAGGTTTCGGCTGATAAGGATTTATCAGCTGAAATCACGGCTCTTAAACAGGAATTGAAGACTGCCATTTCCAATCAGACTAGACATTATGCCCTGCCGCTGCAAGGATTGTATGACCGACTCCTGCATAATGAGGTTCATCCGCAGATTGCTTCCGGGCTGATGGAACATCTCCTTGGGAACGACTCCAATGAGGATGCCGAACAGATACTTTATGGGAATCTGGTAAAACGATTTGAAAAGGTTCAGCAGCCTGTACAGTTCGAGAAAAAGTTCATCCATCTTGTAGGTCCGACCGGAGTAGGAAAGACAACGACCATCGCTAAACTGGCTGCAAAAAGCGCTTTGGTCGATCAGAAGAGAGTTGCATTCATCACGACAGACACATATAGGATTGCGGCCATCGATCAACTCAGGACGTACGCCAAAATATTGGAAGTACCGCTGGAAGTTGCTTATTCGCTCGAAGACTATAAGGCTGCAAGGGAGAAGCTTGCCGATTATGATCTGGTTTTCATTGATACTGCAGGCAGGAATTTCACCGACTCAGCTTATGTGAAAGAGCTGGAGCGCACACTCGATTTGTATCAGGAGGCAGAAACTTATCTGGCATTGTCCCTCACAACGAGGGCCAGTGATTTGTCCAAAGTTTACGAACAGTTTGCGCATTTGCCGATCAAGCAATTCATATTCACGAAGATGGATGAAGCAAGCCGGTATGGCGGAATATTGAATTTGGTTCAGCAGGCCCATATAGGAGTTGCTTATCTGACACATGGTCAGGATGTACCCGATGATATCCTCGTCCCATCTGCATCTTATCTGGCGAAAAGTGTGATGGAGGCGACTGCTCGTGTATGATCAAGCTGCTAAACTCCGGGCAAGCATCCAGCGGAAGTCACTGGCACGCACTGTAGCTATAGCCAGCGGGAAAGGCGGAGTTGGCAAATCGAATGTTGCGCTGAACTTTTCTTTAGCACTGGGTAAGCTTGGAAAATCGGTGCTGCTTATCGATCTGGATCTTGGTATGGGGAATATTGAAATACTGCTGGGCACTTCGGCTAAACGATCTTTTGTGGAAATGATCGAGAACAGATTAAGGATAGAAGAGATCGCAGAAACCGGACCAGATGGTCTCCACTTCATTGCCGCTGGTGCAGCCATGGATGAATTTTTCCGGATGGATCGAGCGGGTGTTGCCCATTTCCAGCAGGAATTTGAAAGGGCCCAGCGGCTATACGACTTTGTGATCCTGGATATGGGGGCCGGTTTAACTGAAGAAAGTGCAGGTTTCATTTTGGCAGCGGATGAAAGCATCATCATCACGACTACCGAACCGACGAGTATGATGGATGCTTATGCGCTGATCAAACATATCAAGAACCGGAATGCGGATCTACCTATGTATCTCCTAGTCAATCGGGCAATGGATAAGCGAGAAGGACGGGATACCGCTGCCCGCATGAAGGAAGTTGTGCAGACTTTCCTCCAAGCAGAAATCGTTCTTTTGGGAATTCTTCCGGAAGATAAACAGATTCCTAAATCAGTAAAGATGCAGGAGCCGTTTATAAATCAGAAGGAGTCAAAAGCAGGAGCCATCATCAAGCAGCTCGCAGCCAGTTATCTGAAACCCGAGCAAGAAACGACAGCTAAAGTAAAAACATCATTCATTGGCAGATTAAAAGATATCTGGATGGGGGGAGGAGGAGCCAATGGGAAAAATACGCGTTTTGGTCGTTGATGATTCCGCTTTTATGCGAAAAATCATTTCGGACCTCCTGAATAGTGATGATCGGCTTGAAGTCATCGGAACAGCTCGGAACGGCAAGGACGGATTGGGACAAATCAGTCAGTTGAAGCCTGATGTAGTGACAATGGATGTCGAAATGCCGATCATGAATGGGATTGATGCACTGAAGGAAATCATGCAGAAGCATCCGCTGCCGGTGGTCATGCTCTCAAGCCTCACAAAACAAGGTGCGGATATGACCATTCATGCCATGTCAATTGGTGCAGTAGATTTCATTGCAAAGCCTTCTGGCTCGATTTCCTTGGATTTGGACAAGGTCCGGGATGAGCTGGTTGTCAAAGTTGTAGCAGCGTCAGCTTCCCGGCTCTCAGTTAAACAGCAAGTCAAAGCGGCTGATGTGAAGATGATCGCGAAAACGCCTGGAAGGAAACGAGCTGATCGGAGTCTTATAGCAATCGGAACATCTACCGGAGGCCCGCGCGCTTTGCAGGAAGTAGTAGGAAAACTTCCATCTGCTCTGGGGGCGCCAGTTGTCGTTGTGCAGCATATGCCGGTAGGATTCACAAAATCCCTGGCAGAACGCCTGGACGGCTTAAGTGCGATAAAAGTCAAAGAAGCCCAGCAAAATGAAACGTTGAAAAATGGCGTGGTTTACATTGCACCCGGGGGCCAGCATCTGACGATCGAGCAGGCAGACAGCCGGCTTATTGCCAAACTGACGATGGAGGATCCCGTGAAAGGGCATCGTCCTTCTGTGGATCGTATGTTCGAATCGATCAGCAGTTTAGAGAATGTGGATATTTGTACCGTTATCATGACAGGCATGGGGGCGGATGGAACGGAGGGCTTGCGCAAAATCAGGGAGAGACAGCCATCTGTATTCAGTATCGGTGAATCGGCGGAATCCTGTGTTGTGTATGGTATGCCAAGGGCTGCTGCAGAGGCAGGATTGCTCCATCATGTTTGTCCGGTACAGTCCATCGCTGCAGCTATACAACAGAGGGTCAATCTTTTAGAGGGGGTCAACCAATGGAAATAGATCAGTATTTAGGTGTATTCATTGAAGAAAGCAAAGAGCATCTGCAAAGCTTGAATCAGCATTTGCTGGAACTGGAAAAACAGCCTGAGGATATCGGATTGGTCAATGAAATCTTCCGCTCCGCGCATACGCTGAAAGGTATGTCCGCCACGATGGGGTACCAGGACTTGGCTAATTTGACGCATCAGATGGAGAACGTACTCGATGCAATCCGGAATCATCAGATTACAATCAATCCAGATATACTTGATATCGTATTTGAAGCTGTTGATAATCTGGAGGAAATGGTGCTGGATATCGAATCTGGAGGAGCAGGGACAAAAGAGGTAACAGCATTGGTTCGTCAGCTGGAAGCGATTGAGTCTGGCGAAGCACTTCATCAAAGCGAAGCAGCAGCTGAAGACAAAACACCTGAAGGTCAATCCAATCTTTTATTGGATGAGTTCGAACTGGCTGTATTGCGTGAGAGTGAGGAAAAAGGATTCCAGAACTTCTACACGAAAGTCACTTTGCGTGAAGACTGCATGCTGAAAGCTGCCCGGGTCTACATGGTATTCGAGGTGCTTGAAGCATTGGGCGAAGTGGTTAAATCCAATCCAGATGTTTCACAGCTTGAGGATGAGGCATTCGATCAAACCTTTGAATTATTGCTCGTGACGAAAGAGTCGAAAGAACTTATCGAGGAAAAAATATTAAAAGTATCCGAGATAGATGCAGTCACGATCCAGGATTTCTTCATCGATACATATAAGCATATCCAAGATGCAGCAAATGGAGAAACTGCAGCTGCCGTGATGGAAGAAAAAACAGAAGCGATAACAACCGAGAAAAAAGCTCAGCAAAGCAATAAGACGATCCGTGTGAATATCGAACGTCTTGATATCTTGATGAACCTGTTCGAGGAACTGGTAATTGATCGAGGCAGACTTGAACAAATCGCTGAAGAAGTAAAGCATCCAGAACTGCATGAGACTGTAGAGCGAATGGCCAGGATTTCCGGCGACCTTCAAAGCATCGTATTGACAATGCGCATGGTTTCCATTGACCAAGTATTCAATCGATTCCCGCGTATGGTGCGCCAGCTTGCCAAAGATTTGGGTAAGAAAATCGACTTGCAGATTGAAGGTGCCGAAACAGAGCTCGATCGTACAGTCATCGATGAAATTGGTGATCCACTAGTGCATCTGATTCGAAACAGCTTGGATCATGGTATCGAAACCCCGGAAGTAAGACGGGGACTAGGAAAGCCGGAAACGGGAACTATCAAGCTGAAAGCCTACCATTCTGGCAACCACGTCTTTATCGACATCAGTGATGATGGCGCCGGGATCAATCGGAAGAAAATTACGGATAAAGCAATCAATAATGGTCTTATCACAAAAGAACAAGCAGCAATCATGAATGACAACCAAATATTCGGCTTGATCATGGAAAGCGGCTTTTCCACGGCTGAAACCATTTCGGATATTTCCGGTCGCGGTGTAGGGTTGGATGTCGTCCGGAATACAATCGAATCACTTGGCGGTACGATTACGATAAGTTCCGAAGAAGGAAAAGGATCAATGTTCAGCATCGAGCTGCCGCTGACTTTGTCCATCATCAGTGTGTTGCTAGTGGAAATCCAAAAAGAGAAATACGCTGTTCCGCTTTCCTCTATCATCGAAACAGCCATCATTCCAAAATCGGACATCATGCATGTGCATAATCAGGCTGTAATCGATTTTCGCGGAAGAGTCGTTCCCCTTGTTTCGTTGAAAGATGTATTCCAAGTACCAAATGTGTATGAGGAGACGGATTATTACTCTGTCGTCATCATCAAAAAAGGTGATAAGTCGGCTGGCTTGATCGTGGATGGGTTTATCGGCCAGCAAGAGATCGTACTTAAATCTCTCGGAAACTACTTGACTGAGATATTTGCTATTTCCGGTGCCACTATTTTAGGAGATGGTCAAGTGGCGCTTATCATTGACAGCAATGCGCTAATCAAATAAGGAGGGTTTATCATGGCAGAAGAAATCGTACAAGATGTAAAAGTGATCGTTTTTCAATTGAAAAACGAAGAATATGCAGTACCAGTTACACAAGTAGGTTCAATCGAGAAGATGGAACACATTACCAGGGTCCCGAATACGGAAGATTTCATCAAAGGTGTCATCAACATGCGCGGGGTCGTTACGCCGATAGTTGATTTGAGAAGCCGTCTTGGGCTGGAGGAAACCCCAGTCGATGAAAACACGAGAATCATCATCGTGGACTTGGAAGAGACCTCGATCGGTTTGATTGTTGATGCAGCCAATGATGTCGTCGATATTCCAGTCAATAAAATTGAAAAAGCACCGCAAGTGATCGGAGCGATCGATATCGATTACATTGACGGAGTAGTGAATTTGGAGGATAGACTTGTCATCTTGCTTGATCTTAGAAAAGTACTGAAATTCCATGAGATCGAAGCAATCAAGTCTATCGAAAGCTGATGTATGATCTTCAGCATATAACGGAAGATCAGCTGGATGCATTGAAGGAAGCTGGTAACATCGGGGCAGGTAATGCTGCTACTGCTCTTTCCTCCTTGCTTCAGCAGGATATTGACATGAAGGTTCCTGCGGTCAGAATTTGTCACTTCAATGAATTGATCGAATCGATCGGCGGAGCCGAACAGCCGCTGGCGGCTATATATCTCAGGGTTCAGGGGGATGCGCCTGGAAATATGTTTTTCCTCCTGGAGCCAAAAGAAGCGGAGCTATTCGTCCATTATATAACTGGTGATGCGAGTTTCTCATGGTCCAATACATCCAAAGATGACATTAACCTTTCTGCTTTGAATGAGATGGGAAATATACTGGCAGGAAGTTATTTGTCCGCAATAAGCGATTTCTCGAAAGTGAATATGCAGCCATCGGTTCCGCAAATCAGCGTCGATATGGGTGGAGCCATCCTGGCTAATGGTTTGATTGAAATCGCTCAAGAGAGTGATTATACAGTTGTCATTGATACTGTCATTTCACTCAGCCACACAAATCAGCAGCAGCATATGGTCGAAGGTAAATTCCTGCTCCTGCTCGACCCTGATGCATTCGGCTATTTATTCCGAGCCTTAGGAGTCGAGGAAGATGACTGAAACGGAAATATTGCATGTTGGGATCGCTGATGCCAAAATCGCCGTCCATCCACAGCATCTCCGAACCGCCGGGCTTGGATCATGTGTCGGGGTTGTCATTTATGATAAGCAAAAAAGGGTGGCGGGTATGGCGCATGTCATGCTCCCGGATTCGAATCTTGCCAAGCAAGCACAGATGAACCGCAATAAATATGCAGATACTTCCATAGATGATTTAATCGCGAACCTTGTGAGACTGGGGGCGAGCAACAGTCGCTTCAAAGCCAAGCTGGCAGGCGGAGCACAGATGTTTTCGTTTATGTCGACTGATGAAAAGATGCGGATCGGACCGCGTAATATCGAAGCAGTGGAACAGAAGCTTCGGGAATATCGGATACCTATCGAAAGCAAGGATGTCGGGGGTACCAATGGACGTACGATTGAATTTGATACCGAAACATGTGGATTGAAGATAAAAACAGTAAGTAAAGAGGAAGCGATCATATAATGGAGCAGCTTCAAGCTTGGGACAGAGCAGCAAACAAAGGAGGGAGTTTCATGATCAGTTATGGATCAGAAACAGAACAGCAGTATTGGAACAGCTGGTTTTATAAGAAAGATAGCGAAGCTGCCAATGAATTGATGCGGATGTATATGCATGTTGTCGAATACCATACGCAGCGCATCGCTGCTCACCTCCCCTCCAGTGTGAGCAGGGATGATGTCAGAAGCTTCGGTTATACGGGATTGTATGATGCTTTACAAAAGTTCGAACCAAGCAGGGATCTCAAATTTGAAACCTATGCTTCCTTCCGTGTCAGAGGAGCCATAATGGACGGTCTGCGGAAGGAGGACTGGCTTCCCCGGACGGTGCGGGATAAAGTGAAAAAAATAGAAGCAGCAGCAGCAGCGCTTGAACAATCCCTGGAAAGGAAACCGACCAGCATGGAGATTGCCAAGTCCACTGGATTAAGCCGGGATGAAGTCGAAGAAGCTGTGCGTGATGCGTTATTTTCCAATGTCCTCTCCATGGATGACAAACCAGCTCTGCCAAAGCAGGACAAACAGGATACAAGCTATGTACTACCAGATCTCAAGACACCCCAACCGGAAGAAGCAATGCTGCAGAAAGAACTCATAAACCAGCTGACAGATAGCATCAAGCAGCTGAATGATCATGAACAGCTTGTGATCAGCCTTTTTTACAAGGAAGAATTGACGTTTACAGAAATCGGACACATACTGGAATTGACGACATCGCGAATTTCGCAGATTCACAAACGTGCCGTTTTTAAATTACGGGAATCCCTAGCCAAGCTTTCAGCAATCAGCTGAAAGCTATTTCCACTTTATATAGAAAGAAGGTTTTCCATGCTCACACTATTAGTCTATGCCAGCCTTCTGCTTCATGTATTGACTTTCATCGCTATCCGTACATTGCAATCGAAGGTGACGCACCAGGAAAGCCAGCATCAAGAGGAGAAAAAAGCATACGAAGCGATGCTTGGTACCATCCTTGAAGAACTCAGGGAGGAGAATGAGCGACTTCTGAAGGGAAAGCCACCGAAGGCCCCTGTAAATGCCATTGCAAAAGAAAAAAACAGTCAGTCCGATTCTATTCCGGAAACAGCGGAGGACACAGTGCCTGAATCAGACTATCCACCTCCGCAGCCGGCAGAAGCGGAAGATGATATATCCATGTCCAATGTAGGGCGTGTTCTGCAGCTGAATGACCAAGGTCTGTCAGCTGCAGAGATTGCAAAACAGCTTGGAATGGGCAAAACGGAAGTAGAATTGATACTTCTCATGAAGAAAAATGGGGAAAAGCACAGAAATAGCTGAGAAACATGTCTAAGATGCTTGATTGACGGAAATAGCTGTGCTATATTTATTTTTGGTGTTAATACACACGTCTGCCGATTTTTACGGGAGGTGCTGACAAACTGTCAGTTCCCGATAAAAGATGAAGCAGTCGGAGGAGAAAAAACCATTAGGAGGAAAACACTATGTCAGTCATTTCAATGAAACAATTGCTTGAAGCTGGTGTTCATTTCGGTCACCAGACTCGCCGTTGGAACCCGAAGATGAAGAAATATATCTTCACTGAGCGTAACGGCATCTACATCATCGACCTTCAGAAAACAGTCAAGAAAGTCGACGAAGCGTACAACTACGTGAAAGAACTTGCTGCTGATGGCGGTACTATCCTATTCGTAGGTACGAAGAAACAAGCACAGGAATCTGTGAAAGAAGAAGCTATCCGTTCTGGACAGTACTTTGTCAACCAACGCTGGTTGGGCGGTACACTTACTAACTTCCAGACTATCCGCAAACGTATCAACCGTTTGAAATCCATCGAGCGCATGGAAGAAGACGGTACTTTCGAAGTACTTCCTAAGAAAGAAGTAGTAGGTTTGCTTAAAGAAAAAGAACGTCTTGTGAAATTCCTTGGCGGTATCAAAGACATGGAAAGAATTCCAGACGCTCTATTCGTTATCGACCCACGTAAAGAAAGAATCGCAATTGCAGAAGCTCACAAATTGAACATCCCAATCATCGGTATCGTTGATACGAACTGTGATCCGGACGAAATCGATTACGTGATCCCTGCGAATGACGACGCAATCCGCGCTGTCAAATTGCTTACTTCCAAAATGGCGGATGCCATCCTGGAATCCAAGCAAGGTGAAGAATTGGAAGACCAAGAAGCTCCAGCTGCTGAAGAAGAAGCTACAGAAGCTGTAAGCGAGTAATGGATGAAGGGTGATAAGGGGGGACCTTTTATCACCCTTTTTTAAAGACTAATTGTCCAAACCCCTAAGGAGGCATTTACGATGGCAATCACGGCACAAATGGTAAAAGAATTGCGCGAAAAAACTGGCGCTGGTATGATGGACTGTAAAAAAGCATTGACACAAACAGATGGAGATATGGAAAAAGCGATCGATTACCTTCGCGAGAACGGTATTGCGAAAGCAGCCAAGAAAGCGGACCGCGTCGCTGCGGAAGGTTCCACTTTCATCGCTACAGAAGGCGATTCTGCAGTATTGCTTGAAGTGAACTGTGAAACTGACTTCGTTACAAAAAACGATCAGTTCCAATCTTTGCTCAACGAACTTGCACAGCACATCCTTGCTGACAAACCAGCAAGCGTGGAAGAAGCTCTTGACCAAAAAATCAATGAAGAGCAAACTGTTGGTGAGTACATCAACGCTGCGATCGCTAAAATCGGAGAAAAAATCTCCCTTCGCCGTTTCGCTTTAGTGAACAAAACGGAAAACCAAGCATTTGGTGCTTACATCCATGGTGGCGGACGTATCGGTGTATTGGCATTGCTTGACGGTACAACTGATGCTGAGCTTGGTAAAGATGTTGCAATGCACGTTGCAGCGGTAAACCCTCGCTACGTTTCCCGTGATGCAGTGGCTGCTGACGAAGTGGAACGCGAGCGTGAAGTATTGAAAACACAAGCTCTAAACGAAGGCAAGCCAGAAAACATCGTTGAAAAGATGGTAGAAGGCCGCCTAGGCAAATTCTTCGAAGAGATCTGCTTGCTTGAACAAAGCTTCATCAAAGATCCAGATCAAAAAGTGAAGAAATACGTAACCGACAAAGGTGCTTCCGTTGTTAGCTTTGTTCGTTATGAAGTTGGCGAAGGTATGGAAAAACGCGAAGATAACTTCGTTGATGAAGTAATGAGCCAAGTTAAAAAATAAGGACGACAAAAGAGAGGGGACACTTGGTGTTCCCTTTTTTACAAAATACATACCTTTGGAGGATCCGATGACTACAGCACGCTATAAAAGAATCGTATTGAAACTAAGTGGAGAAGCATTGAGCGGCCAGGTTGGCTATGGTATCGAACCTTCAGTCATCCGCTCGATTGCGGAACAAGTGAAAGAAGTAGCTGAAATGGGAGTGGAAGTTGCGGTTGTTGTCGGCGGCGGTAACATCTGGCGCGGAAAAGTCGGCAGCGAAATGGGAATGGATCGTGCGAATGCTGACTATATGGGCATGCTTGCTACTGTGATGAATTCACTTGCGCTGCAGGATAGCCTGGAGAACCTTGGCATCCCGACGAGAGTACAGACTTCCATTGAGATGCGTCAGGTAGCCGAGCCTTATATCCGCCGCAAGGCAATTCGTCATCTCGAGAAAAAACGTGTTGTCATCTTTGCAGCAGGTACAGGTAATCCATATTTCTCAACAGACACAACTGCGGCTTTGCGTGCAGCTGAAATCGAAGCAGAAGTCATCCTGATGGCTAAGAATAACGTCGATGGTGTATACAATGCAGATCCTAAACTAGTAGCAGATGCAGTGAAGTATGATTCATTGACATATTTGGATGTCCTGAATGAAGGACTTGGCGTCATGGATTCAACTGCTTCTTCACTATGTATGGATAATGATATTCCATTGCTTGTCTTCTCTATCAGCGAAAAAGGAAATATCAAAAAAGCGGTTTCCGGTGAGAGCATCGGAACGATTATCAGGGGGAATAACTAATGTCAACAGCAATCATTTCGGATGCGCAAAGCAAAATGACACAAGCAGTACAGGCTTTCTCGAGACAGCTGGCGACTGTACGTGCAGGACGCGCGAATCCATCTCTTTTGGATAGTGTATATGTAGATTATTATGGTGCTTCCACGCCATTGAATCAGCTTGCAGGTGTAACTGCACCGGAAGCACGCATGCTTGTGATCACACCTTACGACAAATCAGCTATTTCTGACATCGAAAAAGCGATTCAAAAAGCAGACTTAGGCCTTTCTCCTTCCAGTGACGGTAATTTGATCCGCCTTAGCATCCCTGCATTGACAGAGGAGCGCCGGAAAGAATTGGTCAAGGTTGTGTCCAAGTATTTGGAAGAAGCAAAAGTACAGATTCGTAATGTTCGTCGTGACAGCAACGAGCAACTGAAGAAATCCGAAAAGAATAAAGAAATCACGGAAGATGATTTGAAGGGCTTCCAGGATGATGTGCAAACGGAAACGGATAAGCATATCAGTCAGCTTGAAGGTCTTGCGAAAGACAAAGAAAAAGAAATAATGGAAGTTTGACCCTTAACCATGTAAAATAAGTAGTACAAGACCCTCTTGCCAAAGGGGGTTTTTGCTCTTTTTGTGAGAAGCAAAGAGCAGTACTGCACAGGGCACCTATGGCTATCTAGTCATCAGAGAATAAAGCCCAATGGAGGATTCAAGATGATTAAACTTCCTTTTTTCAACAGGAAAAGAAGAATAGAATTACAGCCGTCGACACTGAAGCTTGAGAATATCCCCGAACATGTGGCCATAATCATGGACGGAAACGGACGCTGGGCGAAAAAACGCGGACTTCCGAGGATTGCTGGGCATAAAGAAGGGATGACGACAGTTCGGCGCATTGTAAAAGCTGCCAACCGGATTGATGTGAAAGTACTTACCTTATATGCCTTTTCCAAGGAAAATTGGAAACGTCCACAAACAGAAGTGGATTTCTTGATGAAGCTGCCGAAGGAGTTTTTGACGACATACTTGCCGGAGCTTATCGAAGAGAATGTCAAGGTACAGACAATCGGAGATCTGGAAGGGCTGCCGTCCTTCACCAGGGAAGCTGTTAAAGAAGCGATGGAAAAGACCAAACATAATGATGGTCTCATCCTCAACTTTGCCTTGAATTATGGCGGACGGTATGAGCTTGTACATGCTGTACAAAATATGATGCAGGACATCCACGACAATAAGCTGCAAATGGCAGATATTGATGAAACGTGTATTTCCCGCTATTTATATACGGAAAAAATGGCAGACCCTGATTTGATAATCCGTACGAGCGGTGAGCATCGTTTAAGCAACTTCCTCCTTTGGCAGAGTGCTTATGCAGAGCTCTGGTTTACGGAAGTACTGTGGCCTGATTTCGACGAGCTGCTGTTCGAGCAGGCAGTCAGTGATTTCCAGAACAGAAAAAGGCGCTATGGCGGTATTTGAGGTGAATAATTAATAATGAAGCAACGATTGATTACAGCGATTATTGCAGGAATATTTTTCATGGTATTCGTACTGCTTGGTAAGGTGTGGTTCGAGGCGTTCATTTATTTGATAGCGACCATTGCCTTCATCGAGCTTCTGCGTATGCGCAAAATAGCAAAATACAAAGTGCCATCCGTTGTGAGTGTCTTGCTGTTATGGGGACTGCTCTCCCCGGAATTGGGCATGATCAATACAATATTCGATATACATACCAATAAAACGGACATCCTGTTATTCTCCGTCATTCTTCTATTGAGCTACACGGTACTCGCAAAGAATCGGTTCACGTTTGAAGATGCTGGATTCCTGCTGATCACGGTTGTGTATATAGGATTCGGCTTCCTTTATTTCATCATTACAAGGAACGCCCCGAATGAAGTGATCGAAGGACATGTCGTAACCGGGTTATCCAAGTTCATTTTTGTACTGGTTGTTATATGGGCTACTGATTCAGGAGCTTATTTCTTCGGAAGAGCGTTTGGAAAACGTAAGCTATGGCCGACAATCAGCCCGAATAAAACGGTTGAAGGCGGTATCGGCGGACTTATTCTAGGCTGTATCGCTGGGGTTGTGTTCCATCTGATTTCGCCTGTGAGCGGATCCGTTTGGATCGTCGCGGGTGTTTGTATCCTGATTGCTGTCTTCGGGCAGCTTGGAGATATGGTCGAATCTGCTTTTAAACGACATTATCTTGTAAAGGATTCCGGAAAAATCCTGCCGGGGCATGGCGGAATATTGGATCGCTTCGACAGTATGATTTTTGTTTTCCCAATCCTGCATTTAATTCAATTCATTTAATAGAGTATTAAGAGGAGCGTGTCCGATGAAAACAATCGCGTTATTAGGTGCAACTGGTTCGATCGGCTTGCAGACATTGGATGTCATCCGCAACCATCCGGAGGCGTTCCGGCTGCATAGCATGGCGTTTGGCCGTAATATTGAAAAAGCGATGCCGCTTATCAAGGAATTCGAACCGGCTGTTGTCGTCGTACAAGATGAACCGACAAAAGAGAAGCTTCATCAGGCACTTCCACATGTAGAAATCCTGGTCGGTTCCAAGGGGATGGTAGCGATCAGTTCTGCCGGGGAAGTAGACGTCGTTGTAAATGCCGTTCTTGGAAGTATTGGTCTGGAAGCAACATTGGAAGCAATCCGGTCCAAAAAGCAAGTGGCATTTGCGAATAAAGAAACATTGGTTTCGGCTGGACACTTAGTCATGGCAGAAGCGAAAAAGCATGGTGTCAATCTGCTTCCGGTAGATAGTGAGCACGCAGCGATTTTCCAATGTCTGAACGGGGAGAAGCTCGAAGATGTAAACAAGCTGATCATCACTGCTTCCGGCGGAAGTTTCCGTGATAAGACAAGGGAAGAACTTAAGACTGTAACTTTGGAGGACGCACTGCGCCACCCGAACTGGAGCATGGGCCAGAAAATTACGATCGATTCGGCAACGATGATGAACAAAGGCTTGGAAGTCATCGAAGCTCATTGGCTCTTTGGAATCGATTATGAGGACATAGAAGTTGTCCAGCATCGGGAGAGCATCATCCATTCCATGGTCGAGTACAAGGATTACAGTGTCATCGCCCAGCTTGGCACACCTGATATGCGGGTGCCGATCCAGTACGCCCTCACCTACCCTGAAAGACTTGATTTAGCCGTTTCAAAAAGGTTAAACTTAGTGGAAATAGGCAAACTCCACTTTGAAGAAATGAGTATGGAACGATTCCCTTGTTTGCGCATGGCATATGAAGCGGGTAAGGCAGGAGGCACTGCCACGACCGTACTGAATGCGGCGAATGAGGAGGCGGTAGCCCTGTTTCTTGCAGGGAAAATCGATTTCCTGACGATAGAGGATTATGTAGCGCGGGCACTTGATGCACATGCTTATGAATCTTTCCCTTCTTTGGAAACAATCATGGAAACAGATCGTCTCACGCGGAGCCAAGTGAGGTCCTATATCCAATAAAGGCAGGTGCCCATTGTGACAACTATCATTGCGTTTATCCTAGTGTTCGGGCTGCTCGTTTTCGTGCATGAACTCGGACATTTGATTTTTGCGAAGCGAGCTGGCATGTTAGCACGTGAATTCGCCATCGGTTTTGGACCGAAGATTTTTACTTGGACGAAAAATGAAACTCTCTATACAATCAGACTGCTCCCGATCGGGGGATATGTCCGTGTTGCCGGTGAGGATCCTGAAATCGTGGAATTGAAGCCAGGTCATCATATCGGACTGGAGTTCAATGGAAAACAGGAAGTAACGAAAATCATCGTCAACAATAAGTCCAAGCATCCGAACGCTCGTGTCATCGAAGTCGAGAGTGCGGATCTGGATCACAGCCTGATGATTCATGGTTATGAGATAGGCGAGGAAGAACGCCTGTCTTTCCCTGTCCATGAGAAGGCAATGTATGTGATGGATGAGACGGAGACGCAAATCGCTCCCTATAATCGGCAATTCGCTTCCAAGAACAAGCGGCAGCGCGCAATGCAATTATTTGCCGGACCGTTGATGAATTTCCTGCTTGCGCTTGTGCTGTTTTTCATCCTTGCCCTTATACAGGGAGTACCAGCGGATAATGCAGCCGTGGGTACTGTACAAGATGGATCTGCTGCCCAAGAAGCCGGGATCCAATCAGGGGATGAGATAACGGCAATCGACGGTACGTCGGTACAGACATGGGAAGAGTTTACGGCCATCGTCCGTGAAAATCCGGAAAAAGAGCTTGAAGCGACGATTGTCCGGGATGGTCAAGAACGGCAGCTGCAGATCACTCCTGCACTTGTGGAAAGCGGCGACCAGAAAATCGGTCAAATCGGTGTAACGCTCGCGATGCAGAAAGATTTCCTTGGTGCGATTCCTTACAGCTTCCAGCAAACATATGAATTCGGAACGATGATCATTACCAATTTGGGACAGCTCATAACCGGTCAGCTCAGTATCGATGCGCTATCCGGACCAGTTGGTATTTATGATGCGACAGATCAGGTAGTGAAGACAGGTCTGATCAATCTTATCCAGTGGACAGCATTGCTCAGTGTCAATCTTGGAATCGTCAATCTTGTCCCGCTTCCCGCACTTGACGGCGGACGTCTGTTGTTCATCGGTGTGGAAGCATTGAGAGGTAAGCCGGTTGAGCCACAGAAAGAAGCGGTGGTCCACTTCATCGGATTCGCTTTGCTGATGCTTTTGATGATCGTGGTCACCTGGAATGATATACAGCGGCTATTTTTATGATGCAGAGGTGGAAGTATGCGACAAAGTAAAACATTTATCCCAACATTAAGAGAAGTGCCTGCAGATGCAGAAGCAATCAGCCATCAGCTGCTTGTCAAAGGCGGATATATCCGTCAGACTGCTTCTGGAATATACAGCTACCTGCCACTCGGTACGAAGGTGCTGCGAAAAGTGGAAGCGATCATCCGTGAGGAATTGGATCGCATCGGTGCGAGCGAGATGCTCATGCCGGCACTCCAGCCTGCAGAGCTTTGGAAAGAGACAGGCCGCTGGAAGGTATACGGACCTGAACTGATGCGACTGCATGACCGGAACAATCGAGAATTCGCCCTTGGTCCCACTCATGAGGAAGTCACGACTAGCTTAGTACGTGATGAATTGAACAGCTATAAGAAATTACCGCTTACAGTGTATCAGATTCAAACGAAGTATCGGGATGAACAGCGTCCTCGCTTTGGCCTTTTGCGAGGGCGTGAATTCATCATGAAGGATGCGTATAGTTTCCATGCGGATTATGAAAGTCTGGATGAAGCCTATGAGACTATCTCTGACGCTTATCATCGCATCTTTAAACGAGTAGGATTGAATTTCCGTGCCGTTGTCGCCGATTCAGGTGCAATGGGCGGAAAGGATACCCACGAATTCATGGCACTTGCTTCGATCGGGGAGGACACGATTGCCTTCAGTGATCAATCCGATTATGCGGCCAATATCGAGATGGCCCAAGTACTCGATCAAGGTCAAAAGCCTGAAGTGGATTCCATGCCTCTTGAAAAAATTGAAACACCGAACGTAAAGACGATGCAGCAAGTGGCGGATTATCTTGGTCACTCACTTGAAGAAGGTCTGAAAGCAGTTGTTTTCAAAGTGGATGATCGTCTTGTGATGGTCATTTCACGTGGTGATCATGAAATCAATGACATCAAAGTGAAGAATCTGTATCAAGCGCAGCTAGTCGAACTGGCAGCTGAAGCTGAAGTGAAGGAAATGATTGGTGCAGGGTTCGGCTCTCTTGGACCAATCAATGTTCCAAAAGAGATGGATGTCATTGCGGACAACGCTGTAAAGTATGCAGTGAATGTTACTTGCGGCGCCAATGAAGATGGTTTCCATTATAAGAATGTCAATCCGGAACGGGATTTCCAAGTGAAGCAATATGCTGATCTAAGATTCATCCAAGCTGGTGACCCATCACCGGACGGTCACGGAACTATCCAGTTTGCTGAAGGTATCGAAATTGGCCAGGTATTCAAACTAGGTGAATTTTATGCTGACAAAATGCAAGCAACTTTCCTGGATGAACAAGGAAAGGCTAAAAACTTGATTATGGGCTGCTATGGTATCGGCGTATCGCGTACACTTGCAGCTGCCGTCGAGCAGCACAGCAAGGAAGGCGCGATTGTATGGCCAAAATCCATCAGTCCATTCCAGGTGCATCTGATCAGCTTGAATCCTAAAAAAGACGTGCAGCGTGAACTGGCTGATCGTCTATATGAAAGATTACTTGAAGCGGGCGTCGATGTATTGTACGATGATAGAAAGGAACGTGCCGGTGTCAAATTTGCTGATAGTGATTTGATCGGTATCCCTGTTCGCGTCACAGTCGGTAAACTTGCTGCTGACGGCGAAGTGGAAGTGAAGTTCCGCGATATTGAACAAGAAGCAGTTTCACATGAGAATGATCTGTTGGATCGGATAGCTGCTTATCTATAAACATGTACAAGCCCTTGTCAAATCTTTGACAGGGGCTTTCGCAAGACCGCAGTACACTAGCGGGGGAGGAGAAGTCAATGAGTCTAAGCCAAAATGAAAAAATGGACATGCTCCTTGAGCAGATCCAGCTAGATGAAGAAACCATTGCAGCTCATTTCAAGGAGAGTCAGCTGGAGAAATTGGAAGTGGACCCAAAAGCGAAGTCCTGGCATTTTCATTTTCAACTGGAGAATCTGCTGCCGCCAACTATATATAAAATCTTCACTGCCAAGCTGACAGAAGCATTTGCACATATCGCTGCTGTGAACTGGTCGATCCGTTGTGTCACGAATACGGTCGAAAGTGACCATATCAAGGATTATTGGAAGGATTTCGTTCTTACTTATCCCAAATTATCACCTGCCTACAAGGATTTGGTACAAACACAGGTTCCAGTAGTTAACGGTAATAAGATTATGTTAACTGCAAGGAATGAAGCGGAAGCAAGCGCTTTGAAAAAAAGGCTGGAACCTGCTTTCCAAACTTATTGTGAGAAAATCGGTGCTGGTCTTTACATGCTCACGGTCACTGTCCAGGAACAAAACATGGAGGAATTGACCAAATTCCGTGAGCAAAAAGCGATGGAAGACAGCTTGCTCGTCCAAAAAGCAATCAAGGATTCCGAAGAACGGGCGAAGAAACAGGAGGAAGCTCCGCAAGGTCCTGTTATGATCGGTTATGGTATCAATGACGAGATTACACCGATGCAGGATATCCAAGACGAGGAACGCCGCATGGCAGTCCAGGGTTATGTATTTGATGTGGATATAAGAGAATTGCGCTCTGGCCGCCACTTGCTTATTGCAAAAGTGACGGATTATACAGACAGCTTCCAAATCAAAATGTTTTCCAAAGGCAATGAAGATGCAGATAAATTCAAACAGCTCAAAAAGGGTATGTGGATAAAGGCGCGCGGAAGTATTCAGACAGACAACTTCACCAATGAGCTGACCATGATGGCAAATGACATCAATGAAATAACTGTCACTCTACGTAAGGATGAGGCTGAAGAAGGGGAAAAACGTGTCGAGCTGCATGCTCATACGCTCATGAGTCAAATGGATGCTGTGACATCAGCCAGCCGTTTGATCGAGACAGCAGCAAGGTTCGGTCATGATAGTATTGCAATCACCGATCATGCTGTCGTGCAGAGTTACCCGGAAGCATTCGCTGCTGGTAAGAAGAACAATATCAAAGTCATTTATGGTTTGGAAGCCAACCTCGTCGATGATGGTGTACCTATCGCTTACAATAGTAAGGATATCGATTTGGAAAAGGCGACGTATATCGTATTTGACGTAGAAACGACAGGTTTATCCGCCTCCTACGATAAAATCATCGAATTGGCTGCCGTCAAATTCCATGATGGGGAGATCGTCGACCGCTTCGAGCGATTTGCCAATCCGCATCAAAAACTTAGCCAGACAATCATCGACCTTACTGGTATCACTGATGATATGCTTGTGGATGCGCCTGAAATCGAGGAGGTCTTAAACGATTTCCATGCTTGGATGGGTGACGATGTACTTGTTGCACATAACGCAAGCTTCGATATGGGCTTTTTGAATCAAGGCTTCAAGCGAATCGGTTTGGAGAAGGCGCCGAATGCTGTCATTGACACATTGGAGCTTGCCAGATTTTTGTTTCCGCAGCTGAAGAACCACCGGCTGAATACGCTTTGTAAGTTCCTTGATATTGAACTGACGCAGCATCACCGGGCGATTTATGATACGGAAGCAACCAGCTATTTATTATGGCGATTGCTGAAGGAAGCGTTCAAGAAAGAGATAATGAACCATGACCAGCTCAATAATTACATGGGGGAAGGGAATGCCTATCAACGCTCCCGCCCATACCACTGTACGATTTATGTACAGAATGAAGTCGGCTTGAAAAATATGTACAAGCTCGTCAGCATGTCCCATGTGGATTACTTCTACCGTGTTCCGAGAATTCCTCGTTCCAAGCTTGAGCAGCATCGGGAGGGCTTGATCATCAGCTCCGGCTGTGACAAAGGTGAAGTGTTCGAAGCAATGATGCAAAAATCAAAGGAAGATGCAGCAGAAGCCGCAGCCTTTTATGATGTAATCGAGATACAGCCGCCATCCAATTATTATCATTTGATTGAAAAAGAACTTGTGCAGAATGAGGCACATCTGTTTGATATCCTGCGTAATCTTGTCGAGCTTGGCGAAGATTTGGCGAAGCCGGTGGTGGCAACCGGCAATGTGCATTACATCGAAGAACACGAAAAGCAGTACCGCAACATTTTGATCAAGACACAGAATGGTAATCCGCTTAGCAGGCAGTCATTGCCGGATGTACATTTCCGCACAACGAGCGAGATGATTGCTTGTTTTGATTTCCTGCCTGCAGAAAAGGCAAAAGAAGTAGTTGTAACCAACACACAGAAAGTGTCGAACATGATAGAAGATGTGAAGCCGGTCAAAGAAGATTTATACACGCCCAACATCGATGGTGCTGAGGATGAAATGCGCCAGATGAGCTATGACCGCGCACGCAGCATTTATGGCGACCCTTTGCCGGAAATAGTTGAGAAACGGATTGAAAAAGAATTGAAAAGCATCATCGGCCACGGTTTTGCCGTTATCTATCTTATTTCGCATAAACTGGTGAAAAAATCACTGGACGACGGATATTTAGTCGGGTCCCGGGGGTCGGTCGGTTCGTCACTGATAGCAACACTTACCGATATCACCGAAGTAAACCCGCTGCCGCCGCATTATGTGTGCCCAAGCTGTAAATACAACGAATTCTTCAATGATGGTTCGGTTGCCAGCGGCTATGACCTGCCAGAAAAAGCATGTCCGACATGCGGCGAAACATTGAAGCGGGATGGTCAGGATATCCCGTTCGAAACATTCCTTGGATTCAAAGGAGACAAAGTTCCCGATATCGACTTGAACTTCTCCGGTGCTTACCAGCCGCAAGCCCATAACTACACGAAGGTGCTTTTCGGGGAAGATAAAGTTTACCGTGCCGGTACGATTGGCACCGTCGCTGAGAAAACTGCTTATGGCTATGTGAAGGGCTATGCCAGTGATAATCAGCTCCATATCCGCAATGCGGAAGTGGATCGGCTGGTCCAAGGGTGTACGGGTGTGAAAAGAACGACCGGTCAGCACCCTGGTGGTATAATTGTTGTACCGGATGACCAAGATATATATGACTTCACACCGATCCAATATCCTGCGGATGATCGCAATTCGGAATGGCGGACGACCCACTTCGACTTCCATTCCATTCACGATAATCTGCTGAAACTGGATATACTCGGACACGATGATCCGACCGTCATCCGCATGCTTCAGGATTTGTCCGGTATCGATCCGAAGACGATTCCGACAAATGATCCGGAAGTGATGAAGATTTTTTCCGGAACGGAATCATTAGGTGTGACACCAGAACAAATCATGTGTAAAACGGGTACACTTGGTGTACCGGAGTTCGGTACACGTTTCGTCCGTCAAATGCTGGAAGACACTAATCCGTCGACATTTGCCGAACTGGTCCAGATATCCGGACTTTCCCACGGTACCGATGTGTGGCTTGGCAACGCCCAGGAACTGATCAACAGCGGCATTTGCACCTTGCCTGAAGTAATCGGCTGTCGAGATGACATCATGGTTTATTTGATGCACCGTGGTCTAGACTCATCACTCGCCTTTAAGATCATGGAGTCTGTCCGTAAAGGGAAAGGGCTGCAGGATGAATGGGTCGAAGAGATGAAGAAGAACAATGTACCTGATTGGTATATCGACTCATGTCTGAAGATCAAGTACATGTTCCCGAAAGCACACGCAGCTGCATATGTCCTTATGGCCGTACGGATTGCTTACTTTAAAGTGCATCATCCGATTCTTTTCTATGCAGCGTATTTCAGTGTACGCGCAAGTGATTTCGAGCTGGATACGATGATCAAAGGACCGGAAGCAATCCGCCAGCGTATCAACGAGATCAATCAAAAAGGACACGATGCTTCTCCAAAAGAGAAGAACCTTGTTACTGTATTGGAGCTTTCACTGGAAATGTGCGAGCGTGGATTCCACTTCCAGCGAGTAGACTTGTACAAGTCCAGTGCGACAGATTTCCTGGTGGACGGGGACAGTTTGATTCCGCCATTCAACGCCATTGACGGACTGGGGACCAACGCGGCGCTCAATATCGTGAAAGTACGGGAAGATGGGGAATTCCTTTCGAAGGAAGATCTTCGTGAGCGGAGCAGGATCAGTAAGACGGTATTGGAGTATATGGATCAGCATGGCTGTCTGGAAGGAATGGCCGACCAGAACCAGCTTTCGCTATTCTAACGGGATTCTTGCCTAAACAAGAAACTTGTGGTATATTATCCAATAGCGGTATTGATACGAACCAGATCAAGAGTGGGATTACCCACTCTTTTTCATACCCATGGATTCGGCATCAAATTTGTAAGGGGAGCGCCTCTTCGTTGTTTTGTAGCAAAAAGCACATGATAAACATTGTTCCCTTGCTTCCATTTCGGGCAAGGGTTTTCTATTGAGAGGCACACCCTACCCGATAAAAAGTAATATTCGCCTGAAAGCGTGCAGTAAAGGAGGAAGCATTTTGGCAGCCAATATAACGGAAGTTACGGAAAGCTATCTACAACCAATCATGGAGGAGCTGCAGCTGGAGCTGGTCGATGTGGAATTCGTCAAGGAAGGCAAGAACTGGTTCCTGCGTGTCTACGTTGATAAAGCTGGAGGCATCGATATCGAGGAATGTGCCATCGTTTCAGAGAAATTGAGTGCAGTCCTCGATGAGAATGATCCGGTTGATTTCCCGTACTTCCTGGAGGTTTCTTCGCCAGGAGCGGAAAGACCGCTGAAAACAAAACAAGCAATCACAAACAGTATCGGCAAGACAGTCTATGTGAAACTGTACGAGCCGATCGATAATGAGAAAGAGTACCAAGGTACATTGAAGGCGTTCGAAGACGATGTATTGACATTGGAAGTCATGATCAAAGCGAGGAAGAAGGAAGTGTCCCTTCCATATGAGAAAATCGCGAAGGCACGTCTGGCTGTAACGTTTAACTAAAGGGGGATATACGAGTGAGCAGCGAGCTTTTTGATGCCATTACTTATTTGGAGAAAGAGAAAGGGATTAATAAGGATGTCCTGATCGAAGCGCTGGAAGCAGCCTTGATCTCCGCTTATAAAAAGAACTTCAAGTCCGCGACCAATGTACGCGTCGATTTGAATGAAACAACTGGATCCATGAAAGTGTTCGCCCGCAAGGATGTTGTCGAGGAAGTCGAGGACAGCCAGCAGCAAATGACGCTCGATGAGGCTCGTGCCATTTCTGGTACGTACGATATCGGCGATGTCGTTGAAATCGAAGTGACACCAAAAGACTTCGGCCGTATTGCAGCGCAGGCTGCGAAACAAGTGGTCACACAGCGCGTGCGTGAAGCAGAGCGCGGCGTCATCTTCAGTGAATATGCTGATCGGGAAGAAGATGTCATGACTGGTATCGTTTCCCGCAATGATCCAAGATTCATCTATGTGGATCTTGGCAAAATCGAGGCAAAGCTGCCGGAAAGCGAGCAGATGCCGACAGAAAAATATGAGATTCATGATCGCCTGAAGGTGTACGTGACAAAAGTGGAGAACACAAACAAAGGACCGAGCATCTTCGTTTCCCGGACCCATCCAGGTCTATTGAAGCGATTATTTGAAATGGAAGTGCCGGAAATCTATGATGGTACTGTAGAAATCCGCTCGGTCGCTCGTGAGGCAGGGGACCGTTCGAAGATTTCCGTCTACGCTTCCCAAGCGGAAGTCGACCCGGTCGGCTCTTGTGTTGGTCAGCGCGGTCAGCGTGTCCAAGCAATCGTGAATGAACTCAAAGGTGAAAAAATCGATATCGTTGAGTGGTCTGAAGATCCTGTCGAGTATGTATCCAATGCCCTCAGTCCTTCCAAAGTCATCTCTGTATTGGTTGATGAAGAAGAAAAAGCGACAACGGTCATCGTGCCTGACTACCAGCTTAGCCTTGCCATTGGTAAGCGCGGTCAAAATGCACGCCTGGCAGCGAAATTGACAGGCTGGAAAATCGATATCAAATCCGAGACAGAAGCACGTGAACTCGGGTTATTGACTGATCAGGATACAGAAGCTATGGACTTCGACGATTTTGACGAAGACACATATTGATAAGGGGCGCTGTATATGAAACAAAAGAAGGTTCCGCTTCGAAAATGTGTGGTTTCCAATGAAATGAAGCCGAAACAGGAATTGATCCGGGTCGTCCGCAACAAAGAAGGCGAAGTTTTCGTGGATGAGACCGGCAAGAAGAATGGCCGCGGTGCGTATGTCTCCAAGGATGCGGCTGTCATTGCAAAAGCGAAGAAACAAGATACGCTGGCGCGTCACTTGAATGCACAGATCGATGATTCTATTTATGAAGAACTTGAGCGATTAGCAAAGGTCAGCACTCATGAGTAAAAATTATTTGAATTTGTTAGGGCTTGCTGTGCGTGCCGGACAATGCACCTTCGGGGAAGAAGCGATTGTCCGGGATGTCCAACGGCAAAAAGCAAAGCTAGTAATAGCTGCCAGTGATATCGGTCCCCAAACCTTGAAGAAACTTCGCAACAAGACCGATTTCTACAACATCGCCTTTTGGCAGGTGGAGGAGGACCGGGAGCAATTATCACAAGCGATTGGTAAATCCGGCAGAGTCGCAATTGCCATTTTGGATAAAGGCTTTGCAGACAAATTGAAATCTTTGCTCACTGAATCCACTCGGAGGTGAACGTATGTCAAAGATTCGTGTTTACGAATACGCAAAAGAGAAAAACGTTTCCAGTAAGGAAATCATCAATAAACTTAAAAGTATGAATATCGAAGTGTCCAATCATATGTCCATGATCAATGAATCGGCAAAGGACAGATTGGATAAAAGCTTCACAGGAAAAAGCGCGGGTAGCGAGAAAGTAGCGATTAAAACGGGGAACTCAGCAAACACATCCAACTCAGCAAATAACAATGGTCAGAACAACAAGCCGAAAAGTAAAGCCGGCGGCGGACAAAACCGCAACCAGCAGCGCAATGGCAATAAAAAACCTGGCAAGGGCGGACAGAACAATAACAGACGCGGCGGCCGGAACAACAATCGTAACCAAAAAGCTCCGCAGCAGAAACGTCCGGAAATGCCGACTCCAGATAAAATTACCTTCAAAGGGTCTTTGACTGTCAGTGAATTGGCAGCCAAGCTTCACAGGGAGTCCACGGAAATCATCAAGAAACTCTTCCTCCAAGGCGTCATGGCAACGAAAAACCAGGACTTGGATAAAGATGCAATTGAAATGATTTGCTTAGAGTACAATGTCGAAGTGGAAGAAGAAGTAGACGTTGATGTAACAGATCTGGATAACTATAAAATCGAAGATAAAGCAGAAGACCTTCAGGAACGTCCTGCTGTCGTTACGATCATGGGACACGTTGACCACGGTAAAACAACTTTGCTTGATTCCATCCGTGACACGAAAGTGACCGAAGGCGAAGCAGGCGGAATCACGCAGCATATCGGTGCGTATCAAGTTGAAGAGAATGGCAAGAAAATCACTTTCCTTGATACTCCTGGTCACGCAGCTTTCACAAGCATGCGTTCCCGCGGTGCGCAAGTAACGGATATCGCGATTCTAGTCGTAGCTGCCGATGATGGTGTTATGCCGCAGACAGTCGAAGCGATCAACCATGCCAAAGCTGCAGGAGTACCGATCATCGTAGCGGTAAACAAAATCGACTTGGAAGGTGCTAACCCGGATCGAGTCATGCAAGAGCTTACGGAACATAGCCTGATCCCTGAGGATTGGGGCGGAGATACGATTTTCGTCCAGCTTTCTGCGAAAAAACGCGAAGGTATCGATGATCTGCTTGAAATGATCCTGCTCGTAACCGAGGTTGAAGAATTGAAAGCGAACCCGAACCGCTCGGCAGAGGGAACAGTAATTGAAGCACAATTGGATAAAGGACGCGGTCCGGTAGCAACATTGCTTGTTCAGAACGGTACACTTAATGTCGGTGACAGCATTGTTGTCGGTAATGCATACGGCCGTGTACGTGCGATGGTCAATGACTTGGGCCGCCGTGTGAAAATAGCGCCGCCTTCCACACCAGTCGAGATCACTGGCTTGAACGTTGTGCCTAATGCGGGTGATCAGTTCATGGTATTCAAAGACGAGAAGCAAGCTCGTCAAGTCGGTGAAGCAAGACAGCAAAAGCAAGTGGAAGAAAATCGTTCCACTGGTGCACGTGTCAGCCTTGATGACCTGTTTAACCAGATCAAGCAAGGGGAAGTGAAAGATATCAACCTAATCGTGAAAGCGGACGTGCATGGTTCTGTGGAAGCGATGGCTGCATCTTTGGAAAAAATCGAAGTCGAAGGCGTTAAAGTCCGCATCATTCACACAGGTGTCGGTGCGATTACAGAATCCGATGTCATCCTGGCATCTGCTTCGAATGCAATCATCATCGGATTTAACGTACGTCCGGATGCCAATGCGAAAAAAGCAGCAGAATCTGAAAACGTCGATATCCGTCAGCATCGCATCATCTACAAAGTAATCGAGGAAATCGAATCCGCAATGAAAGGGATGCTTGATCCTGAGTTCGAAGAGAAAGTCATCGGACAAGCGGAAGTTCGCCAAATCATCAAGGTGTCCCGTATCGGTACGATTGCCGGAAGTTATGTGACAGAAGGTAAAATCACACGTGATTCTTCCATCCGTGTCATCCGTGACGGCATCGTAATCGTCGAGGATGAAATCGATTCCTTGAAACGATTCAAGGATGATGTCCGTGAAGTTGCCACAAACTATGAGTGTGGAATCACATTGAAGAACTTCCACGACCTTAAAGAAGGCGACACATTCGAAGCATACGTGATGGAAGAAATCGAAAGAAAATGATTCTGGCTGCGGTTGTAGAGTGTATGATCTATGACGCGCATTCCCTCAAGGATAAGCGTTCGGTCGTCAAACGGATCACCACAAGGATCGGGGGATCGTTCAATATCGCCATCAGCGAAGCAGACTACCATGATCTATGGCAGCGCACTTGCTTCGAACTGGTGACGACATCCCCCGACCGTGTCAGGGCTGAACGTGTGATGGATCAGGCGCTTGCCTTGATTGATTCTTTTCCGGAGATTGAGAGAACAGCCACTGAAAAGCAGTGGCTTTAGCATCCCTCCGAATGACGATGAGGTGATTATATGAGTGAATTACGAGCAAATCGTGTCGCAGAGCAGATGAAAAAAGAGCTTGGCGATATTATATCCAGAAAGATCAAAGATCCGCGAATCGGCTTTGTGACGGTGACAGATGTGGAAGTGACTGGTGACCTGCAGCAGGCGAAAGTTTATATCTCCGTCCTTGGCGAAGAGAAGCAAAAGCATAATACGCTTCTTGGATTGGCGAAAGCAAAAGGATTCATCCGCTCAGAGATCGGCAGGCGCATACGTTTGCGCAAGACACCAGAGCTGGCATTTGAATTCGACGAAGCTGTAGAACAAGGTAATCGAATCGAACATCTCTTGAAGGAGCTCAACGATTCCGACAGATAAGAGACGATGGAGAATCCCTTTGCCCTTCATGGGAGGAAGGGATTCTTTTTTACATAGTACAAAGGAGTGCTGGCATTGAATGGGATCCTGGCATTATGGAAACCAAAAGGGATGACTTCCCACGATTGCGTGTTCAAGGCGCGCAAAATATTGCAAACGAAAAAGATTGGGCACACAGGTACATTGGATCCGGACGTAGAAGGCGTGTTGCCGCTCTGTATCGGCCAAGCAACAAAGATTGTTCCCTATTTGACGGACACGTCCAAAACCTATGTCGCAGAGGTGACGATCGGTACCGCAACAGAGACAGAGGACAAAAGCGGCACTGTGATCGAGGAAAAGCCGGTCACTGAACCGATTCCTTTGCATGCTATCGAGTCGGTCCTCCAGCAGTTCACCGGAGAAATCGAACAAGTACCGCCTATGTATTCCGCGGTCAAGGTGGCGGGGCGTAAATTGTATGAATATGCTCGGAAAGGGCAGGAAGTAGAGCGTCCCATCCGACAGGTGACGATACATGAAATCGTCCTGGACAAAGCATCTGTAAGCGAAAATGGAAGTGTGTTCCGGTTCACCGTCAGCTGCTCGAAAGGTACTTATGTCCGTACCCTTTGTGTGGATATAGGCAAAGCACTTGGCTATCCTGCCCACATGAGCAGCCTGGAACGGATACAGGCAGGAGCATTTCGTACACAGGATACGGTCACTTTTGCTAAAATGGAAGAGGCAATGGAAGCAGGCAGTATGGAACAATTGCTGCAGCCGATCACGAAGGCGATAGAATTCATGCCTCTGATCGAGGCAGACGCCGTGATTGAACAAAAGGTCAGGTACGGCCAGCGACTCACACGACCGGCAGAAGCGGATCTCTATCGTGTACAAAAGGGTGATCAGCTTCTCGGGATTTATGAGACGCACCCTGCCTATCCACATTTACTGAAGCCAAAACGAGTATTCGTATCAGGGAAAGCAGGAGGCACAGATGCAAACGATTAAACTACATTATTCAGAAACGATGAAACTGGATGACATGCCTGCAGTCAGTGCAGCTATCGGCTTTTTTGATGGCATTCACCGCGGGCATCAGGAGGTCATACACCGGGCAATCGATGCTGCTCGTGAAAAACAGCTGAAAAGCGCGGTCATTACCTTCCATCCGCATCCATCCGTCGTATTGGGAAAAGCGGATACAAGAGAAGATTATCTAACCCCGCTCCGTGAAAAAGAGGCGATTCTAAAGAGTATGGGTATTGATTATCTGTATTTGATCGGCTTTACGAAAGAGCTTGCTGGTCTTAGTCCCGAAAATTTCATCGAGCGCTTTATCAACGGACTGGCAGTGCGCCATCTTGTATCTGGTTTCGATTTCACCTACGGCAAGAAAGGTGCAGGGAATGCGGATACCCTTCAGGAAGCTGCCACGCAGCAAGCTTTCTCTTATGAAGCGGTGGCGAAAGTGGAAAGTGAAAAAGAGAAAATCAGTTCGACGAAAATCCGTCAGCTTGTTTCCGATGGAGAGGTGGAAGCGGCCATCGAGCTGCTCGGTCATCCGCTCACATTGACTGGAGAAGTCATCACTGGTGATCAGCGCGGACGCACTATCGGATATCCGACAGCGAATATCCGCATCGAGGAGGATTATTTCCTGCCTAAAGTGGGCGTTTATGCTGTAGACATAATGATCAAGGGCAAAACCTACGCCGGGATGGCGAACCTCGGTTTCAAACCAACTTTCCAGCAAGATGCCGTCGCTCCGAATCTGGAAGTGCACATACTCGATTTCGATGAACAGATTTATGGCGAGGAAGTTACCGTATCCTGGCGTAAATTCATCCGGGAGGAAGTCAAATTCAACGGAATTGAAGCACTTGTTGCACAGCTGGACCGCGATAAAGAACAGATCAGCGCATATTTTGCATAGAATGTTGTCCAAGAGACTTGCAATCTGTCTGCAAAAAGTGTAATCTGGACTATGGAAAACCTTCGCTTGGCAATTCGCTACTCCGGCGATTGCTCGGGGAATGGGGTTACTATCAGATTTTTTAGGAGGAATAACAAATGGCAATCTCTAAAGAGCGCAAGAATCAACTGATCGCAGAATACAAAACACATGACACTGATACTGGTTCACCAGAAGTGCAAATCGCTGTTTTGACGGAGGAAATCACTACACTTAACGATCACCTTCGTACACACAAAAAAGATCACCATTCACGCCGTGGCCTATTGAAAATGGTTGGTCGTCGCCGTCACTTGTTGAACTATCTTCGCGAAAAAGATGTTACACGTTACCGCGAACTAATCCAAAAACTTGGCCTACGCCGATAAGATTGACTAAAAAGCGGGAATTTTTCCCGCTTTTTCTATAGGAGAAAACCTATTATACATAGTGTAAACGGGACCTGGACTGGTGCATAATACAAAGACAGGGTCCAATGTAAGATTAACGAGAGGGGCTTTAATTAATGGCAGACCAAAAACAAGTGTTCTCCACCGAAATTTCCGGACAGACTTTCACTGTCGAAATTGGAGAACTTGCCAAGCAAGCGAACGGCGCTTGTCTCATCCAGTACGGCGATACTTCCGTACTGTCCACTGTCACAGGTTCGAAGGAACCGAAGGACTTGCCGTTCTTCCCATTGACAGTGAACTACGAAGAAAGACTATATGCAGTAGGTAAGATCCCAGGCGGTTTCATCAAAAGGGAAGGGCGTCCGAGTGAGAAAGCAGTACTCGCATCACGTCTGATCGATCGTCCGATTCGTCCTTTATTCCCGGATGGATTCAGAAACGATGTGCAAGTGATCAGCATGGTCATGAGTGTGGATCAGGATTATTCTTCTGAAATCGCAGCAATGATCGGTTCTTCCATTGCAATCAGCATCTCTGATATCCCATTCCATGGTCCGATAGCGGGTGTCGTAGTAGGTCGTGTCGACGGAGAATTCGTTATCAACCCGACGAAGGAACAGCAAGAGAAAAGTGATATCGATCTGTCTGTAGCTGGAACAAAAGATGCAATCAACATGGTGGAAGCAGGCGCGCAGGAAGTGCCTGAGGATATCATGCTGGAAGCTATCATGTTCGGTCACGAAGAGATCAAGCGGCTTGTCGCTTTCCAGGAAGAGATTGTCGCTGCTGTCGGCAAAGAAAAAATGGAAGTCCAGCTCTTCGATTTGGACAAGGAATTGACGGAAGATGTCAAGAACCGCTGCTACGATCAACTGAAAGCGGCAATCGAAGTGCACGAGAAGAAAGCGCGTGAAGCGGCGATCAGTGACGTCAAGAACGAGATGGTCGCATTCTATGAAGAGCAGGAAGCAGACGAGGATACAATCAAGCAAGTCAAGGGCATCCTGGACAAGCTTGTGAAGGAAGAAGTCCGCCGTGCCATCACGAAAGACAAAATCCGTCCTGATGGTCGTGGCGTCGATGAGATTCGTCCATTGTCTTCCCGCATTGGTGTACTACCTCGTACACATGGATCTGCATTATTCACACGGGGTCAGACTCAGGCACTTAGTGTTTGTACATTGGGCGCACTTGGCGATGTGCAGATTCTTGATGGGTTGGACACAGAAGAAACGAAGCGTTTCATGCATCATTATAACTTCCCTCATTTCAGTGTTGGGGAGACAGGACCGATCAGAGGACCAGGCCGTCGTGAAATCGGACATGGTGCCCTTGGTGAGCGTGCTTTGGAGAAGGTCATTCCTTCCGAGAAGGATTTCCCGTATACAATCCGTCTTGTATCCGAAATCCTTGAATCGAACGGTTCCACGTCCCAGGCTAGCATTTGTGCCAGCACAATGGCGATGATGGATGCCGGTGTTCCGATCAAGGCGCCGGTAGCAGGTATCGCAATGGGACTGGTTAAATCTGGTGATGATTATACGATCCTTACTGATATCCAAGGCATGGAAGATGCACTGGGCGATATGGACTTCAAAGTTGCCGGTACCGAAAAAGGCGTTACAGCTCTGCAGATGGATATCAAGATCGAAGGCTTGAGCCGGGAAATCCTTGAAGAGGCACTTACACAAGCGCGTAAAGGCCGTTTGGAAATCCTCGGTCATATGATGTCTACTATCAGTGAGCCGAAAGAGGAGCTGTCTGCATATGCTCCGAAAATCCTGACCATGACAATCAATCCGGATAAAATCCGCGATGTCATCGGGCCAAGCGGTAAACAAATCAATAAAATCATCGAAGAAACTGGTGTCAAAATCGATATCGAACAAGATGGTACAGTATTCATCTCTTCCACTGATTCTGCGAAGAACGAACTAGCGAAACAGATCATCTCAGACATCGTACGTGAAGTCGAAGTCGGTGAAGTGTATGAAGGAACAGTCAAACGAATCGAGAAATTCGGTGCCTTCGTTGAATTATTCAAAGGGAAAGATGGCTTGGTTCACATCTCCGAACTTGCGGAAGAACGCGTAGGCAAAGTGGAAGATGTCGTGAAAATCGGCGATAAGCTGAAAGTGAAAGTAAAAGAAATCGACCGTCAAGGACGAGTGAACCTTTCACATAAGCAATTATTGATCGAAGCCAAAAAGGAAAAAGAACAGCAGGAATCTGCTGAATGATAAGCAAAAGGGAAGAAACTGGTTCAGCCAGTTTCTTTTTTTACGGATAAAGATATTATGCTTGTTCTTCCTTGTCCCAGCCCTTCATAAGCTAGATTAGGGAGGGATGGGAATGCACCGGATTATCATTCACCTAATCGTATTCATCACACTGATATTTCTGCTTATCGACAGCGGTCACGCGCCGTTCCAGACAGCATCTGTCGCTCATCATCCGGTTTTTTCTGAGGTAGCAGTACGAACAGATGAAGAAGAATTGCGGCAGGAAATAGAAGCAGTTCGCAAAGAAGTCGAACGGCCGGCTGAAAATGCACGAATCGATAAGATATGGAAGAAGGTGCCCGGAAAGGCAGGTACCAAGGTAGACATCGATGCTTCCTTGGAGAAAATGAAGAAAGCTGGTATGTTTGATCGAGAGCTGCTTGTAATCGAAGAAGTAAAGCCGGAAATCACGCTTGATGAGCTGCCAGCATCCCCAATATACCGTGCCAGGGAAGACCAGGAGCAAGTCGCCTTATTGATCAATGTATCATGGGGAGAAGACCATATTCCATCAATCTTGCAAACGTTGAAAGATGCAAATGTGAAGGCTAATTTCTTCATCGAAGGAAAATGGGCAAAGGAACATAATCAGCTTGTCGAGATGATCAAAGAAGAAGGACATGTCATCGGGAACCACGCATACAACCATCCTGATATGAAAAAAATGAGCAAAACGGACTCGGCAGAGCAAATAAGTCAGACGAACGAAATAATCCATGCCATAACAGGTGACAAGCCAGTCTATTTTGCCCCGCCGAGCGGCAGCTTCAATGACGGGGTCATCCAAGCTGCCAATGACCAGCAGATGGAAACGATTCTTTGGTCAGTCGATACCATTGATTGGCAAAAGCCGACAGTTCCTGTTATGATGAAACGCGTGACCGAAAAACTGCATCCTGGAGCTTTCATCCTCATGCATCCTACCCCTGTCGTGGAGGCAGGGCTGGCAGATATGCTAAAGGTGATTGAGGAGAAGGGGTACAGTGTGTCTACTTTGGATACGATATTGAATGAAGGAAGATAATGGTACAGTATGATGTACTGTTGATTGGGAGGATTTGATTTTGCTGCAGAAGCATACATGCAAAAATGGTCTAAGAGTGGTAGTGGAAAACATGCCATCAGTACGGTCTGTTACGATTGGCATTTGGATTTTGACAGGTTCAAGGAACGAAGAAGAGAAAAACAATGGTTTGTCTCACTTTTTGGAGCATATGTTCTTCAAAGGGACGAAGAATCGTTCTGCCAAAGAGATAGCCGAGGCTTTCGATGCCATCGGAGGCATGGTTAATGCATTTACTTCCAAGGAATTTACATGCTATTACGCCAAAGTGCTGGACACGCATAAAGATTTTGCACTGGAAGTATTAGCTGACATGTTCTTTGAATCGCAGTTCGCGCAGGAAGAAATCGAGAAGGAGCAGAAAGTCGTTTTGGAAGAAATCAAGATGGCAGAAGATACGCCAGATGATATCATCCATGATTGGCTTGCTGAAGCTGCTTATGGCAAGCATCCGCTTGGATTGCCGATTCTCGGTACAGAAGACACACTGATGAGTTTTACCGGTGAATCGGTAAGGAATTACAAAGAATCGCATTATGTACCGGAGAAAATGGTCGTGTCTGTTGCCGGGAATGTTGATGAATCTTTCATCAAGACCGTGGAGGGGCATTTTGGAGCCTTTCAGGCTGATTCAGCTCACCGGACACTTGAAGAGCCTCCATTCAATCCGAATATGATTAGCCGATCCAAGGAAACGGAACAAGCTCATTTGGCAATCGGTTATCAAGGGTTGAAATTGGATGATCCATCAAGCTATAGCCTGATGGTAGTGAACAATGTCTTGGGCGGCAGCATGAGCTCGAGATTGTTCCAGGATGTCAGGGAAGAAAAGGGCTTAGCTTATTCTGTGTATTCCTATCACAGTACGTACATGGATAGCGGCATGCTCACTATTTATGCCGGAACGGGCAAAGAACAGCTGGATGAGCTCCAGAAAACGATTTTCGAGACGCTTTCGAAGCTGAAAGCAGACGGCATCACCGAAAAAGAATTCAACAATACGAAAGAACAGCTGAAAGGGAACTACATGCTTGGCTTGGAGAGTACAAACAGCAGAATGAGCCGGAATGGCCGAAATGAACTCTTGCTTGGCAAGCACCCATCTTTGAATGAATTGATTGAAAGAATCGACAATGTAACGATGGATGATGTGGACGCTGTCATTCAGGAGATCTTCGGCAAAGAACAGGCAACGGCGATTGTCGCACCAAAATAAAAGGAGCTGATCTGCTTTGCGTTTCAAGGACATAGGGGATAAAGAGATCATTGATGTGAACAATGGCGAACGTTTAGGTGTTCTTGGTCAGACCGATATCGAGTTCAACCCAGTCACTGGAAAAATCGATGCATTTCTCATACCGAATTATAAATGGTTCGGGTTGCGCAAGGAAGGCAGTGATAATCGCATCGCCTGGGAGGAAATCCAGACAGTCGGGAAACATATGATACTTATAAAGACGTAAATCTTGCCAGTGCATGATGCACTGGCTTTTTTGTGTTCGCATCATGCTCCAATTCAATCACTCCTTACGGTATTCCTCATATGATAACTGGAAAGCAACTATCTCAATGAAAAGATGTATGAAAATATGTTCTAGAGCGAGGTGAGAGTTTGACCACTGAATTGACTATCGCTGTTCTTGGCGGTGATGCCCGCTACTTGGAGATGATTCGCAGCTTGCAATGCAGTGCGAATGCATCTGTATTTGCGGTGGGCTTCGAACAAATCAGTCAAAGCTTCACCGGCGGTATCCAGCGAGAACTGGATGACCTGGATCCACAGAGTCTGAATGCGATCATCCTTCCGATTCCCGGAGTTGGTCCTGATGGGCAGATTGCAACAGTATTTTCTGATAAAAGTATTCAATTGTCGGAAAGCTGGATGGATCGATTGCCCAAGGATTGTGTCATTTTTACAGGTATCACAAACGACTATCTGACAGATTTGTGCAAAAAGCGGAATTTGCGTCTGGTGTCCCTTTTCGACAGGGATGATGTCGCGATCTATAATTCGATTCCAACAGCCGAAGGTGCCATTATGACAGCCATCAAACATACGGATTTCACCATCCATGGCTCGAAAGTCGTCGTGCTTGGTTTCGGGCGCGTCGGTACGAGCGTGGCAAGTAAATTCGATGCACTCGGTGCCGATGTCCATGTCGGTTCCATCCACGATGCTGATATTGCCCGGATAAGCGAAATGGGAATGCATGCCTTTTTCCTCGAAAGTCTTCCGGAAGTGATCAAAGATAGTGATATCCTGATCAATACCATTCCAGCGCTTGTCGTGAAGAAAGCCATCCTTGAGCAGCTGCCTACACAGACGCTGATCATCGACCTTGCTTCCAAACCAGGCGGAGTAGACTTCGACTATGCGAAAAAACGAGGCATCCAGGCCATCCACGCCTTGAGCCTGCCGGGCATTGTCGCCCCGAAAACTGCCGGCAATATTTTGTCTGTCGTCATCAAACAGATTTTAACAAACAGCTAAAAGGAGGAGTATTATATGAGTTTGGCAGGAAAACGGATCGGATTCGGTATTACGGGCTCCCACTGTACGTACAGCGAAATTTTTCCGCAAATCGAACAGCTCGTGAAGCTGGGAGCGGAAGTAGTGCCCGTCGTCAGCAACACGGTTCAATTCACTGACACATATTTCGGGGATGCCAAGGATCATATGCAAAAAATCAGTGATTTGACGAAAACGACCATCATCCGCACGATCCCGGAAGCAGAGCCGTTAGGTCCTCGTGAACCGCTGGATTGTATGGTGGTGGCGCCGCTCACCGGAAACAGCATGTCGAAGCTTGCCAATGCACTGACGGATAGCCCGGTGCTGATGGCGGTGAAAGCAACAGTACGGAATGGGAAACCGATCGTGCTCGGAATCAGCACGAATGATGCCCTCGGCCTCAACGGTGTCAACTTGATGCGGCTCATGGCAGCGAAATATATGTACTTCATCCCGTTCGGACAAGACGATCCATTCAATAAGCCTAACTCCCTTGTTGCTGATATGACAAAGCTTCCGGAGACGATTGAAGCTGCCTTGGAATATAAGCAGCTGCAGCCCGTATTAGTCCAACGTTTTTCCTAAACTCCTCAAACGATAACCTATGACAGAAAAATTATGATAGAATAGTGCTAGCGTTAAATAAAGCTAGTGTAGCAACTATATAATACGTATCCATTCAGATAGACAGAGGAGAGGGTTTTTCATGACACAGCAAGGTTATCATATCGCAGTAGTAGGCGCGACAGGCGCTGTAGGGCAAAAGATGCTGGAGACTCTTGCAGAACGCGATTTTCCAATCGGTGAGCTATCCTTATTATCTTCCAGCAGATCCGCTGGACAGCAAATAGATTTCAAAGGCAAGAGCTATACTGTGAAGGAAGCCAAACCGGAGAGCTTTGAAGGTGTCGATATCGCACTGTTTTCTGCAGGCGGTTCCGTTTCCAAGGCATTGGCCCCCGAAGCAGTGAAGCGCGGCGCAGTAGTTGTCGATAATACGAGTGCATTCCGTATGGATCCGGAAGTACCGCTTGTTGTACCGGAAGTGAACGAGGATGATCTGAAGCTTCATAAAGGTATCATCGCAAACCCGAACTGTTCCACAATCCAGATGGTTGCAGCGCTGGAGCCACTGAAAGAAGCATACGGGCTTTCCCGTATCATCGTCTCTACTTATCAAGCTGTGTCCGGAGCTGGAGCTGTCGCAATCGACGAATTGAAAAACCAAGCGCAGCAATTCCTTGATGGAGAAGACATGGAGGCAAGCGTCCTTCCAGTAAAAGGCGATAAACGCCACTTCCCGGTAGCATTTAATGCGCTCCCGCAAATCGATGTGTTCCAGGAAAATGGTTACACATATGAAGAAATGAAAATGATCAATGAAACGAAAAAAATCATGCATGCAGAGGATCTTCACGTTTCGGCTACTTGTGTACGATTGCCAGTCTTCACATCCCATGCCGAGAGTGTCTATGTCGAGCTCGGCCAAAGCGGCCTGACTGTCAAGGACATTCAAGAGAAATTGGCGGCCGGAGAAGGAATTGTGCTGGAAGATGATCCAAGCACACAGACTTATCCGACTCCGCTTTCTGCCGCTGGCAAAAAAGAAGTATTCGTAGGAAGAGTGCGCAAGGATCTGGATCATGACAACGGATTCCACATGTGGATCGTATCAGATAACTTGTTGAAAGGTGCAGCGTGGAACAGTGTCCAAATCGCGGAACGCTTGATCCAACATAACTTGCTTACAGTCTGAGGTGTAAAAATGAAAGTGTTAGTCCAGAAATTCGGCGGAACGTCTGTAAGAGATAATCAGACGGAAGCCATTCAGCATATAGAGGCAGCCCTGAAGCTCGGGAATAAGGTAGTGGTCGTCGTATCGGCAATCGGGCGATATCCTGATCCATATGCAACCGACTCCTTGCTTGGACTGATCGGTGTGCCCGGTGAGACGCATATTTCCAAACGGGAGAAGGACTTGCTGCTTTCCTGCGGCGAGGTCATCTCCTCCGTCGTCTTTTCCAATGCGCTTAATGCAAAAGGAATCAAAGCCGCCGCATTGACCGGAGCCCAGGCTGGTTTCATCACAAATGAAGAATTCACAGCTGCGAAAATCAAGGAAATGCGGGTCGATAGGATTTGGGAAGAGCTCAAGACACATGATGTCGTCGTTGTAGCCGGCTTCCAAGGTATGACAGAAGATGGGGAGATCACGACCATCGGCCGGGGCGGCAGCGATACATCCGCAGCTGCTCTCGGTGCTGCTTTACAAGCGGAATATGTCGACATCTTCACGGATGTGGAAGGCATCATGACTGCCGATCCTCGCGTTGTCGAAGAAGCTCGTATGCTGGATGTCGTCACATATACGGAAATTTGCAACCTGGCATATCAAGGTGCGAAAGTGGTGCATCCGCGCGCTGTGGAGATCGCGATGCAGGCTAAAGTCCCGATGCGTGTGCGTTCAACCGGTTCTCTCTCAGAGGGAACGCTCGTCACATCATCCAGGGAGAGCTTTGCTGGTAAGGATATCCCAGACCGCTTGATTACCGGGATTGCACATCTGGCCGGCATCTCCCAAATCAAAATCGAAACCGATACGGATGCGTATAAAACACAGTCCAGTGTTTTCAAAGCGATGGCTGAGGCAAATATTTCGGTCGATTTTATCAATATTTCGCCAAATGGTGTCGTATACACGATTGCCGCCGAGCAGGTCATGCTTGCAGAGGGTATCCTTCAGGATCTTGGCCTGAAACCAAAGGTGATCAACAACTGTGCGAAGGTTTCCCTTGTCGGTGCCGGTATGACAGGCATTCCCGGCGTGACAGCAAAAATTGTCCAAACATTGACGGATAAGGAAATCGACATCCTGCAATCAGCTGACAGCCACACGACCATTTGGGTATTGATTAATGAAAAAGATCTTGTAGCAGCAGTGAACGCGCTTCATACGACATTCGAGCTGAGTCTATAAGATCTGATAATTGTTGAAGACAGAGGAGTTTTACGATGAAATTCGGTAAAATTATTACAGCGATGGTAACGCCATTCGATAACGATGGGAAAATTGATTTTGATGCCACTACCCGTTTGCTCGATTATTTGATCGAAAACGGGACAGACGCTGTCGTCGTAGCTGGCACGACCGGTGAATCGCCGACACTTTCCCACGGAGAAAAGCTTGAGCTGTTCCGACATGTGGTAAAAACAGCGGGCGGTCGGATTCCGATTATCGCTGGGACAGGAAGCAATAACACGCAGGACAGTATCGAACTGACAAAGGAAGCAGAAGACATCGGAGTCGATGCTGCCCTGATCGTTGCGCCTTACTACAACAAGCCCAATCAGCGCGGATTATATGCGCATTTCGAAGCAGTGGCCAATAGCACGAAGCTGCCGATCATGCTTTATAATATTCCGGGGCGATCCGTTGTGAAAATCGAAGCGGAGACAGTGATTGAGCTTTCAAAGATAGCAAACATTGTTTCTGTGAAGGATTCCACTGGAGATTTGAGCAGCATGACGAAGGTCATTGCAAGTACGCCTGATGATTTCAGCCTGTACAGTGGTGATGATGATTTGTCCCTTCCGGTAGCTGCCATCGGCGGTGATGGCATCGTGTCCGTCTCTTCCCATGTTGTCGGCAATGAAATGCAGGCTATGCTGCAGGCATTTGAAGCAGGTAATGTCGTAGAAGCTGCCCGTATCCACCAGCAAATTCTGCCGGTGATGCAAGGCATGTTCCAAGCACCGAGTCCGACCCCGGTGAAAGAAGCATTGAATCAAAAAGGCGTCACAGTAGGCGGTGTCCGTTTGCCACTTGTCGAACTGACAGAAAAAGAGAAAGAAAACATCAGCAAGCTCTTGAAATAATCGACGATAGAAGCAGGAGGATACTCTCCTGCTTTTTGTATATGTATGCCGCTCGGCTCGCTGTCCATACTAAAAACAAGTATGGAAAGGAGCTAGGAAAATGGCAAAGGAACGTAATGATAATCAAGAGAATGAAAACGAAGAATCCGGCGGGAAATCCATCCTTGAAAAAATTCAGCAGCTCGGACAGACATCGGTTGCCCAGGCACCTGACTCCCATGTTCATGTGCTGTCCATCATCGGTCAGATTGAAGGGCATATGCAGCTGCCTCCGCAAAATAAAACGACGAAATATGAGCATGTCATCCCTCAATTGATTGCAATCGAACAGAATCCGAAGATAGAGGGATTGATAGTACTGATGAATACAGTCGGAGGAGATGTGGAAGCAGGGCTTGCCATATCGGAGATGATTGCTTCACTTTCCAAGCCTTCTGTCTCCATCGTCCTTGGAGGCGGGCATTCGATCGGGGCACCGATTGCTGTGAGTACGGATTACAGTTTCATCGTACCGACCGCGACGATGACGATCCATCCGATCCGACTGACCGGACTCGTCATCGGTGTACCGCAAACCTTTGAATACTTGGATAAGATGCAGGATCGGGTCATCAGCTTCGTCACCTCCCATTCTTCGATTACAGAGGATAAATTCAAAGAGCTCATGTTTGCCAAAGGTAATCTGACACGTGATATTGGTACAAACGTGGTCGGAACCGATGCAGTTTCTTTTGGGCTGATCCATGAAGTCGGCGGTGTGGAGCATGCGATGAAGAAGCTGAATGAATTGATGGATCAGCGAAAAGCAGCCCTGAATGGGGAATTGCAATGATTTTATATACACCCCTTGCAGCCGAGGATATCTTCCCTGCCGAGACGACACAATTTGATTCTCATCAAGTTATGCAATACAGGGGGAGGACGGTTCAGGCTGAGCATCTGGGTAACGGCATGTATCGTGTCCATCAGTTACTATCGACCGATCCAGCTGATTTCCTGGATGAAAACTGTGCCCCCGGGAAGTTATTCTCTTTATAAATGAATACGTATGTTCGTCTTTTTGTATCCTGTGTTATACTGATTAGGATGGCAAATTGATGCATGAAATAGAAAACCCTTGTCGTTGGCAGGGGTTTTCTTTACATCTAAAGAAGTACATAAGCAATGTAAAACAAGGAGATTAAGCTACAATGGCTAAACGAAAAACAAAAAAACGTCAAACCAAGTTCAAGCAAGTGATGAGCTATGAAGTAATCGGACTGTTATTGGTATTTCTGGCAGTGTTCGGCAGTGGAGCGGGAGCCATCAGTGATGGGGCCATACCTAATGCGCTTGAGCATATATTCCGCTTCTTCTTCGGAAGCTGGTATTTCCTGCTTGCTGTTTTTATGGGCGGAGTGGGCATCTATTTGATGGCACGATGCAAAAAACCGAATCTGCTTCATAAGAAGCTGATCGGGCTGTATCTTATCACTGCTGGTATCCTGCTGTTTACCCATATCCAAGCATTTGAGGACAAGCTGAGTCAAGTGGAACAGCCCTCCATCATCAAAACGACTTGGAACTACTTTTTAGCATATATACAAGATACGATCGATCCTGCCGCTTTAGGAGGTGGGATGATAGGAGCTATCCTTTTCGCGTTGAGTTATTATCTGCTTTCAGCGACAGGTGCCAAGATCATCGCCTTCTTCCTTGTAGTCATCGGGATACTGATTTTAAGCAATACATCCCTTTCTTCTGTCGTCCAAAAAATGGTCGATGCCGTGAAAAAAGGGGCAAGTGCATCTTCGGCTAAGATGAAAGACAAGCTTTCGGAGAACAAGGAGCGTAAAAGGACAGAACGCCCGCGAGTAAAGCCAAAACGCAAGCCAGTGTTGGCTGAGAAAGAAGAAGCAGCGGAAGCAGAACCGGTTCACGAAGAACCGATCATCCAGGACTTCACGAATATTGCATATGCAGATCCGGAACCGGAAATCATCGAGCCTAAACAAGAGGCACCGCCTAAAGAGGTGGAAGAAGAGCCAGCTGATGAGAAAGAGGCGCTGCCAGCCTCCGAGCTGGAAAACAGAGATTATCAGCTGCCTAGCATCTCATTGCTGAAACAGCCGAAGAAAAACAGTCAGAAACAGGAACGCTCCCAAATACAGGCTGTCGCACGCAAGCTCGAACAGACATTCCAGAGCTTTGGCGTCAAAGCAAAGGTAAGCAAGGTTCATGTCGGTCCGGCCGTGACGAAGTATGAAGTGTATCCGGATACCGGGGTGAAGGTGAGCAAGATTGTAAATCTCCACGATGACCTGGCCCTGGCACTTGCAGCCAAGGATATCCGGATCGAAGCACCGATACCAGGCAAATCGGCAGTCGGTATCGAGGTGCCGAATAAGGAAGTCGCAAGCGTATCTTTGCGGGAAGTGCTCGATAATAATCAGATGAAGGCTGGTTCCAAGTTAAGCTTCGCGCTTGGTCGTGACATTTCCGGAGAGTCGGTCGTGGCCGAATTGAACAAAATGCCCCACCTTCTTGTGGCAGGTGCTACCGGAAGCGGTAAAAGTGTGTGCATCAACGGCATCATCACAAGCATCCTCATGCAGGCGAAACCACATGAAGTCAAGATGATGATGATCGATCCGAAAAAAGTGGAGCTGAATGTGTATAACGGTATTCCGCATCTGCTGACGCCTGTTGTGACAGATCCAAAAAAAGCATCAAGAGCCTTGAAAAAAGTTGTAGCGGAAATGGAGCGACGATACGATCTGTTCTCCGATTCCGGTACGAGAAATATCGAAGGTTACAATGCCTATATCAAAAAGCAAAATGAACAGAGTGAGGAAGAACAGCCTTTCCTGCCATTCATTGTCGTATTAGTAGATGAGCTTGCCGACTTGATGATGGTTGCTTCCAGTGAAGTGGAGGATGCCATCACAAGACTGGCACAGATGGCACGTGCTGCAGGAATCCATTTGATCATCGCCACGCAGCGTCCATCTGTCGATGTCATTACCGGTGTCATCAAGGCAAACATTCCATCCCGGATTGCCTTTAGCGTAAGTTCCCAGATCGATTCCCGGACGATCCTTGACAGCGGGGGTGCCGAGAAGCTGCTCGGACGGGGGGATATGCTTTTCGTTCCAGTCGGCACTTCCAAGCCAACTCGAATCCAAGGTGCCTTTCTATCGGATGAAGAAGTGGAGAAAGTTGTCAATCATTGTATCCAGCAGCAGAAAGCACAATATCAGACCGATATGATCCCGGAGGAAGAACAGGATGTACAATCTGAAGTCGAGGATGAATTATATCATGATGCCGTCTTTCTCGTGACGGATATGCAGAGTGCCAGCGTATCCATGCTGCAGCGCAGGTTCCGCATCGGCTATACAAGGGCAGCCCGTTTGATAGATGCGATGGAAGAACGCGGTGTCGTAGGACCTTATGAAGGAAGCAAGCCGCGGCAAGTGCTAGTATCGAAGTCGACAGAGGACAAACTTTCGTAGGGCATAGTTTTTATGAAAAGCATCAAAATCTAGTTGAATCACCCCAAATAAATCGAAAATATTCGTGTTTTTTGTAAAATAAGTATTTATTTTCTGTAAAAAAGATGTTATATTATGTTCGAGTGAAGCAAATGTAGTAATTATGACCTAATAATCTACTAATTATGTATCATGCTTCAACTTAGCTATCAATCTATATTTGGGGGTTTCTATCTTGAAAATGCGTCGTTATGCAGTACTTTTAGGTTTGATCCTTGTTGTTGGCGTCGTGCTTAGTGCATGCGGATCAGGCAGCAGCTCAGGGCAAGGCGGAAGCGATGACAGCTTCAAAACAGCAATGGTTACCGATACTGGCGGTATCGATGATAAATCATTCAACCAATCCGCTTGGGAAGGTCTTACAAAGTTCGGAGAAGACAATGACCTAAAAGAGAAAGAAGGCTATGATTACCTTCAATCAAACAGTGCATCTGATTATGCAGCAAACTTGAATCGCCTTGTGCAATCCAACACGGATCTGATTTTTGGTGTCGGGTTCAAGCTTGCAGAGGATATCGGTAAGGTTGCTGATCAGAACAAAGAAACGCATTTTGCCATCATTGACTCCGTCGTAGAAAAAGATAATGTAGCGAGCATCGTGTTCGAAGAGCAGCAAGGCTCTTTCCTTGCAGGTGTAGCTGCCGCGACAAAGTCCGAATCCGGTAAAATCGGCTTCGTTGGTGGAGAAGAAAGTGAATTGATCAAGAAGTTTGAAGCAGGATACGTAGCTGGTGCGAAATCAGTCAATAAAGATATCGAAGTGGATGTACAGTATGCTGGATCCTTCGGTGCACCTGATAAAGGTAAATTGATTGCATCCAACATGTACAACTCCGGCGTAGATGTCATCTATCATTCTGCCGGCGGTACTGGTAATGGTGTTTTCGCCCAAGCAAAAGACTTGAAAAACAATGATCCAGAAGGAAACTACTGGGTAATCGGTGTTGACCGTGACCAGTATGATGAAGGCCAAATCGGAGACAACAACGTGACATTGACAAGCATGCTGAAAGCTGTTGATGTTGCAGTGGCTAGAGTAGCCCAGGACTCCAAAGATGGCGAATTCCCTGGTGGAGAAATCGTATCATTCGGTTTGAAAGATGATGGAATCGGTATTGCAGAAACAAACACAGAAGCATACACAGACGATATCAAATCAGCTGTAGATGAATGGAAGCAAAAGATCATCGATGGTGATGTAACTGCTCCGGGTACGGCTGACGAACTGAAAGCATATGTAGATTCTCTATAAGAAAACAGGAAGGCTAGAGTACGCACTCTAGCCTTTTATAAAAAATCATCAACTGAAGCGTCTTTTAACCAGACAATTCCCCGCTTCAATTGACGATTTTTTTTTGAACAGAATCAAAGAAAGTTCGTAATTCCGAGAAGGAGTGTAAAATATGGAGAATTATGTAATCGAAATGCTGAACATTCGCAAAGAATTTCCCGGAATTGTCGCCAATGACAACATCACGCTTCAAGTGAAAAAAGGAGAAATCCATGCGCTGCTGGGAGAAAATGGCGCTGGTAAATCCACTTTGATGAACGTTTTATTCGGTCTTTATCAGCCGGAAAAGGGAGAAATCCGCGTAGACGGAAAGAAAGTCGAAATCAATGATCCGAATGTTGCCAATAGATTAGGTATCGGAATGGTGCATCAGCACTTCATGCTGATTGACACCTTCACAGTTGCGCAAAACATCGTTCTCGGCAGTGAGCCGAAAAAAGGCCTTAAAATCGACATGAAAAAAGCGGTTCGCGAAGTGCAGGAACTGTCAGACCGCTACGGTTTGCAAGTGGATGCCACAGCGAAAATCAGCGATATTTCCGTTGGTATGCAGCAGCGGGTGGAAATCCTGAAAACCTTGTACCGTGGAGCGAATGTTGTCATCTTGGATGAACCGACGGCTGTATTGACGCCGCAGGAAATCAAGGAATTGATCGTCATATTGCGGACATTGATCAAAGAAGGTAAATCCATCATTTTGATCACCCATAAACTAAAAGAAATCATGGAAGTTTGTGACCGCTGTACAGTAATCAGAAAAGGGCAGGGTATCGGTACTGTTGAAGTATCTGAAACCAATCCGAATGAGCTCGCTTCCTTGATGGTAGGCCGTGAGATTCGCTTTTCCACGGAAAAACAACCTGCCGAGCCAAAAGAAACGATTCTCTCCATCAAAGGCCTGACTGTTCAGGATTCCCGTCATGTGGACATGGTGAAGGATCTGGATCTAGATATCCGTGCAGGTGAAATTGTCGGAATTGCCGGAGTAGATGGAAATGGGCAAACAGAATTAATTGAGGCAATTACCGGACTTCGCAAGAAATCGGCTGGAAAAGTGATGCTGAAAAACCGGGATATCACCAGTATGCCTGTCCGCGCCATAACGGAAAGCGGTGTGGGACATATACCGCAGGATCGCCACAAGCTCGGTTTGGTGCTTGATTTCTCCGTCGGGGAAAACATCGTCCTGCAGACGTATTACCAAAAGCCTTACGCAAAAGGCGGTATTCTTTCTTTCAAACGGATTTATGACAAGGCGAAAGCATTGATCGAAGAGTATGATGTGCGCACACCAAGTCACCTGACGAAAGCTCGCGCTTTATCCGGTGGAAATCAGCAAAAGGCCATCATCGGTCGGGAGATTGATCGTAATCCGGATTTATTGATCGCAGCTCAGCCGACACGCGGGCTTGACGTGGGTGCAATCGAATTCATTCATAAGCGATTGATCGAGCAACGTGACCAAGGAAAAGCTGTGCTGCTTGTCTCCTTTGAATTGGATGAGATTCTGAATGTAAGTGATCGTATTGCTGTCATGTTCGATGGGAAAATCATTGCAACGGTAAATCCGAAAGAAACGAATGAACAGGAGCTTGGATTATTGATGGCAGGTTCGAAGCTTGAGAAAGAAGGGGCGCAAAACTAATGTTTTCCAGCACAAAGTTTAATTTCATCATACCAATCATCTCGGTCTTGCTTGGTTTGGCTGCCGGCGCAATCATCATGCTTATTTTCGGTTATAATCCGATTCTCGGCTATCAGGCATTATGGAATGGAGTCTTTGACAGCCCATTCTTCATGTCTGAAACAGTCAACCGAATCACGCCTTATATCTTGACTGGTTTGGCAATCGCTTTTGCTTTCCGTACCGGATTGTTCAATATCGGCGCGGAAGGACAGGTACTAGTCGGCTGGATTGCAGCTGCCTGGGTAGGCACCGCTGTTGAGGCACCTGCTTTCATCCACTTACCGCTCGCCCTTCTTGCAGCAGCAGCAGCAGGAGCGCTTTGGGCGTTCGTACCAGGGATCCTGAAGGCAAAACTTGGTGTGCATGAAGTTATCGTCAGCATCATGATGAACTATATTGCACTTCATGTAACGAATTATCTGATCCGTTCTGTGCTCACAGACAATCAGGAAACGACGGAGCCAGTCAAACAGAGCGCTTCACTGACCAATGATTTTCTGATTGGTTTAACCGGATCACGTCTGCATCTTGGCTTCATCGTTGCTTTATTGATGGTGCTTGTCATGTGGATCATCCTGGAGCGCACGAAACTGGGTTATGAACTCAAAGCTGTAGGGTATAACCAGCATGCGTCCAATTATGCGGGGATGAAAGTAGGAAGAAACATCGTCGTTTCCATGCTGATTTCAGGGGTTTTCGCAGGTCTTGCCGGTGCGATGCAAGGTCTTGGAAGCTTTGGTAATGCCTTCACGAATACAGCATTCTCCAACCTTGGTTTTGATGGTATCGCTGTAGCGCTTCTGGGCGGAAACAATCCGTTCGGTGTTGTGCTGTCGGCTAGCTTGTTCGGATTCCTGAAAGTGGGCTCGCTCAATATGTCCACAGCTGGTGTGCCGAATGAAATCATCGAAATCGTCATTGCACTGATCATTCTTTTTGTTGCTTCCGGTTTCATTATCCGCTGGGCGCTGCTGCAATTGAAAAAAGGGGAGAAAAAATAAAATGCTGGATATCCTATATTCCATTATTCCGCAAACGCTGTTCTTTGCCGCTCCTCTTATTTTCACCGCATTAGGCGGTGTATATAGTGAGCGTTCGGGTGTCATCAATATCGGTCTTGAGGGGCTCATGGTCATCGGGGCTTTTTCATCGGTTACGTTCAACCTGCTTTATGCCGATGCTTTAGGTGGTGCCACTCCATGGTACTCCTTGCTGGTAGCCATCATCGCCGGTATGCTGTTCTCGTTGATTCACGCTGTCGCTACGATCACTTTCCGTGCCGACCAGACGGTGACAGGGGTAGCAATCAACATGCTGGCACTTGGATTTGGTGTTTTCATGATCAAACAGATCTTTGGAAAAGGTCAAACAGATTTCATCTCACAGCCGATTTATACGACAGATGTGCCATTCTTGGTTGATATTCCAGTCATCGGTAATATGTTCTTCAACAATATGTACATCACGTCCTATATTGCAATCGTCTTATCGTTTGTTGCCTGGTACGTACTTTATAAGACACCTTTCGGATTGCGTATCCGTGCAGTCGGGGAACATCCGATGGCTGCCGATACAAATGGTATCAAAGTATATACGACAAGATATATCGGCGTTATCATCTCTGGGGCTCTTGCCGGCCTCGGCGGTGCTGTATTCGCCATGACAATCTCCTTGAACTTCTCTGTCTCCACAATTGCTGGTCAGGGATTCATGGCAATTGCGGCGGTCATTTTCGGCAAGTGGAATCCGCTTGGTGCAATGGGGGCAGCTTTGTTCTTCGGCTTTGCACAATCATTGAGCGTAGTCGGATCATCCATTCCATTGCTTGAAAATGTACCTCAAGTATACTTGCTGATTGCACCTTATGTGCTGACCATCCTTGCTTTGGCGGGATTCATCGGCCGTTCCGTTGCACCGAAGGCAAGCGGCGTTCCATACGTTAAAGGAAGCCGATAAGACGAAAGACCCGACGCGTAACATAGTGTCGGGTCTTTTTGTGCAATCTGATTCTTTTACTTCTAGTCGATTTTTCATTAATATGGTAATCATAGCGAGGATTGTCGGATATATATAAGCAAAACTAGAGAAGCTATACATAACAGAAGTCAGGGAGGTTCCTTATGAAAATCGCAGATGAACAAATCATCACAGGAAAAGGTGCTACGCTGCATCTTATACCAACGAAGAAATACAAGACAATCAGCATTGCTGTGAAGCTCCAGGCACCCCTGGAGCGAAAGACGATAACGGCAAGGGCTTTGCTTCCGTATGTGCTGCAGCAGGGTACTGCCAATCTTCCGGATGCACGCGCATTACGCATCAAACTCGACGATTTATATGGAGCCGTCTTGTCCATATCAGGAACGAAGAAAGGCGAAAAGCATATCATTACGCTCCGCCTCGACGTGGCGAATGAGAATTATCTGAGCGACCGGACTCCATTATTCGAAAAAGCAGTTGATTTGCTGCGCGAAATTTTATTCGAGCCCAAAGTGGAGGATGGCGCCTTTACACAATCAATCGCAACACGTGAAATGCAAACATTGAGACAGAAGATGACAGCGTTGAAAGACGATAAGATGAGCTATGCAAATATGCGGCTTATCGATGAGATGTGCAAAGGCGAATCATACAGCCTGCATGTACACGGATATGAAGAAGATTTGGAAGCAATGGACGGTCAAAAGCTGTTTGACTATTATAAACAGCTGCTGAAGCAGGATAAGATGGATATTTACATTTTAGGGGATGTGGAAAAAGAGCTTGCCGAAAAGGCAGTCCGACCATTCCTGGAACGGGATGTAACGCCATTGGAAGAAAAAGCAGCAGCTGTTCATCCATTGGCTGAAGATGTCAAGGAAGTAGTGGAGACTCAGGATGTGCAGCAAGCGAAGCTTCATTTAGGTTATCGCACGAATATTCGATATGATGACTCTGATTACGCAGCGCTCCAAGTATTCAATGGTCTATTCGGCGGCTTCCCGAGTTCAAAACTGTTCCGGAATGTCAGGGAAAAACACAGCCTTGCTTATTATGCAGCTTCACGTTTTGAAAGCCACAAAGGTCTATTATTCGTCTTTTCGGGAATCGACCCGAAAGACTACCATAAGGCGAAGGAAATCATCGATGCTCAGCTTGCCGCCATGCAGGCAGGGGAATTCGTGGGAAATGAGGTCGAGGAAGTGAAGGATCTCATCGTCAGCCAGATCCTGGAGACGATCGACAACCCGGCTGGGCATATCGAAACACTGTACCAGCAAGTGGTGGGCCACAAAAACATACCGATCGAGAAAATGCTGGAAGCGATCAAGCAGGTTACGAAAGAAGACGTCCTGCAAGTGGCAGAAAAAGTCCAGCTGGATACCGTATACCTGCTGACGAATAAGGAGGCCGAAAAGGATGCATAAGAAGCACTATGAACAATTACAGGAATCAGTATATGCAGAAACATTGCCGAACGGTCTGAAGGTATTCTTGCAGCCAAAATCAGAGATGGCAAAAACGTATGCGATATTTTCCACTAATTATGGGTCGATCGATCAAACTTTTGTCCCGCTGGACGGAAAGGAAAAGATCACTGTACCAGAAGGTATTGCACATTTTCTGGAACATAAGCTTTTTGAAAAAGAAGATCGGGATGTGTTCCAGGATTTCACGAAACAAGGTGCATCAGCAAATGCATTCACATCCTTCACCCAAACGGCTTATTTGTTTTCCGCCACTTCCAACATCGAAGAAAATGTGAGGACATTGCTTGATTTCGTCCAAGATCCTTACTTCTCGGATAAATCGGTGGAAAAGGAAAAAGGAATCATCGCCCAGGAAATCCGTATGTATGATGATCAGCCGGACTGGCGCTCCTTCTTTGGCACAATCCAAAGCCTGTTCCAGTCGCATCCAGTAAGAATCGATATCGCTGGAACAGTGGAATCGATTCAGGAAATCACGAAGGAAGATCTTTATACTTGCTATAACACGTTCTACCACCCTTCGAATATGACGTTATTCGTTACCGGAAACATCGATCAGGAGAAGATGATGGAACTCATCCGGACCAACCAAAATGGAAAGACATTTGCTCCGCCTGCCGAGATAGAACGCTTCTTCCCGGAAGAACCTCAAACCGTAGCGGAAAAGGAAAAGATAGTCCGTATGCCGGTAAGTGTGGCGAAATGCATGATTGGCATCAAAGAAAAAACGGATTATGCATCGCCGGAAGCTTATCTCAAACAAGAATTGCTGACTGATATGATGTTGGATTATTATTTCTCCAAGAGCGGGGTCTATTATGAGGAATTATATAAAGAAGACCTGATTGATGACAGTTTCAGTTTTGAGACTAGTCTGGAGAAGAATTTTGGTTTCTCCATCATCGGCGGCAATACGAAAGAACCGGATCGATTCGCCGATACCGTCAAAGGAATGCTGCATCGGATGAAAGATCATACTGTCACGGAAGCAGAAATGGAACGAATGAAGAAAAAAACGATCGGTCAGATACTGAGGGCGATGAACAGCTTGGAGTTCGTCTCCAATCGCTTCATTCAGTATCATCTTGCCGGGGTTGATTTATTCGAAATCGTACCAGCGATCGAGAAATTGACGGCTGGAGATGCGAATGATTTTCTGAAAGAATGGTTCAGCGAAGATCGACTGTCCGTTTGCCAGATTCTGCCGCAGGAGGCATGACCATGAGCAAAGTCAGTTTCATCACGGGCGCAAGCGGGGCTATCGGCTCTGCTTGCGCCCGTCAGCTTGCCAGTGAGGGGCATCAGCTATTGCTTCATTACAATCAGAATGAACAGGCGATGGGGGCACTGTGCCGCGAGATACCGGAGAGTGTGCTTGGGACGATCCAGGCGGATTTGACAACAGATCAAGGCCTATCGAAGCTTTTAGATTTTTTGTCCTTCCCGATCGATCACCTGGTTTATGCTGGCGGTATGGCACATTACGGCATGTTCCAGGATATGACGAATCAAGAGATGGACGATTTGCTCAGCGTCCATGTAAAAGCTCCCTGGCGAATCAGCCAGCACGTCCTGCCGTCGATGCTTTCCCGCCGAAATGGAGCGATTGTCATCATTTCCTCCATTTGGGGTGAAAGGGGGGCGAGTTTCGAGGTTGTTTATTCCAGTGTCAAGGCCGCTCAAATCGGTTTCGTCAAAGGATTGGCCAAGGAAGTCGGAACTAGTGGCGTACGTGTCAATGCAGTGACTCCCGGCGCGATTGATACTGTCATGAACAGCCAGCTTTCCCTGGAGGAGAAGCGCCAGATTACAGATGAAATTCCGATGCACCGATTTGGAAAAGCAGGCGAGGTAGCGGATGCTGTCAGCTACTTGCTTAGTGAAAAAGCTTCTTATGTGAATGGGCATGCACTGGCAGTGAATGGCGGCTGGTAAAATTAAGTTATATTTTTGTGTATAAGGAACCTCCTTCTGTCAAAAGCTAAACTGCAAGCTAATGAAGGAGGAAGATACCATGTCAGTTCTTGATAATTTTGATTCTTGGAAAGATTTCCTGGGTGATCGTCTGCATCAAGCGCAAGACAAAGGGATGGAGAATGATACTGTCTCTGGAATTGCATATGAGATCGGTGATTATCTGGCGACGAAAGTGGATGCAAAGAACACGGAAGAAAAAATCCTTCGTGATCTATGGACAGTCGCTTCCAAGGATGAGAAGCAAGCTATTGCCAACATAATGGTAAAGCTTGTCCAAGACAATGGCCATACTCGCTAAAAGGTCAGCCAACTTCATTGAAACCTGCTTCTAAACAGAAGCAGGTTTTCTTTATAGTTATTCTACAGCCTGTTATGGCTTTTCTAATCTACTATTTTCCTTTATAGTAAGAATAGGTTTCGTTATCAGACGCTATTTTCCTGTAAAGGGGCTTTTCTATGGAAACGTTGGAATGGTATTTGGAATATGAGATCCAGCATGACCGGCCTGGTTTGCTTGGAGACATCTCTTCCCTGCTCGGTATGTTATCCATCAACATCAAGACGATAAATGGGGTGGAGAACCAACGGCGCGGGATGCTGCTTTCAGCTGAAAAAGAGCTGCAGATCATCCGTCTACATTCCATTTTGCGGACAATGGAACATGTACATATCACAAAGTCCAGGGAACCGAAGCTTCGCGACCGGCTTGCTGTGCGGCACGGCAGATATATACACCGGGATGTGGACGATAAGAAGACATTCCGATTTGTCCGCAGTGAAATCGGCCTTCTTGTCGATTTCATGGCAGAATTGTTTAAACAGGAAGGCTCAAAGGTAATAGGAATACGTGGGATGCCCCGTGTCGGGAAGACAGAATCGATTGTCGCTGCCAGTGTCAGTGCTAATAAACGCTGGCTATTCGTCTCCAGCACCCTTTTAAAGCAAACTGCAAGGAACCAGTTGCTGCAGGATGAATACAATGAGGACAACCTCTTCATCATCGATGGCATCGTATCGACCAGCCGTTCGAGTGAGCGTCATTGGGAACTTGTACGCGAAGTGATGCGACTCCCTGTAGCAAAAGTAATCGAGCATCCAGATATATTCGTCCGGGAAACGGAGTTTACATTGGATGATTTCGATTATATTATTGAACTTCGGAATCATGATGATGAACAAATCATCTATGAACCGGAATTCAGACAGATATAAGCAATTTTAAAGATGGATGGTGGTATTAATGGACATTGGTGCAAAGCTCCGGGAAGCAAGAGAATCCAAGGGAATGACTTTGGAAGATGTACAACAGCGCACCAAAATTCAAAAGCGTTATCTGAAAGCGATCGAAGAGAATAATCACAGTGTGATGCCTGGAGAATTTTACACACGTGCATTTATCAAAGAATATGCGCAAACAGTGGGACTTGATCCGGATGAGGTGCTCGAACCCAAGACTCAGCAGCCGCAGGAAACAGCTGCTGCTCCTGTACAAGAAGAGAGTGATGCTCCTTCCCGTCAGGAACGCAGTCGTGCCCAGGAAAATGACAAACCTCCCCGCCGGGATCGCAAAGGCATTCCTTATTTATCTTCGATCATCATCGGATTGCTTGTATTGGCGGCCATTGTTGTTGTCATTTTCATCTATGCGGGTGGTTCCGATGATAATACGGACAACAATTCTGCCCAAAATCAGCAGAATGAAGATCAAGTGACATCACCTGAAAGTGATCAATCGACAGAGCAGGGATCTGATGCTGGTCAGTCTGCTGATTCCGAGGAGCAAGCTGATGATGCGGCAGAAGAAGAGCAAGCACAAGAGGAAGAAGAAAAGGCAGAACCTAAGCTTTCTGTGGACGAAGAAGGCACTGCCAGCAACCCGGTTACAACATATACACTGGAGAATGCCGGTGATGAAGTGACATTGAAGCTTGCTGCTGAAGATGGGGATGCGTGGCTGCAAGTCGGTGATGGCAATAATGCCGGGAATGTATACACTGGCACGATTTCTGCCGGCAGCGAACCTGTAGAGCAGGACGTAAGCGATTTGGAAACAGTGTCGATCAAGACAGGGTTTGCAAGAGCGACTAAATTGGAAATCAACGGTCAGGAATTGACTTTCCCGATCGATAATGATGTGCAGACCATCACGGTCAATATTCAGAAATAATGATATGAGTTAAACCCTTTACGTCTATGGAAAGGGTTTAACTTTTGTTTGACCATACATACACAGGAGGCAGACATGAATATACCTAATAGAATTACTTTATCCCGAATTTTCCTGATTCCGATCTTCATCATCCTGCTGGCAGTCCCATTTGATTGGGGAACACTCGATATTGGTGACACAACACTCCCAGTGAACCATTTGGCTGGGGCGATTTTGTTCATCATTGCGTCATGTACGGACTGGGTGGATGGTTACTACGCCCGCAAATATAATCTTGTAACAAACCTTGGTAAATTCCTGGATCCGCTCGCGGATAAGCTACTTGTTTCAGCTGCGCTCATTTTATTGGTACAATTAGATTTAGCACCGGCTTGGATCACGATCATCATTATCAGTCGTGAATTTGCTGTTACAGGATTGCGCCTGGTTGCAGCAGGAGAAGGTCTCGTCATGGCAGCAGGTAAAATGGGTAAGCAGAAAACGGCGGTTCAGATTGTTGCTATCAGCGCATTGCTGCTGCATAATTGGCCGTTTTCTTATCTTGGTTTCCCATTCGCCACGATTTGCCTTTATCTTGCACTGATCCTGACAATCGTGTCCGGAGTCGACTACTTTGTTAGAAACTGGAGTGTCATGAAGGAGTCGAAATAATATGAAGCAAATCAATGCAGAAGTGATAGCTGTAGGAACCGAGATCCTCATCGGACAAATCAATAATACGAACGCCCAATGGATTTCCAAGCAGCTGGCTGATCACGGAATCAACGTATTCTACCATCATGTGGTAGGTGATAATCTTGCTCGTGTACAATCGTCCTTCGCAAAAGCGCAGCGCGATGCAGACTTGGTCCTTGTGACCGGCGGCCTTGGCCCGACAGAGGATGATCTGACAAGGGAAGCCTTCCAGCTTGTGTCTGGTCTGGAAATGCATGAAGACAAAGTTTCCATGGATCGTATCAAGGAATTCTTCATCAAGCGGGGCCGCACAATGTCTCAGAACAACCACAAACAAGCCCGAGTGTTTGAAGGAGCAAAAGTGCTGGAAAATACAGTAGGGATGGCACCAGGCATGCTTGTAGAGCATGATGGTGTGGTGTGGGCGTTTATGCCAGGTGTCCCACGTGAAATGAAGCAGATCATGTCTGATCATGTTCTGCCTTATGTGCGGGAGAAATATCAGCTTCAATCTGTTTTGCAGTCCCGCCTGCTTCATTTCATCGGTATCGGGGAATCACAGCTGGAAACAGACTTGCTTGATTTGATTCAGGTACAGGAAAATCCAACCATTGCAACATATGCCTCTGAAGGGGAAGTTGCTGTGCGGCTTACAGCCCGTGCAGAAACGAGAGAAGAAGCAGACCGTTTGATCGATGTTGTTGAAAAAGAAGTAATGGAGCGCGTCGGCCAATACTTTTATGGCTACGATGAAACTTCTGTACAGCAGCAAGTTTTTGAGCTGCTTAAAGAACGGCAGTTCACATTGGCCAGTGCAGAAAGCCTGACAGGCGGACTGTTTGCAGATGCCCTCGTTTCTTTGAGCGGCGCTTCCGAGGTCTTTCTTGGCAGCTTCGTCACGTATGCACCTAGTATGAAACAGCACGTGCTTGGCGTGAAGGAAGAAACGATCCAGAAAGAAGGCACTGTGAGCGAGCAATGTGCCGTTGAGATGGCCGAGAATGCAGCGCGCTTATCCGGTGCCGATATCGGCATCAGTTTCACCGGTGTTGCCGGTCCGGATGGTTCGGAGGGGAAAGAGCCTGGCACTGTCTTCATCAGCCTTCACGAAAAAGGTAAACAAACACGTACAACCGAGCTGTCGATCCGGAGTTCGCGTCAAGGTGTGCGGGCGCAGGCGGTGAAGAAGGGCTTTGATTTGCTCTTCCACTACTTGAAATGATATTTTAAGCATCGTTAAAAGCGGATAAATGTTCTTTTTGCCTTGGGGGACTGTCATTTTGACATGTTTTGTAGAAACAAAAAAAGGGAACATTTATTCGCTTTTTTGCTTGTTATATCCCAAAAAACAAGTTAAAATAGATATAGATAATCCAAAGGAGGAAACACATTTGAGTGAACGTAAACAAGCCCTTGATATGGCTTTGAGACAAATAGAGAAGCAATTCGGTAAAGGTTCGATCATGAAACTGGGCGAAAGAGCGGAACAAAAGGTCTCTACCGTATCCAGCGGCTCCCTTGCCCTTGACATCGCGCTTGGTGTCGGCGGATACCCGAAGGGCCGTGTCATCGAGATCTATGGTCCGGAATCTTCGGGTAAGACGACTGTTGCACTTCATGCGATTGCAGAAGCGCAGCGCAATGGCGGACAAGCGGCCTTCATCGATGCAGAGCACGCATTGGATCCCGTTTATGCAGAGAAGCTAGGTGTCAACATTGACGAGCTTTTGCTGTCCCAGCCGGATACAGGGGAACAAGCATTGGAAATCGCCGAGGCGCTAGTGCGCAGCGGAGCAGTTGATATCGTGGTTGTCGACTCTGTTGCTGCCCTTGTACCAAAAGCAGAGATTGAAGGGGAAATGGGTGATTCCCACGTCGGTTTGCAGGCACGTTTGATGTCCCAGGCACTCCGTAAACTATCAGGTGCAATCAACAAGTCCAAGACGACTGCCATCTTCATCAACCAGATCCGTGAAAAAGTCGGTGTCATGTTCGGTAATCCGGAAACGACACCAGGCGGACGCGCGTTGAAATTCTATTCCTCTGTCCGTTTGGAAGTACGCCGTGCCGAAACATTGAAGCAAGGAAATGACATGGTCGGTAACAAAACGAGAATCAAAGTGGTGAAAAACAAAGTGGCGCCGCCTTTCAAACAAGCGGAAGTCGATATCATGTACGGAGAAGGGATCTCCAGGGAAGGGGAACTAATCGATATCGCGAGCGACTTGGATATCATTCAGAAAAGCGGAGCTTGGTATTCCTATAATGAGGAGCGTCTCGGTCAAGGCCGTGAAAATGCGAAGCAATTCCTGAAAGAGAATCCTGAACTATCCACTACAATCCAGATGTCTGTACGTGAACATTATAATCTGGATGCAGATAAGAAGCTTCCGGAAGAATCGCAGGCAGAAGAACAAGAAACACTGGATATGTAAGATAGAGCATGAACAAAAGTGATGTAGTTTATTGAAAAACCGAACTTCAGGGCAAATCAGATTAGATTTCACCCTGAAGTTCGGTTTATTTAATTAGAAGTATTCATTCGATATTCAGCAGTATTTTTTCACGATGACCGCAGTATTCTGCCGGAGCGAATCCTTCTATCTCTTGGAATTCTAAATTGTTCGTACTTAGAAAGTGAAATCAGGTTTTGTCTAGATGGCAATCTGCTAGTACTTTCCATGTTTCCTTGACAACATGCGAACACAGGATTAAAATTAACTTGTATAATTTTATTTCTTATTATACTTCTCTAAGGTTACCATAGTTTTTTTATGAAAAACATTGTGCATGCCGACAGACATGTTTGTACAATTTCATAGCAGGGGAGGTGAAATCATGGATCTAATTTACCTGATCATCTCCATTTTGCTTGCTCTAATCGTCGGTGGTGTTGTTGGTTATCTTGTTCGCAAATCTATTGCTGAGAAAAAGATCTCCAGTGCGGAGGAATTGGCGAAGCAAATAGTAGAAGAAGGCCATCGCAATGCGGAAACGGCTAAGAAAGAAGCGCTTCTCGAAGCGAAGGATGAGAACTTCCAGCTGCGTCAGCAGACGGAGCAGGAATTACGTGAGCGACGTCTCGAACTGCAGAAGCAGGATAATCGTCTGATGCAGAAAGAAGAAAATCTGGACCGTAAAAGCGATACGCTTGATAAGCGTGAAATTACGTTAGAGAAAAAGGAACAATCATTAGCTGAAAAACAACAACAAATTGAAGAATTGGAAAGCAAAGTGGAAGTCTTGGTGAAAGAACAGCAGCTCGAATTGGAGCGGATTTCCGGCTATACGTCCGATGAAGCGCGTCAAATCGTGCTGGACAAAGTCGAGCAGGAAGTTGCCTTCGATGCAGCTGTCATGATCAAAGATGCGGAACATCGTGCCAAAGAAGAGGCCGATAAGAAAGCGAAGAGCATTCTTTCCCTTGCACTTCAACGCTGTGCAGCCGATCATGTTGCGGAAACGACAGTTTCAGTCGTGAACTTGCCGAATGACGAGATGAAAGGACGCATTATCGGACGGGAAGGCCGTAACATTCGTACGTTAGAGACGCTTACGGGAATTGATCTAATAATTGATGATACACCTGAAGCGGTCATCTTGTCCGGTTTTGATCCTGTCCGTCGTGAAATCGCACGAATCGCTCTTGAAAAACTTGTCCAGGATGGACGCATCCACCCAGCCCGAATCGAGGAAATGGTGGAGAAATCCAGACGGGAAGTCGATGAGTACATTCGTGAGACAGGTGAAGAAACGACTTTCGAAGTCGGCGTACATGGCTTGCACCCGGATCTTGTGAAGATACTTGGAAGATTGAAGTATCGCACAAGTTACGGTCAAAACGTCCTGAAGCACTCCACGGAGGTCGCTTACTTATCAGGATTGCTGGCAGCCGAGCTTGGCGAAGATGTTACCTTGGCCAAACGTGCGGGTCTTTTGCATGATATCGGTAAAGCGATTGACCACGAAGTCGAAGGCAGCCACGTTGAAATCGGGAAAGAACTCGCAATCAAATATAAAGAGCATCCAGTTGTCATCAATAGCATCGCTTCCCACCATGGGGATGAGGAAGCGACATCGATTATCGCAGTGCTTGTCGCTGCAGCCGATGCACTTTCCGCTGCCCGTCCGGGAGCAAGAAGCGAGACACTGGAGAACTATATCAAGCGTCTGGAGAAACTGGAGGAGATTTCAGAATCCTTCCAGGGCGTGGAGAAATCCTTCGCAATTCAGGCTGGACGTGAGATCCGTATCATGGTCAAACCGGATGAAATCGACGACTTGGAATCCGTCAAGGTTGCTCGTGATATCCGGAAACGCATTGAAAGCGAGCTGGATTACCCTGGCCACATCAAAGTCACGGTCATCCGGGAAACACGCGCAGTTGAATATGCTAAATAAGAAAGCGGCCTTGTGCCGCTTTTTTTCATGATACTAGTAGGTAAGCAGAAAGGAATGGATTATGAAGCTATTATTTATCGGGGACGTCGTTGGTGAACCAGGACGTCAAATGGTACAGGAATATTTGCCGCGCCTGAAACAGCGCTATCAGCCGCAGCTGACAATCATCAATGGAGAGAACAGCGCCGAGGGTAAAGGAATCAATGAACGTATTTATAAACAATTCCTGGAATGGGGAGCGCAAGCAATCACGATGGGCAACCATACATGGGATAAGCGGGATATTTTCGAATTCATCGATGATGCAAAATACCTAGTCCGGCCGGCAAATCTGCCGCCGCAAACTCCTGGTTCAGGGATCATTTATGTGAAGGTGAACAAGCACGAAGTGGCAATCATCAATTTGCTGGCACGCACGTTCATGATGCCGGCAGATGATCCGTTCCGGGAAGCCGATCGACTGATCGAGGAAGCGCGAAAACGGACGAATCTTATTTTCATCGATTTCCACGGGGAAGCAACAAGTGAAAAGCAGGCATTCGGCTGGTATGTCGATGGTCGAGTCAGTGCTGTCGTCGGTACCCATACACACACCCAGACAGCGGATGAACGCATTTTGCCTTCCGGTACAGCATATATTTCGGACGCAGGAATGACTGGTCCATATGATGCAATCCTTGGAATGGATCGCGAGGCAGTCATCAAGAGATTTTTAACTAATCTTCCAGTACGTTTTGAAGTACCGAAAAAGGGTAAAACACAATTAAATGGAGTAGTAATCGATTTGGATCCGCAAACGGGGAAAGCTTCCTCCATCAAACGCATCCTGATCAATGATGACCACCCGTACATGGATTGATCTTTGCTGCTCCTCCACTAGGTCTTTTGTTTACAGATATAAACCAGGACAGACCGCAGCACTTTTTTCTGACATCGCCTGAAATGGGCATATCCATCATCTCGCAGAAATATAGTTAAAAGGAAAGTAGTCCAGTAAACGAAGGAGGTACCAGTGTTGGATATACTAAAAGTTTCAGCGAAATCCAATCCAAACTCAGTAGCAGGCGCACTCGCGAACGTATTAAGGGAACGCGGCTCAGCGGAAATCCAAGCAATCGGAGCAGGAGCACTCAATCAATCAGTGAAAGCTGTCGCCATCGCGCGAGGCTTTGTTGCCCCGAGCGGTGTAGATTTGGTCTGTATCCCGGCATTTACGGATATCATGATCGATAATGAAGAACGGACTGCCATCAAATTGATTGTGGAACCACGATAAATCCCGCTTATAGCGGGATTTTTTATTTCCAATACTTGGACCTTGATGAGAGCATTGGTATAATGGACAAAACGATCAATGGATGGGGGAGCAGGGAACAGTGAATGAAGAACAGCGTAAATCCGTTAGTTTGATGAATGCAGAACAGACAAATCAGGTCGAGAAGCCGCTCCATGAAAAGACAACTGCTGATTTCGCAAAATATTTCCAGACGACGTACCAGCCGCCGAACTTGAAGCAGGCAAAAAAACGGCGCAGGGAAGATGTCAAGTTTCATTATGATTTCACGATCCCCCCGGAGATGCAGGACGCGGGACGGAACAAAAAATTCCTCATCCGTACATACGGCTGCCAAATGAACGAACATGATACCGAAGTGATGGCAGGGCTGTTTCTGGAAATGGGTTATGAACCTACTACGGATACAAATGATGCGGATGTCATACTCCTTAATACTTGTGCTATCCGTGAAAATGCCGAGAATAAAGTATTTGGAGAAATCGGTCATCTTAAAGCCTTGAAGCTTGAGAAGCCGGATTTGATTCTCGGTGTTTGCGGCTGTATGTCCCAGGAGGAAGCGGTCGTCAATCGGATTTTGAAAAAGCATAGCCATATCGATCTGATTTTCGGGACACATAATATCCATCGGCTTCCGCAGTTATTGAAAGAGGCACAATTCAGCAAGGAAATGGTATTGGAGGTATGGTCTAAAGAAGGCGATGTCATCGAGAACCTTCCCAAAGCAAGAAAAGGAAAAATCAAAGCATGGGTCAATATCATGTACGGCTGCGATAAATTCTGCACGTATTGCATCGTCCCATATACGCGTGGCAAAGAACGGAGCCGACGGCCGGAGGATATCATCCAGGAAGTAAGGCAGCTTGCGGCGCAGGGTTATCAAGAGATTACGCTGCTTGGTCAGAATGTGAACGCGTATGGCAAAGATTTACCGGATATCGATTACGGACTCGGTGATTTGATGGATGCAATCAGAAAGATTGATATTCCGCGTGTGCGCTTCACCACTTCCCATCCGCGTGACTTTGATGATAAACTAATAGAAGTACTAGCAAAAGGTGAAAATCTCCTTGATCATATCCATTTGCCTGTCCAATCGGGCAGCAGTGAGATACTACGGGTAATGGCCCGGCGTTATACAAGGGAAGAATACCTGACCCTAGTAGATAAGATCAGACAGAAGATACCGAATGTGACGCTGACAACTGATATCATCGTCGGGTTTCCGAATGAGACCGAGGAGCAGTTCCAGGAAACGTTATCACTTGTCAAAGAAGTTGGTTTCGAGGCTGCCTACACATATATTTATTCCCCGCGCGAAGGAACACCTGCGGCCAAATGGGAGGATAACATCCCGATTGAGGTAAAACGGGAGCGCCTGCAGCGTTTGAATCGAGTGGTGGACGAGTATGCCGCCAAGTCCATGCGTGCATATGAAGGGGAAACAGTGCTCGTGCTGGTCGACGGAGAAAGTAAGCGAAACCCGGACGTTCTGGCTGGTTATACAGAAAAGAATAAGCTGGTCAATTTCAGGGGGCCGAAGTCAGTGATCGGTAAAATCGTCCCGGTCCGCATCATAAAAGCAAAAACGTGGTCACTCGATGGCGAGTTAATAGAAACAACAGCGGAGGTACAGATCAAATGAGTTATTCCACCGACGAGATTCTCAAGCAGGCTGAAAGTTTGGCAGAGGAAATGGGCAATCTGGACGAGGTTGAACACTTTCACCAGCTGGAAGCAAAGCTTAACGAGAATAAGAAGGTGCAGACGTATATAAACCAGATTAAGATGAAACAGAAGCAGGCTGTCAATCTGCAAGCTTATGGCAAACGGGAAGCGCAGCAGCAAATGGAAAAGGAAATAGATGAGCTGCAGGCGAAAATCGATAGTATCCCTGTCGTTCAGGAATTCAAGGAATCCCAGGTCATCACGAATCATATCCTTCAGAGCATCAGCCAGAATATCGAGCATGCTGTCTTCAATGATGAAGAAACGGACAAATAAGTCCGTTTCTTTTTCTTTGTTCTATACTGTCATCTAGAATTCACTTTAAACATACCTGTCATATTGGGTGAATTGTCTTTGAGATTATATTTTTCATAAAACTTAACTTTTCCATTTGAAGCAAATAAACCTATAAAAGCTTTATCCGGAGCATTGCTTTCGAGAAATTTCATCAGGGCATTCAAGATTTCTTTCCCTATGCCCTTTCCTTGATGATCGGGGTGAACTACTATGTCCTGAATATAGAAATAAAAAGCACCATCGCCGACAATCCTTCCCATTCCTATAATGCTTTCTTTTTCCTTAACGATTACGGAAAAAACGGAATTACGTATCGAAGTTTTCTGCAACTCAAAATTGATGACATCTTCCCAGCCAACGCTTGAACACAAAGAGATATATTCATCCAAGGTAGGCGATGCATGTAATATAACTTCATAATCAGCCATTGCCATTCACCTCTTCTTAATGTATTGTGACCCAGTTTGGCTTTTGCCGATTTGATTGGTATTCGTTTAGGGAATCTTTACAATTTAAAAGTATCATAGCATTCATTAATTGCATACAAGCAACTGGATAACGTTCCTGAGCCCAGCCGGCAAGTTTTCGATAACCTCTTTTTAGGCATCTGCATAGTATGGAGAAGCGTCCAGTTGTGGTGAACAGAAGATTTATTTTCTGACACCATAGGTGAACACCCTGCATAACATGACTATGTAAAAAGAGGAGGTTTTGGCAAGATGGGTTTTCAAGATAAAACATACCGTGAAATAATCACGAAAGCGGTCATCGGCCGTGGTCGTAAATTCAGCAAGCATATCGACCATATCCGTCCGGACAACAAACCGTCCAGCATCCTTGGCTGCTGGATCATCAATCACCGCTATCACGCAAAAAAGAAAGGCGACGTAGGGGTGGAAGTAGTCGGTAAGTACGATATCAACGTTTGGTATTCCTACAATGATAATTCAAAAACCGATGTTGTCTCAGAAACGGTCGAATACAAGGAATTGGTCAAATTGAGCATCAAAGACGAAAATTGCCTGGATGATGAGGTTGAGGTTTATGCGAAAGCAATCCAACAGCCGAATTGCCTGGAATGCAAGATTGTGCAGCATGGCCAGAAGATTTTCGTCGAAGTCGAGAAGGAATTCCTTGTGGAAGTTGTGGGAGAAACCAAGCTTTGCGTAAAAGTGAATCCTGATGGATGCGAAGTTGAGGAAGTAGAAGAAGAATGGGATTATGAGCTTTCTGAAGATGATTTCAAAGATCTGGATCCTGACTTTTTGGATAAAAAGGACAACGAAGATTAAAACGAGGGCACCTGCTCTCGTTTTTTGTATTATTCAGAATGACGTAACAGAAGAAACAAGGAAAATACCTGTGTTATAATAGGAATAATTGCAATGAAACAGGGGAGTAGGAAAATGGCAGGGTACACACCGATGATGCAGCAATATTTAAGAATAAAAGCCGACTATAAGGATGCATTCCTCTTCTTTAGGCTTGGTGACTTTTATGAAATGTTCTTTGAGGACGCGCTGAAAGCGACGAAGGAACTGGAAATCACCTTGACGAGCAAGAATGCTGGGGTTGAAGAGAAGGTGCCGATGTGCGGCGTTCCGTACCATTCGGCTGATAATTATATAAAGACACTTGTATCGCGTGGCTACAAAGTCGCCATCTGTGAACAAGTGGAGGATCCGAAGACGGCTAAAGGTGTCGTAAAACGCGAAGTGGTCCAGCTGATCACACCAGGTACAGTCATGGAAAACGGCATGCTTGATGAAAAAGAGAACAATTACCTGGCAGCTGTAACAGAAAATGAGGACAGTACATACAGTCTTGTATATCATGACCTTTCTACAGGAGAAAACCGGGCAGCATTGCTGGAAGGCGGCTTTGATGCTTTATTGAGTGAGCTTTATAATCAGCCAGTACGGGAAATCGTCATTTCCGAAGGGGTGAGTGCAGAGCTGCAGGAAGCTTTGCGAGTTCGTCTAGGTGTCACGTTATCCTATCAGGAAATGAACGGCACCAGCATGTCACAGGAAAAGTTGACTGGTGATGTGACCGATACTAGGCTGTTAGAATGTTTTGCTATGCTATTAAGCTATGTGGAACGGACGCAAAAGCGTGGGTTGGATCATCTGAAGCCACTTCAAGTGATGGAGCTCAAACATTTCATGACATTGGATATGTATTCAAAACGCAATCTTGAGCTGACTGAAACAATTTTGAAGAAGGGTAAACACGGAAGCCTTCTATGGGTGCTTGATGACACCGTTACGGCAATGGGGGCGCGTATGCTCAAAAAATGGCTGGAGCGCCCGCTGCTGCAAAAAGAAGCAATCACAAGACGCCAGGATTTGGTCCAAGCCTTTCTTGATCATTTCTTCGAACGGGATACAATCCGGCAGCATTTGCAATCCGTGTATGATATCGAAAGACTTTCCGGCCGGGTCGCTTTCGGAAACGTCAATGCGAGGGATCTGTTGCAGTTGAAACGCACATTGGAAAAGCTCCCTGAATTGAAGCAAGTTCTTTCAAGCTTCGAGGAAGAGGAAGTCCAGCGCATTGGCCGGGAGCTTAATCCGCTGCCGGAGTTGTGTGCGTATTTGGAAAGCAGCTTGCATGAAGATGCGCCGATCAGTGTCCGGGAAGGCGGCATCCTGAAAGACGGTTTCCACGACCAGCTTGATACGTACCGGGATGCTTCAAGAAACGGGAAGCAATGGATTGCGGCACTTGAGCAGCGGGAACGTGAAGAAACGGGCATCAAATCGCTTAAAGTCGGCTACAACAAAGTGTTTGGCTACTATATCGAGATAACGCGTGCGAATCTGCATCTGTTGCCGGAAGGGAAATATGAACGCAAACAGACACTCAGTAACGCAGAACGTTTCATCACGCCGGAATTGAAGGAAAAAGAAGCACTCATTCTGGAAGCACAGGAGAAAAGTGTGGATCTCGAGTATTCGCTATTCATGGAAATACGGGATCATGTCAAGACGTATATTCCTGCGCTGCAGCAGCTCGCCGATCAAATCAGTCAATTGGACGTTTTGCAAAGCTTTGCCGAAGTAAGTGAAAAACAGCGTTATGCTCGTCCGACATTCAATCTTGACCGATCCGTATCGATTACGGAAGGCCGTCATCCTGTCATTGAAAAAGTGATGAAATCCGGAGAGTTTGTACCAAATGATGTGCAGATGAAAAATGACGCAGATATTTTGCTGATCACTGGGCCGAACATGAGTGGTAAAAGCACGTATATGCGCCAAGTAGCTCTGACGAGTATCATGGCACAAATCGGTTGTTTTGTTCCATGTGAAGCCGCTGATCTGCCGCTTTTCGATCAAATCTTTACGCGCATCGGCGCAGCGGACGATCTGGTCTCCGGCCAGAGCACCTTCATGGTCGAAATGCTGGAGTCGAGACATGCACTGGAGCATGCAACCGACAAGAGTCTGATTTTGCTGGATGAGATTGGAAGGGGGACAAGCACATATGATGGCATGGCACTGGCGCAAGCGATCATCGAATATGTCCATGATAATATCCACGCAAAGACATTATTCTCGACGCATTATCACGAGCTAACTACTTTGGAGGATAATTTAGGCAAGCTGCGTAATGTCCATGTCCGTGCGGAAGAGCATGATGGCAATGTCGTTTTCCTTCACCAAATTCGTGAAGGAGCGGCAGATGAAAGCTACGGCATCCATGTTGCGAAACTTGCTAAACTCCCGGACAGCCTTATTGAGCGGGCCTCACATATCCTCAAGGATCTGGAAGGGCAGGGTGAAAAGGCAATTGTTCCCAATCCTGGACAAGAGCAGGAGGATGTTCAGCTGTCATTTTTCGCAGAGCCTGCACCGGAAACAGAAATTCGAAAACAAGACAGTCGAGCGGATAAAGTAATGGCAGAGCTCACATCGATCAATTTGATGGAGCAAACACCGCTTGAAGCGATGAATCTATTATATAAATTGCAGCAAATGGCAGTGAAGAAGTAAGGAGGTTCCCATATGGCGATTCAATTGATGCCGGATGATTTAGCGAATAAGATTGCAGCGGGTGAAGTGGTCGAGCGGCCGGCTTCGGTCGTCAAGGAACTGGTGGAAAACAGTATCGATGCAAACAGTACGGTGATCAAGGTTTCTGTGCAGGAAGCAGGTCTGACCGAAATTAGCATTGTCGACAATGGAGACGGCATGGATCCAGACGATGTGGAGCGGGCCTTCTTCCGTCATGCTACAAGTAAAATCCGGAATGAACATGACCTTTTCCATGTCCGTACACTTGGATTCCGCGGGGAAGCTTTGGCTAGTATCGCCGCGGTGAGCCAGCTTGAGATCAAGACAAGTACAGGCGAAAATGCCGGTGTGAAACTTGTCATGGAAGGCGGGGCGATTAAAGAAAGAGGCAAATGCGATGCGCGGAAAGGCACGGAGATTACGGTAAAGCATTTGTTCTTCAATACACCGGCCCGTCTGAAGTATATGAAAACGATTCATACGGAGCTTGGACACGTGTCCGAGGTGATCAACCGCCTTGCGCTTGCACACCCAGAAATACGATTCGAACTGACGCATAATGGTAAACCTTTGTTCCAATCCAGCGGGCGAGGGGATATGCTGCAGATCGTCGCTCAAATCTATGGTAATTCCGTAGCGAAGAAAATAGTCGAAGCATCACATGAAACATTGGATTATAAGCTGGCGGTTTTAGCTGCCAAACCAGAAATCAATCGGGCTTCCCGTCAATATGTATCTTTCATCGTAAATGGCAGGTACATTCGGAATCATGTCTTGGCCAAAGCTGTGATGCAGGCGTATCATACTTTACTGCCGATCGGCAGATTCCCGCTTGCCGTCATTTCAATCGAGATGGACCCAATTCTTGTGGATGTAAACGTGCATCCGGCTAAGCTCGAAGTTCGTTTCAGCAAGGAAAAAGAGCTGTTTGAAGCTGTCGAGCAGTTAGTTGGCAAAGCACTGCGACAGCAGCGGCTCATTCCTGAAGCTGTCGCGCCGAAGCAGAAAAAAATCCAGGAACGAAGCGAACAGCAAAGCTTCACTTTCTTTGACAATCAACCTGTCAAAGAACCACAGCCAGAACCGGATCGATGGTTCTTTGACGAAGTGAAAGAAACAACCCCTCCGATTATTGAGGAAGAAAGGCAAGTACAATCAGAACCTGAAATCTTTATTGACTCTGCTGATGATAAAGCAGATGAACCGGAGTACAGCATCGAATCAGAAAACGAGCCGGAATATGCTGTGCCGCCCATGTATCCAATCGGGCAGCATCATGGAACGTATATTTTGGCGGAAAATGAAGAGGGTCTCTTCTTGGTCGATCAGCATGCTGCACAGGAACGGATCAAATATGAATATTTCCGGGAAAAAATCGGGGAAGTGGAGAAGGAACTGCAGGAGCTGCTCATTCCGCTTACATTCGATTTCACCAGACAGGAATCACTGATTGTCGAGCAGTATCGGACCGAGCTTGAGGCAGTTGGATTATTCTTTGAATCCTTTGGCGGTCATACGTATATCGTTCGTTCCCATCCGCAATGGTTCCCGAAAGGCTTTGAAGAGGAAATCATCCGCGAAATTGTGGAACAGGTGATGCAGGAAAGCAAAGTTGATATTCACAAATTACGCGAAGAAGCGGCTATCATGATGTCTTGTAAACGTTCCATCAAAGCAAATCATCATTTGAATCATGACGATATGTTCCATCTATTGGAAGAGCTTCGTACATCGCAAGATCCTTTCACCTGTCCGCATGGTCGGCCGATTATCATCCGCTTCACTTCATATGAGCTGGAAAAACTATTCAAACGGGTACAATAGGCGCAGGCAACTGCGCCTTTTTTGCTTGTCTAGGTGTTCACCGCCCCGGAGGATGGGAATCGTGCTTATACTATCCTGTAACCTGAATACTGACAGGAAGGAGATTACAGTATGGCACTATTCATCAAACCTACGGCAGGCAGGCTGACAAACGGTTTTCGGGGTGCTGGATCGTCCCATAATGGTGTAGACTGGGCACAATCCGGAACTGTAAGAATTGCCGCAGCTGCTGCAGGTACTGTCAGCAGATCGTATGTGTCTTCCTCATACGGGGAAGTCGTCTTCATTGTCCATCAGCTAAACGGTCAGACGTATGAAACAGTGTATGCGCATATGCGGTCGGGATCACGTCAAGTCAGCGTGGGAGATACGGTCAGGCAGGGACAGTTTATCGGATATATGGGCAGTACGGGGGATTCAACTGGTCAGCATCTGCATTTTGAATTGCACCGGGGCAGATGGAATGCGGAAAAATCGAATGCAGTCAACCCACTCGATTACATCGGGTCATCAGCAAGCAGGACACAGCAGTCTGCCAGTGTCCCATATCCAGGAAGTTATATTCGGACGGGATCTCGCGGAGAAAATGTCCGACGGATCCAGCGGGCATTAGGTGTAACAGCCGACGGGATTTTTGGCCCGATCACAAGACAGGCCGTCATCAACTTCCAACGCAACAATGGACTTGGTGTAGATGGCATTGTCGGACCGCAAACATGGAATAGATTGTTCTGATTTTGGGCATGCTGATTAGCCAGAGGAGGCGTTAGCCATGCAGAATCAGCATCTTGTGGATTTTCTGAACCAGCAAATAGCCAATATCAGTGTACTGCACGTGAAACTTCAGCGTTATCATTGGTATGCCAAAGGTCCATATGGTTATGTGATTGAGCAATATACCGAGGATCTGCACAAGCAATTGGATGAAATGAAGAAATCATTGGGCAAACGTGTGCTTGCCATCGGCGGCAGACCGATAGCAGTCATGAGCAAATTCCTCCAGGAAACTACCATAAAGGAAGCACAAGCCGATGATGAAGATTATGAGGTAGTCAGGACTTTGCGTCATGATTACAGTCAGCTCGCACAGGAGATAAAAATCACCGGCATACCGCTTGCGAAAAGGCAGGAAGACGATGCCACGGCTGGCGTGCTTGTGAGTATCCTCGGCAGATTGGAATATGAAGCCATCCGCCTGACGAAGTATCTTATCGATTCCGACCAAAAATAAGCTGTGCGAGGCGCGCACGGCTTTTCGTTTATCTTTCTTTGCAGTGTTATGCTAAACTAATGACATGTTAAAGAAGGAGAATGACATGGAGAAACAGAAAATAATCGTCGTTGTCGGACCTACGGGTGTCGGCAAGACCCAGCTGAGTATCGAAATCGCAAAAAAATTCGGCGGTGAGGTGATCAGCGGCGATTCCATGCAGATATACAGAGGCATGGATATTGGAACAGCAAAAATCACCAAAGAAGAACAGCAAGGAATTCCGCATCATCTTATTGATATCCGCGATCCTGATGAGAATTATTCTGCAGCTGATTTCCAAGCCGACGTGGAAGCTTGTGTCAAGGACATTGCAAGTCGCGGGAAACTACCGGTCATTGCAGGTGGAACCGGCTTATACATACAGGCCGCGCTTTACGGCTACGATTTTTCTGAGGCAAAACGGGATGATAGCTATCAGCAGCAGCTGGAGCAGGAAGCCAAAGAATTTGGAGCGCAGCACTTGCACAGCCGGCTTCAGGAAGTAGATCCAGTACAAGCGGAGCGAATTCATCCCAATAATATCCGCCGGGTCATCCGGGCGCTGGAAATCTACCACCGAACCGGTAAAAGAATGAGTGAGCACGAAGAAATCGAACCTGATGCTTGTTATGATGCTGCGGTGATCGGGTTGGAGATGGATCGGGATTTGCTTTATGAACAGATAAATCTCCGAGTTGATAAGATGCTTGCTGACGGTTTGCTGGAAGAAGTAAAGCAACTGGTCGATCGTGGCATCAAGGATACACAATCCATGCGGGCAATCGGCTATAAGGAGTTTATCCCTTATCTGGAAGGGAAAATGGACTGGGAAGATACGGTGTCCCAGCTGAAGCAGAACAGCCGGCGTTACGCCAAAAGGCAATATACGTGGTTCCGCAATAAGATGGATGTGAACTGGTATACGATAACGCCTGCGACAAAAAAACAAAAATTTAGAATTATTTTAGAAGAACTTGCAGGAAAGCTGGAACAAAGGTAGAAATAGGAACCGTATAGAAATTAGGAGGGGAATAGATGTCTCAATCTGTTAATATTCAAGACCAATATCTGAATCAATTGCGCAAAGAACGTATGCAAGTCACTGTTTTCCTGACGAATGGCTTCCAAATCCGCGGAACAGTGAAGGCGTTTGACAATTTCACTGTATTGTTCGAAACGGAAGGAAGACAGCAATTAATCTTCAAACATGCGATTTCCACATTCTCCCCAGTGAAGAATGTATCGCTGGATTATAAAGAACAGAGCTAAACCAAAGCGGACGCCTCAGGCGTTCGTTTTTTATTTTTGTTTTAAAGCGCGGTGCGTCTGAATAAAGTAGAAAAAGACCATTGGGCATTTGTCACGGCCTTCCCGTCTTGAGCGTAAACTGCAGTGAGGGGTGATCATATGGAAGCTCAAGTTACGAATGCGAAAGGAAAAATCAATATCGTCTTGAAAAACAGGCAGCAGGAGACGGAACCTCTGCAAAGTGGTGCTGCCAAGCGCGATATCGATCCGTTCCGTCATATCGACCAGGAATTCGCCTCCTTCATCGGAATGGAGAAGCTCAAGAAAACAATCAAAGAAATTTATGCTAATGTCCATATCAGCCAGAAACGAGAGGCAGCGGGGTTAAAACAAGAGAAGCAAGTGCTGCATATGCTGTTCGAAGGCAACCCCGGCACAGGAAAGACGACGGTTGCACGTAAGCTTGCTACTGTTTTTCGCGATATGGATGTCTTGGATAAAGGTCATTTCATCGAAGCGGAAAGAGCAGACCTGGTCGGCGAATATATCGGACACACGGCTCAAAAAACAAGAGCTCTCATTCAGCGTGCCATGGGTGGTATCCTATTCATAGATGAAGCCTATTCGCTTGCACGCGGAGGAGAAAAAGACTTCGGGAAAGAAGCGATCGATACGCTTGTCAAACATATGGAAGATGCGTCCAATCGATTCATCCTTATCCTGGCCGGTTACCCCCGGGAGATGAGACATTTCATGAGTTTGAACCCTGGTCTGCGTTCACGGTTTCCCATACAGCTCGAGTTCCCCGATTATAAGTCTGAACAACTAATGGATATAGCCAAAGGTATGCTTTTAGAGAAAGAGTATCAGCTGACGAAGGAAGCGGAATGGAAGCTGAAAGAAATCATCGTCCAGCAGAAAGCGAAACGGACAGCTGATTTTTCCAACGCTCGCTTTGTACGTAATATCATCGAGAAAGCGATACGGATGCAAGCAGTCCGGCTTGTGCGCCATGATCATCATTTGTCGACAGAGGAACTGATGAAAATGACAGTTGCCGATTTGAATCACGAAGAATGACCCGGAACGTGAAAAAAAGCTCATTGCGTGGCTGCGCAATGAGCTTTTTTTGCTTAAAAAGAGTGTTCATATGGTGCATAGCCGGATATTGCTGGGGCAGTATATACATAACAAGGAGTGCACATGATGGAAAATATATTTGAATTTCTTCTGCGGTTGGATGTGTGGATCGGCACGATCGTTGTTGTCCTCGTACCAGTCTTGTCTACGGTACTGGTCAATAAATTAATAGCGCTCCGTAAAAAAGTCCACAAACGAAAAGAGCAGACCTTCATTCCGAATCAATTTGTTCTGTCTTCAAAATTAGCACAGAACGTGGAACATATCAAAGCCATTGTCGGTGATAGCTCCGATATCATTTTCCGTCAATTCAAATTGGGACTGGATAATCGCAGCTGTACAATTATCCATATTGATGGATTGGTTGATCAGCAGCTATTGCATCAATCCATCCTTCACCCGCTGATGCATGGCAAGCAGTCTAAATCCGGCTTCCATCTGTTCAAGAGTGAAAGCATAAAGGATTACTTGCTTTATCATGCGCTTGAAGTCAGTGATATAAAGGCACTGAAAGATACGGATAAAATGATACGGCAGCTTCTGTCCGGATCTGTGCTGCTGTTAGTCGCGGGACTGGATGAAGCATTTGTGCTTAGTGTGAAAAAATGGCTTTCGCGTAGTTTGGACGAACCGATCACCGAAGCGCTGGTCAGAGGACCTCGTGTGAGTTTCATTGAAAATATTCGTGATAATACAGCGATATTGCGCAGAATGACAACGGATCCCAATTTGACATTCACAGACTTTAATGTAGGGGAAAGAACGAGCAAACAGCTGACGGTTGTGTATGTTAAAGATATCGCCAATGAAGAGCTGGTTATGGAAGTGAAAGATCGAATAAAAAAACTGGATATCGATCATGCAGCAGATACTGGCTATATCGAACAGCTGATAGAGGATGACTATATGTCCATTTTTCCGCAAGTGCAGGCAACGGAGCGGCCCGACCGCGTAATGGGAGCGATTTTGGAGGGGCGGGTGGGGATCCTGCTTGATGGCTCTTCGTATGCTCTGATTGTACCGGCAACCTTCTCCATGATGGTGCAGTCACCGGAGGATTATTATGAGCGCTGGATCCCGATGTCCCTGATTCGGCTGCTTCGGTATGTGGCGGCCTTTCTGAGTATATTCCTGCCGTCTTTTTATATTGCATTCGTATCTTTCCATCAAGGGCTGATTCCTACTGATTTGGCGCTTGCCATAGCCGGAACGAGGATTGGTGTCCCATTTCCGACGATCATCGAGGCGCTGCTGATGGAAGTATCGATCGAATTGCTAAGGGAAGCGGGACTCAGGCTGCCGCGGCCGGTGGGACAAACTGTCGGATTGGTTGGTGCCCTGATCATCGGGGAAGCAGCGGTGCAGGCTGGGTTGGTCAGTCCGATCATGGTCATTGTTGTTGCCGCCACAGCCATCGCATCCTTTGTCTCTCCTCACTACGGAGCAGGTATCGCACTGAGGGTACTCCGATTCTTTGCTATGTTTTCAGCTGCTTTCCTCGGTTTGTACGGAATCAGTTTATTCTTTTTGGCACTATGTGTCCATGCGGTCAAGCTGCGCAGCTTTGGTGTGCCATATATCACTCCGGGCACATTATACAGCAAAGAAGACTGGAAAGACTTTCTTCTCCGCATGCCTTTGTTTACGATAAGAAATCGTCCTGCAGAGTACTTCCCGAAGGACCAAGTCAGAAGAAAGAAATATTAGGAGATAGGGCATATGAAAATGGGAACAACTCGGATTACGACAGTACAAATGGTTTCGTTGCTTGCAACAACACTGATTGCGGTAGGTATCTTTACCTTGCCGCGGAATCTGGCCATGAAAGTCGAAACGCCGGATTTATGGATTTGTGTACTGTTGGGCGGATTATGTGCTTATCTATCCTGTCTTATCATTGTGGCTTTGAGCCTTCGCTTTGACCGCCTCACCTTTTTCGAATTCAATAAGCTGATCGTCGGCAAATGGCTGGGGTCGATATTAAGCATTGGTTTCATCGGATACGCGCTTTTGATCGGCGCGTTTGAAATACGATCCATGGGGGAATTGACACAGTTTTATTTGTTGGAAGAAACGCCGATTCCTGTCATTCTGATCAGCATGTACTGGGTGGCCATTTACCTGCTGGTAGGCGGCATCAATCCGATTGCTCGGCTGATCGAGCTATTGACGCCTGTATGTCTATTCATTTTCATACTGGTATTTTGTCTTGGTTTCAAAGTATTTGAAATAAATAACCTGCGGCCGGTATTCGGACTTGGAGTTGCTCCTATATTAAAGGGAGTCACTCCGACATTCCTCACTTTCAGCGGATTGGAATTCATGCTCGTATTCGTTGCCATGATGCAGAAACCTAAAGACGCGAAGAAGGTCGCGTTGCTTGGGATTGTCATACCCGTTTCCATTTACTTATTGGCTGTTGTCATCATTACTGGCGGATTGTCGGTAGACAGGATGAAGCATCAGAAGTGGCCGACTTTTGCCCTCATCCAAGAATACGAATACGAAGGTATTCTCTTTGAACGTTTTGATTCGCTATTCTTGGTTGTTTGGCTGATCCAGATGTTCACGACATATGTGGTCTGCCAATATGTGGCGGCAAAAGGCATCTCCCAGCTGACACGTCTATCATATAAAAAGGCAAATTATTTCCTTTTGGCCGCAGTGTATATCATTTGTTTGATTCCTCAGGATTTGAATCAATTGGAAAAGATGGGGACGATGATCGGCTGGACAAGCTTTGCTTTTTCATTCCTCGTGCCATCGCTGCTTTTGATTATTGCGGTTTTGAGGAGGCTGAGATACAGTGAAGAGACACAAAAGGGTACGTAATCTCTGTCTATGTGCAATTGCTTCGCTGCTATTCATTTCCGGTTGCTGGGACAGTGCGGATATCGAGGAAATGTCTTTTGTGATCGGCTTTGGCATCGATAGCAGTGAGAATGAACAGACCCCGATCAAGCATACCACCCAGATTGCCAGTACCAAGAAAAAAGGAGAACAGGGGACGATGCCGCAAGGGAAAATGTACCAAGATATTACCCTTGAAGGAGATTCGGTTCAGGATATTCTGCGTTCCATCTCCCTTCAGCTGCCTTATCCTGTGTACACGGATCATCTGGAATCCATCATCATCAATCAAGAAATAGCGCGCAAATACGATCTTTCGATTATGCTCGATCAGATCATGCGTGATAATGTGACACGTCTTAGCCCGTATGTTGTCCTAAGCGAGCAGAAAACATTTGATGTATTGGACACGAACATCGAAGGGGAGATACCCAGCAGCTATATCAGCAGCATTTTCGAGAATAAAACAAGCACGCTGAAAATCCTGCCCCCAGTACGCTTAGGTGAGTTGGCTGCCAATCTGGCTTCCCGGATCAGCTTTACCTTGCCGAATGTCGTGAAGGAAAATAATACGATCAAAGTGGACGGGGCCGGCATAATAAAAGGGAAGGACAGGAAGCTCGCTGGTTTCTTGACGACTGAAGAGGTGGAGGGGGTAAACTGGCTGAGCGGCGAAGGGAAGGCTGGGTTACTGGAATTCCAGGATGAAAAAGGGCATACGATTGTATACGAAGTGCAGAATTATAAGACAAAAGTTAAACCAAAATTACAAGGCGGGCGTCTTTCCTTCCTGGTGCAGAGTGAAGCGGATGGATGGATAACAGAAGATTGGTCCCAGTCTGCCCATAATTTGTCTGAACGTTACATACAAGAGTTGAGAAGTTTGGCAGAAAAAGAAGTCAAGAGATTGATGAAGGAAACGATGAAAAAGCTTCAGGATGAATATAAAACGGAAGTCGTCGGGTTCTCCGACAGTTTTCGAATCGCTTATCCAAGGGAATATCAAAAGATGAAAAAGGATTGGGATAATCACTTTGCAAATGCAGAAGTGGACTACGAAGTAAAGATTAGAATTGTCAATACAGGGGACGTAGTGAAATAGATCAGCTTCACTACAGGAAGCACAGATTGTCATTCCTTCATTCATTTCCAAGCTTTCGCATAAAGCGAAGGCTTTTTCCTTGTCTGATAGGGTATAATGACATATGGAAAGGGTGACAGTATGGAACGTGTATTATTGATGGCAGTCCATCACCAAAATCAAACTTTGGAGCGATTTCAATCCTCGCTCGATGAATTGCAAGCTCTAACGAAGACAGCAGGCGGGGTCGTTGCAGGAATTGTGACGCAGAAACGGGAACGCCTGCATCCTGGTACATATTTCGGAGCCGGCAAGCTGGATGAGCTTGCCGAACTGGTCGAGCAAGAAGAGCCGCTCCTCGTCATATCCAATGATGAATTATCTCCGGGACAATTGAAGAATATCAGCAACCATATCGGGGTCCGTGTCATTGACCGGAGTCAGCTGATCCTTGATATATTTGCAACACGCGCGCATACCCGTGAAGGGAAACTGCAGGTGGAGCTGGCGCAGATGCAGTATTTGCTGCCAAGACTTTATGGACAAGGCACGGAAATGAGCCGTCTTGGTGCCGGAATCGGAACAAGGGGCCCTGGAGAAACGAAACTCGAAACCGACAGACGGCATATTCGTCGCCGGATTGATGAAATCAAGCATCAGCTAAAAGCAGTCGTCTCGCACCGATCTCGCTACCGGGAAAGACGCAAAGCGAATCAGGCATTCCAGATTGCTTTGGTCGGCTATACGAACGCTGGTAAATCGACGATATTCAACCGGCTGACCGGGAATGACAGCCTCGAGCAGGATCAGTTGTTTGCGACGCTCGATCCGATGACACGCAGAATGCGGCTTCCATCGGGTTTCCAGGCATTACTGACTGATACCGTCGGCTTCATCCAAGATTTGCCGACAGCACTTATCGCAGCTTTCCGTTCGACACTTGAAGAAGTGACCGAGGCGGATTTCATCATTCATATGGTCAATAGTGCACATCCGGATCATGAACAGCAGCAAGCGACTGTACTGAAATTGCTCAAAGATCTTGGAGCAGATCATTTGCCGATTCTGACAGTCTATAACAAAGCAGATCTACTGACGGAGGATTTCATTGCCAGCGCGCATCCATATATGCAGATATCGGCGTTTAAAGAAGAAGATCGCCGATATGTAATGGAAAAAGTGCAGGAAATGATCCAGGAAACAAGTGAATTCTATGATACAATCGTACCTGCGACAGGCGGTCGTCTATTGGACAAGCTCACCCAGGAAACGATTATGACAAAAAGGGCATACAATGAGGCACTGGATGCCTATGAAGTGAGCGGGTATGTATTGCCTGATCATCCGCTTGTTCATCAATTGAAAGGAAAGAATGAAGCATGATAAAAGAAACAGCAAGAAGAACAGAAGAAGAAACCGGCGCCCAGCGCGCTGAGATAGATCGTATCGCAGAAGAAAACCAGAAACGAGTGATGGATGCATTTCGTCACCAGCGCGTGAGTGACAGTCATTTCAACCCGACAACAGGTTATGGGTACGATGATTTCGGTCGCGAGACCCTCGAGCGAGTATATGCAGAAGTATTCGGCGCAGAAGATGCACTTGTGCGGCCTCAGATTGTTTCCGGGACGCATGCGATCACTACATCGTTATTCGGTGTCCTTCGTCCGGGAGATGAGCTTCTATATATCACTGGCAAACCTTACGATACACTGGAAGGTGTCATCGGGAACCAGCAGGAAGATACAGGGTCGTTGAAAGATTTCGGAGTAACATATGATGCAGTTGATTTAACCGATGCAGGCGCAATCGACTATACGGCTATAGCAGCGAAGATTTCCGAAAAGACGAAGGTGGTGGCAATCCAGCGTTCCAAAGGATATGCCGACCGACCTTCGTTTTCTGTTGCCGAGATCGGTGACATGATAGCTTTCGTCAAAGAGAAGTATCCGGAAGTCATCGTATTTGTCGATAACTGCTACGGGGAATTTGCGGAAACAAAAGAACCGCTTCACGTCGGGGCGGATTTGATTGCCGGATCTTTGATCAAAAACCCAGGCGGTGGTATTGTCCGCGCGGGCGGCTATATTGCCGGGCGAGCCGATTTGATCGAGTTATGTGCCAACCGTTTGACTGCGCCAGGTCTTGGAAAAGAGACAGGCGCGACATTGGGTATGCTGCAAGAGCTGTTCCAGGGCTTCTTCCTGGCGCCCCATGTCGTCGGTGAGGCACTGAAGGGGGCGATCTTCACTTCCAGATTCCTGGAGTTACTTGGCTTTTCGACTTCACCGAAATTCGATGCCAAACGTGTTGATTTGATCCAATCGGTGAACTTCCATACCGCAGATCAAATGGTTGCCTTCTGCCAGGCCATCCAGCATGCGTCGCCAGTCAATGCGCATGTGACGCCGCATCCAGCACCAATGCCAGGGTATGAAAATGATGTCATCATGGCAGCCGGTACCTTCATCCAAGGAGCCAGCCTCGAGCTGACAGCGGATGGACCGATTCGTCCGCCATATACGGCTTTTGTCCAGGGTGGTTTGACTTATGCTCATGTGAAGCTCGCCATTATCGATGCAGCTCATAATCTATTAGAAAAAGGCTTGATATCAACGAATCAAGCATACTAAAAATTTTCGTGTCAACTAAGCTAACACGTGTTGACATTTAAAATTACCTACGTTTATAATAGACGTAGAGTACATAAGGAAAGGGGATGGACGATAAATGAGTGACATGAATCGCCGATCTATGCCCTTGTTCTCTATTGGTATTGTAAAATCACTTACTGCATTAACAGCAAGACAAATCCGTTACTATGAAGACAACGGACTGATTTTCCCAGCAAGAACAGAAGGCAATCAGCGTCTTTTCTCATTTAATGATGTAGATCGACTGCTGGAGATCAAGGAATTGATCGACAAAGGAATCAATCTTGCCGGTATCAAGCAAATGCTGCCATATAAAGAAAAACCGTCAGCTGATATGCTTGAGACCCCGATCGCACCGGAGATCTCCGACAAGGCACTAAGACAGATGCTGCGTCAGGAATTGATGGACACCGGCCGTTTGGGTAAAGCTTCGTTACGCCAGGGAGAGTTATCACGATTCTTCCATTAATAGAGGAGGAGAAAGAATGGCGAAATTTACTAGAGAAGATGTAATCAAGATTATCAAGGAGGAGAACGTAAAGTTCATTCGCTTGCAGTTCACCGACTTGCTTGGCACAATCAAAAACGTGGAAATCCCGCTCAGCCAGCTGGACAAAGCATTGGATAATGAAATGATGTTTGACGGATCTTCCATCGAAGGTTTCGTACGCATCGAAGAGTCCGACATGAAGCTTTACCCGGACCTGGATACATTCGTTGTATTCCCGTGGACAAGCGAAAAAGGCAAAGTGGCACGTTTCATCTGTGATATCTATACTCCAGAAGGAGAGCCATTCGAAGGCTGCCCGCGTTACAACCTGAAGCGTAACCTGAAAAAGATGGAAGAGCTTGGATTCAGCGCATTCAACATCGGTACAGAGCCGGAATTCTTCTTGTTCAAACTCGATGAAAAAGGCGATCCAACTTTGGAATTGAACGATAAAGGCGGATACTTTGACCTTGCACCTACTGACTTGGGTGAAACGACTCGTCGTGATATCGTATTGGAACTGGAAGAGATGGGCTTTGAAATTGAAGCTTCCCACCACGAAGTGGCACCAGGCCAGCACGAAATCGATTTCAAATATGCTGATGCACTGAAGCATGCGGATGATATCCAAACATTCAAACTAGTAGTTAAAACAATCGCCAGAAAACATGGTCTGCATGCAACATTCATGCCGAAACCACTATACGGTGTGAACGGTTCGGGTATGCACTGCAACATGTCTCTATTCAAAGACGGCAAAAACGCATTCTACGATGAAAGCGGCGAGCTGAAGCTTTCTGAAACAGCTTACCAATTCATCGCAGGTACGTTGAAGCATGCGGTTAATTTCACAGCGGTTACTAACCCGACAGTTAACTCTTACAAGCGACTTGTACCAGGTTATGAAGCTCCATGCTACGTTGCATGGTCCGGTAAGAACCGCAGCCCATTGATCCGCGTACCATCCGCTCGCGGAGCAAGCACGCGTGTCGAAGTGCGCAGCGTTGACCCATCAGCGAACCCATATCTAGCAATGAGCGTATTGCTGGCTGCAGGACTTGATGGAATCAAAAACAGCCTGGAAGCACCAGCATCCATCGACCGCAACATCTATGTCATGGATAAAGCAGAAAGAGAAAAGAACGGCGTAGCAGATCTTCCAGCTACATTATTCGACGCTCTTGAACAGCTTAAATCCGACGACATCATCGTCGAAGCACTAGGAGATCACCTATTCGAACACTTCATCGAAGCAAAAGAAATCGAATGGGATATGTTCCGCACGCAAGTCCACCCATGGGAACGCGATCAGTATATGGAAGACTTTTAATATGTAATAGGCAAACCCCTGATACAATGGTATCAGGGGTTTTTCTAATTATTTAATCATGAAATTTGATTTTTCGTTTTGACCATCTAGGAAACCTATAGAATCCTCTCCATAAAACTTCCCAGATCCTTAGCTATTGACTGTGAAGATGAAGTTATTCCTTTCTTTATCCATGATTCCCTACATATGCATTTGCAGCAGATCCTCCCGGTAAATTAGGATGGACAAAAATTCTATTGCTCCCTGGAATGAACATAAGTCAGAGGAAATATAATAGAAATCCTTATACAGCAGGTTTCTGATGCTTACTTAGCTCATTTGCAAAATATAGACATCTCTTATATTTTTGGCGGTAAGGACAGTTTGAATTTTTACTTCAGTAGTACAAAAACTAAAAAATTATTCTCGATCGATAAATTAATGTTAGGAGGTGGAGGAGTTTTAAATGGCTCCTTTTTGACTGAAGGTTTAGTAGATGAATTGAGTATACTTTTCATTCCAATTGCTGACGGTGCCACTAACTCTGTCACACTATTTGATACGAACGCTTCACTGACCAATCAGCACCATTTGCATATGTACCAGTGTTAGGTATTAGCAAGTCTGATACCGATGAGACACGCGGACATTTCATGGTGAAAGGCAACAGTACCAGTAGACTTGTTCTACTTGATGGATTAGCAGCTCCTAAGGGAGTAGCTTTTTTTCTAAGAAGGGAAGAGGTTTTAAAGTAATCCACCTTCAAGGAAAAAGATTAAGGAAGTATATAAATACATCCCATTACATCAGCTAAAATAAGGTGATATAATGGAATGTACTAGTGCCATTTTTGCGGACTCATGACGCGATCGGTACATGTTAAGAAACGCTTGATACGACTGGTGCCAGTTTTTTTGATAACACATTTTACTTAAAATTGATGATAAAAGATAGTGAGGTAAAAAAATGATTGCAAAAACAGAAGCAGACTTTAAGGCTTTAAAGGAAATTGGCAGGATCGTTGCCTCCATCAGGGATGAATTGGTACAAAAAACAGTGCCTGGCGTAACGACGAAAGAACTTGATGATATAGCTGGGGAAATGTTTGAGAAAGAAGGGGCCGTTTCTGCTCCAAAAAGCGAATACGATTTTCCGGGGTTTACTTGTATCAGTGTCAATGATGAAGTGGCACATGGTATTCCGGGGCAGCGCGTCATTCAAGAAGGTGATCTGGTGAATGTAGATGTTTCCGGATCAAAGAATGGTTATTTCGCAGATACTGGTATCTCGTTTGTAGTAGGGGAAGGTGACGAAGTGCTGACGAAGATTTGCGATGTTGCTAAAAAGGCATTTGAAGCAGGCCTGAAGAAAGCAAAACCTGGTTCCAAAAAAAGCGGAATCGGAAGAGCAGTATTCCAAACAGCAAAACAGCATGACTTAACTGTTATCACAAACCTTACAGGACATGGTATTGGACGTACCATACACGAAGCACCTGATCATATTTATAATTATCGGGATACAACGGATGATGAATTATTGAAAGATGGCATGGTTATCGCGTTCGAACCATTTATCTCCACTTCTGAAGAAGAAGTATTCCAAAAAAACGACGGCTGGACCTATGCTACAGAAGAAAGCTTTGTAGCTCAATTGGAACATACGATTATCCTGACTAAAAATGGTCCGGTCATTGTCACACTATAATGTGTTCATGAGAATTTTTTAAGGTCGATTCCCTTTCTTAGGAATCGGCTTTTTTTATTTGGCTTAACAAATTGTGTCATAAAATTAAGTAAAATACGGTAATGTTATGGAAGGAAGGACTTCAAAGATTTTTCTGATGATTGATTTTAAACAGAACCATAACACTAAACTAAATCCATAATTTTTCTTTGTATTCTCTGATCCTAAAGAATTGTTTTATGATCATGTGACTTGGGACATCTGAATGATTGAAGGGAAACCACGTACTACATCTAGAATCTATTAAGGCAATACAAAAATCGGAGGAGATGAGGAATCATGGAAGAGGTAATGACCTTTGCTTCGATTATCAGCCCCGTTGTAGTTGCTTTGGTGCAGCTGCTCAAAAAGACAGTTGCCGTAAATAACAGGTATCTACCCTTGATCAGCTTGCTGATAGGTCTATTAGTAGGGTCACTTGCTTGGCCGTTCACTGAAATGGATCTTGTATTGCGATTATGGTCAGGAGGTTTTGCTGGGCTGGCGGCATCGGGATTGTATTCTTTGGGGAAGCGAACAATTCCAAATAAAAATAATGATAACGATAATGCTGCCTAAGGAAGCTCTTTTGAGGATGTTCACCAACAGGACATTGCTCATGCCACTGCTTTAACTACTATAAAGATGACTGTGTCATTCAAAACTCAAGAAAACTTTATAAGTGTTATATACCACTCCGATTTCGGAGTGGCTTATTAATTGGAATAATACTCTTAAATTACTTCGTCTTAATTAATCCTTCTTTTTGAAGTACTTCTTTCTGTTTCTGGCCTTTAGCAGTAATATAGTTATTTTTAAACCATGTTACACCTGCAGCGACTATAGTAAATGTTGAAGATAGTACTTTGCCCCAAGTATCTTCCGTGCCGGGAATAGGAGTAAGATCATATGCTATCAAAAATTGGTTGATTAGTGCAATGATTAACACGGCAGTACGAATAATGGTGCCATGATCCATAAAAAACCCCTCCTCAAACTTTAATTTAAGGGGCAAAGGTAGTTTAACCTAGGCCTCTTATTTACCAATCCATACGCCAAACAGTGCTAGAAGAATACCACTGATCAATGAAGTTACTACAGTTAGAACGATTTTCTTCCAATCTTTAAGATTCTCTTCACCATCATCTTCAAGTTCTGTGGTTCTTTCATCTAACTGCCCAATCTCATCCTTCAAATATGTCATGTCCTTTTTAATCTCGACTACATCAGTCCTAGTGGAATACATTAATTCATTCGTTTTTTCAAGCTGCTCTTTCATATCTTTATTGAGTTCGATTTGTAACTCAGAGAGTTGGGAGAGCTTATTCAATATTGCTGTACTTTCCTCTTGCTTATTAAGACGTTTGTCATGTCCTTCTACAATGATTTCAAGTTTAGCCAGTCGTTCCGGTATTTCTTTTATCATAAATATAGTCTCCTTAACTTTTGATAGGGAAGTGTCCAAAGTTTAGGAATTTTTATAAATATCCTTTAGAAAGGTCCGGTAGAATGGGGAGAGGGAGCCATTCTACCGGGCACTTGTAAAAGATATTTTGGGTTGTATGCGGGGGCTGATGTTAAAGCGTTGGATGCAAGAAGAGAGTGCTGTATCCCAATATCAAAAGACGGTGCAGGATAAACGGCACCATCTTAATGATCATCGCTGTGCCATTTACACAACCGGACATATCCGATTGAAACGTGCATATCAGAATCCCATATACAATAGACAGCATATGAACCTGTGCAATTTTGCAGTTGTGATTGAGCGGCCTTGACCACTGGAACCATAACTAGCCATGATGGCGCGCCTTTTAGAGTTTGGAAATGCCAAACCAGTCGCAGTTCCCGCACCAGTGCATGACCACCTTGTGTCAAACCTTCCATGTAACAGATTGCCTTTGAACCGGATAGTGCAATCAATTCGTTACCTGCATTTTCTGCACCTGATAGCCCCCTGAATTTAGAACCCCATGCAATCGTAATGCCATCTATATATAATTCAGGTTTATTCTCGTAGCCAAATAACATGTTAATATCCAATACAGGCAAGACAGCACCATTTACACCTGCTATTACAGATAATCGTGAATTTATCGTATTCCTGCTAGATTAGCATGATCTATAGGTACCTTTTTATCCTCGCTGGATATAGTGACCCAACCAAAATCAAAATTATCGATCCATATCTGTTCGGTTATTTCATATCTGGATTTAAGTAGAATGGTTACATCCACTCCAGATTCTCTGAATACCTTTGTATCTTGATAAATAGGCGAGGGTGACATGATACTATCGCCAGGGTTTAAGTTGATAGTTAGATCATCTTGAATTAAAGATAACTTTTGATCAAGCTCATTTGTTAAAAGTTCGATAGCAGATTGGATCGAGTTACTTTTGTTTTCATTTTCTGCAGCTGCCCTGCTAATATTGGATAAAGTTTCACTCTTATTATGAAAGATTTCCGATGACAATCTGAGTTCCTCCTAAATACATAACTAACTTTATTTTTGTTACGTCTCAAAAATAGGGAAGAAGAGCAATTAGAAATAGGTATATATGCCGCATTATTGTCTTCATTTATTTTATGAATAGGCTGAAATTCTCTATTGTTCTTTTACACACGATTCCAGTATTGACATACGCTACCAATGTGTTATTTTGTAAAAGAAAGGAAGGTAGAGTCGAATGCTCAAATCAAAAAGAGTCGTTTACTGTAATATCGCTTTACTGTTGCTCGTTCTATTGCTTGTAGGATGTTCAGGTGGTTCGAATGAAGAAACTCAAACAAATGCAACTGACAATGACACTGCTACAAAATCTGAAGAAAAAGCTAGTGATCCGGAAGATGATAGCCAGGTAGACGAAACTGATGAGGAAACAGGTTCCTCTGGAGATAATACGGAAACATCAGGTACAGATGAGTCTGCTGGATCCGCTAATAGCTCTACTGAATCTGGAACAGACGATTCTAATGGAACTTCTTCAAATGATTCTGCAGCAAAAGATAATACTGGAGAAGGTTCTTCCGATGAAACTGGAACATCCAATGATGACGGTGATTCATCAGAAGGAACATTGAAAGATGGCTCCAAAGAAACATCTGAAGATAGCGTATTATCCGCTTATTCTTCCAAAGAAATCGAATATGCTCGAGTTTGGCTGCAACTAGGTCCAAATCAGCAAATTGATGAATTGAATGTCCAACACATACCAGCTGGTCAACCAGTAAATCCTGACGACGCTACAAGTGCTACATATCCTGAAGATGTCATTCAATTAGCAGGTGGACGCCTAGTGGATGGTTCAGTGACTTATAGTGGTAATGGCGATGGTACAATCAATGTTTATAATGTTCCATTGCGCTGGGACTCCCGCGATGATTTAGAAGATGGCGCAATGCTAAAAGAAACAGAGAACATCGTTAAAAATACAGAGAAGGTTTACATAGACCCAGGCAGTGAACAAGAAGTGAAAAAAGTTATCGATTTGATTCAATAAGGGATTCAGCTTGCAAGATTCACTGATGGAAAAAGTGGGGGCGGTTATATAAACCGCCCCTTTTTATTGATTAAAATACATTGATACATCTGTTGTAATACATTCTGCGATCTTCAAGACCTCTGTATCCGCCATTCACTCGTCGGGTAACAGCTTCAACTGATGGATTCGTATCACATAGAGCATTCATATTGTTTGAATGCCACCAAAAACCAGCGCTTGTCCATGGATAATTTGCAGCGACGTAATTGACACCTTGCGCTACAACTTGAGGATCACCGATTGCATTTCCAAAGCGTGTATAATTGTAGCGACCTGTCAATTGAATATAACCTGCGCCTTTGAATTTAGGACCATCACCAGGTTGGGTATTACCTAAATCAGTACGTCCTTCATATGCAGTACCATCTGCCAATTCGGTTTTCCATCTACCAGCTCCTGATTCATGACTGCACTGGCTGATAAAATGACTTAGTCTGGATTTAGTAGTGATATTATATCTCTCCAAGCAACTATTCAAATCGTCCAGCATAGTCTGAGAGATATAAGTGCTTGACCAACCAATCTGATTCAATTGAGCTTCGGTAACACGAGAAGTTGGTGCTCCGCCATCTCCAATACCTCCGCCATTGTCATTTCCATCATCATTTCCACTACCGTTATCATAAACTTTCAGTTTTTGACCGATTTGAAGCTTATCTGGGTTAGTAATATTATTCAGTGAGATAATTTCGCTCAGCGTCATACCGAAGCGTTGTGCAATGCTGCTTAAATTGTCACCGGATTTGACAGTATAAGTGGTAGTTGGGCGCGTAGATCCACCGTCAGAGCCACCATCTCCACCGGAAGAATAAACCTTCAATTTTTGGCCAATCTGAAGCTTGTCCGGGTTGGTGATGTTATTCAGTGAGATAATTTCAGCAAGCGTCATACCGAAACGTTGAGCGATACTGCTCAAATTGTCACCGGATTTGACAGTGTAAGTTGTAGT